>JBBQIB010000064.1:0-17199 GCA_038324515.1 Burkholderiales bacterium
CGCCCTTCCATGCTGAGGGCGCGGATCGCGCTGCCGGCGAACTCGATCGTGTAGCCGGTGCCGCCGGCGGTGCCGATCTTGCCGATCACCGCGAGCACGATGTCCTTGGCGCTGCAGCCGCGACCGAGCGTGCCGTCGACCCGCACCAGCATGTTCTTCGCCTTGCGCGCGAGCAGCGTCTGCGTCGCGAGCACGTGCTCGACCTCGCTCGTGCCGATGCCGTGCGCGAGCGCGCCGAACGCGCCGTGGGTAGACGTGTGCGAGTCGCCGCAGACGACGGTCGTGCCGGGCAGCGTCGCGCCCTGCTCCGGCCCGATCACGTGGACGATGCCCTGGCGGCGATCGTTCATCTTGAACTGCGTGATGCCGTGGCGGTCGCAGTTCGCGTCGAGCGTGTCGACCTGCAGGCGCGAGATCGGGTCGGCGATGCCGTGCGAGCGGTCGGTCGTCGGCACGTTGTGATCGCTGACGGCCAGATTGGCGGAGAGGCGCCAGACCTTGCGGCCGGCGAGATCGAGCCCCTCGAACGCCTGCGGGCTCGTCACCTCGTGGACGAGATGGCGATCGAGGCGGGCGCGCGCGCAGGCCTCATCGCCGTCGACGAGACCACGATCGCCTACCTGCGCGGCCGCCCGTACAGCCCGAGCGGCCTCGAATGGGCGCTCGCCGAATCGTACTGGCGCACCCTGCATTCCGACGCCGACGCGCACTGGGACGCGGTGGTCACGCTCGACGCTGCCGACGTGCGCCCGCAGGTGACGTGGGGCACCTCGCCGGTGATGGTGGTCGCGATCGGCGACCGCGTGCCCGATCCGGAGCTCGAGCGCGACCCCGGAAGGCGCGACGCGATGGAGCGTGCCTTGCGCTACATGGCGCTCGCGCCGAATCTTCCCGTCGCCGACATCCGCATCGACAAGGTCTTCATCGGCTCTTGCACCAACAGTCGCATCGAAGACCTGCGCGAAGCTGCTGCCGTGGTCAAGCGCGTGGGCCAGAAGGTGGCGAGCAACGTCAAGGTGGCGATGGTGGTGCCCGGCTCAGGGCAAGTCAAAGCGCAAGCCGAGGCTGAAGGGTTGCACAAGATCTTTGAAGCGGCAGGTTTCCAGTGGCGTGAGCCCGGCTGCAGCATGTGCCTGGCGATGAATGCCGACCGGCTGGAGCCTGGCGAGCGCTGCGCCAGCACCAGCAACCGCAATTTCGAAGGCCGCCAGGGCGCTGGCGGACGCACGCATCTGGTGAGCCCGGCGATGGCCGCCGCTGCCGCCCTCAACGGGCACTTTGTGGACGTGCGCCGCATCGGCTGATTGGTGCGTGACGGAACGGTACGGGACAGCACGGCACAGCACAGCACAACACAGCCAAGAGACGACCCATGCAAGCTTTCACCGTGCACCGCGGACTGGTGGCCCCGATGGACCGCGACAACGTCGATACCGACGCCATCATCCCCAAGCAGTTCTTGAAGTCGATCCACCGCAGTGGCTTCGGCCCCAATCTGTTTGACGCCTGGCGTTATCTGGACCCTGGCGAGCCCGGTCAGGACCCCACCAGCCGCAAGCCCAACCCTGACTTCGTGCTGAACCAGCCGAGGTATGCGGGAGCCAGCGTGCTGTTGGCGCGCAGCAACTTCGGCTGCGGCTCGAGCCGCGAACATGCACCCTGGGCGCTGGAGCAATACGGCTTCAGGGCTTTGATTGCACCCAGCTATGCCGACATCTTTTTCAACAATTGCTTCAAGAACGGCGTGTTGCCGGTTCAGTTGCCCACCAGCCAGATCGACAAGCTGTTCGACGAAGTGCTGGCCTTCCCGGGCTACAGCCTGACGGTGGATTTGCCGCGCCAGGTGGTCGTCAAGCCTGACGGCAGCGAGTTGCCCTTTGAAGTGCAGCCCTTTCGCAAATACTGCCTGACCAATGGCTTTGACGACATCGGCCTGACCTTGAGACACAAAGACAAGATCAAGGCTTTCGAGGCTGAGCGGTTGACCCGCATGCCCTGGTTGGCCACCTCGGATCTGGGATGAAAGTGAGCACATGAAGATTGCGATATTGCCGGGCGACGGCATTGGCACGGAAATCGTCGAGCAGGCCGTGCGTGTACTGGGCGCGCTGGACCTGAAGTTCGAAACTGAAACCGCATTGGTCGGCGGTGCAGCCTTCGACGCGCATGGCCATCCACTGCCTGAATCGACGCTGCAACTGGCCAAGGCGGCCGACGCGATCCTGTTTGGCGCCGTGGGCGATTGGAAGTACGACAAGCTGGATCGCCCGCTGCGGCCCGAGCAGGCCATCCTGGGCTTGCGCAAGCACCTGGGCCTGTTCGCCAACTTTCGTCCTGCGCTGTGTTACCCGCAGCTGACCGATGCTTCTTCGCTGAAGCCGGAGTTGGTCGCCGGGCTGGACATCCTGATCATCCGCGAGCTGACCGGCGACATCTATTTCGGCCAGCCGCGGGGTCGGCGCATCGCTGCCGACGGGCACTTTCCGGGTGCTGAAGAAGCCTTCGATACGATGCGCTACAGCAAGCCCGAGATCGAGCGCATCGCGCACGTGGCTTTCCAGGCCGCACGCCAACGCCGCAAGAAGCTGACCAGCGTGGACAAGGCCAACGTGCTGGAGACCTTTCAGTTCTGGAGAGACGTGGTCACCGAGGTGCATGCGCAGTACCCGGATGTCGAGTTGCAGCACATGTATGTGGACAACGCTGCGATGCAACTGGTCAAGGCGCCCAAGGCCTTTGATGTGGTGGTCACCGGCAACATGTTTGGCGACATCCTGAGCGACGAGGCCGCGATGCTCACCGGCAGCATCGGCATGCTGCCCAGCGCTTCGTTGGACCAACACAACAAGGGGCTTTACGAGCCCAGCCACGGCAGCGCGCCGGACATCGCGGGCAAAGGGGTGGCCAACCCACTCGCTGCAATTCTTTCTGCTGCCATGATGTTGCGCTACTCACTGAAACAAGCTGACGCCGCCGAGCGGATCGAGGCTGCGGTAGGCCAGGTGTTGTCGGCGGGCTTGCGCACGGCCGACATCTGGAGCCAAGGCACGAAGCGCATCGGCACGCTGGAGATGGGCGACGCGGTGGTCGCAGCGCTGTCGGGCAAGCGTCTTGATGGCGCTGGCGCTGGCGCTGGCGCGGCAGCAAAGGCGCCGCAGACCACCCCCTCGACCTCGGCCCCGATCACCACCAAAATCGGTACCCAGCCCTGAGGCTACTGGCCCGTCTCGCCCCTTCTTGGACCCCGGCGATGCGTGCCGGCAAGACCCGGGGCCCGAGTCAAGGCAACAAGGCGAACGAACAATGGCACTCTCTGCAAAACCCCGCGTGGGGCTGGTGGGTTGGCGCGGCATGGTGGGCAGTGTGCTCATCGAGCGCATGCGCGCCGAAAAAGACTTTGATCTGATCGAGCCGGTGTTCTTCAGCACCAGCAATGCGGGCACTGCGCCGCCGGCAGCGATTGCCGACCTGGCAGCAGGCGGCAAGGCTTTGCTGGATGGCGACGATCTGCAGGCGTTGGCCAGTTGCGAGGTGATCATCACTTGCCAGGGCGGGGACTACACCCAGGCGGTGCACGGCCCGCTGCGCGCCAGTGGCTGGAAGGGTTATTGGATCGACGCCGCCAAGACCCTGCGCATGAACGACGATGCAGTCATCGTGCTGGACCCGGTCAACCTGCCCGTGATCCAGCAAGGGCTGACCAAAGGCGTCAAAGACTTCATCGGAGGCAATTGCACGGTGAGCTGCATGCTGATGGGGATGGGCGCGCTGTTCAAGGCCGATCTGGTGGAGTGGATGACGGCCACCACCTACCAGGCCGCCAGCGGCGGCGGCGCGCAGCACATGCGCGAGCTGTTGACGCAGTACGGCACCCTCAACGCGGCCGTGCGCCCCTTGCTGGACAACCCGGCCAGCGCGATCCTGGACATCGACCGCGAAGTGGTCGCTGCGCAGCGTGGCTTGAGCAGCGAGCAAACCAAGAACTTCATGGTGCCGCTGGGTGGCAGCCTGATCCCCTGGATCGACAGCGACCGTGGTGACGGCACCAGCCTGGAAGAGTGGAAAGGTGGCGCCGAGACCAACACGATCCTCGGCCGTGGTCCGGGCTTTGGCACGCCGCTGACGCCCATCGACAGCCTGTGTGTGCGCGTGGGCGCGATGCGTTGCCACAGCCAGGCGCTGACCTTCAAACTCAAGCGCGACGTGCCGCTGGCTGACATCGAAGCCATGATCCGCAATGACAACGTCTGGGTGCGTTGGGTGGCCAACACCCGGCAGGACACCGTCCATGGGCTGACGCCGGTGGCGGTGAGCGGCACGATGGACATCGCCGTGGGGCGAGTGCGCAAGCTGGCCTTGGGCGCGCACTATCTGGGCGCGTTCACGATTGGCGACCAGTTGTTGTGGGGTGCAGCCGAGCCCTTGCGGCGCACCTTGCGGATCTTGCAGAAGCAGTGACGAGCTCAGCACGGACGCGTGATTTGCAGCCTGTGTCTGCAGCCCCCGCTCTTAGCCCCGGTTCGGAGCCCCGGTTCGCAGTCCCCATTCGGCGTCCCCATTCGGAGTCCTCTCGGAGCAGCGCCCGTCTTTCGCCCAGCAGTTGGGTCGTTGCCTCGGCGCAACAGACCGCTGCGACAGGGTTGATTCGTGCGACTTTGCACAATGACAAAGCGGGCTTTCCCCCGCCATCATTAGCTTTTAGATGAGCTTGCGCTCCTATATGCTTGATACTGTTGTGGTTTTTGCGGCCGTGCGGTCATGCCTCGTGGCCAACTGCGGGGCTCTTTGCAGGCCCGACGCCAAGTCGACACCGACTTGGCCAGCTCGCGTGGGGGACTTACCTTGAATCACCGCTCTACGAACGCTATGCGTTTTGCGCTCAAAGGTGTGGCGCTGGCCACCGTACTGCTTTGGGGCTCGCATGCTGCAGCCTTGGGCCTGGGTCGGCTGACCGTCATGTCCTCGCTGGGCGAGACGCTGCGTGCGGAGGTCGAAGTCTCCAGCATCACTCCCGAAGAAGCCGCCTCGCTGGTGGTGCGTGTGGCGTCGCCCGATGCCTACCGGGCTGCAGGTGTCGAGTACAACGCCGTTTTGCCCAGCGCCAGCGTGCAACTGGTGCGCCGCCCCGATGGTCGATCGGTGCTCAGGGTCAGCAGCGAGCGCGCAGTCCTGGAGCCCTTTGTCGACGTGATCATCGAAGCCACCTGGGCCTCTGGAAGGCTGGTGCGCGAATACACGCTGCTGTTTGATCCGCCGGGTTCACGCAGCGCACAAGCGGCTGCGCCTGCCACGGCGCCGATCGTGTCGCCGGCGCCGCCGATGGCCGCGCCGGCCCCGGCGCCTGCGACAGCCTTCCCCACGCCTGCGCCGGCCCCGATGCAGGCGCCTGCTGCCCCTGTTGCGCCTGCTGCACCTGCGCCCAGGGCCGCGCCACCGGTGGCCTCGCCAGTGCCTCAGGCCGCTGCCGCAGCGCCGCGTCCGGCAGTCGTTGCTGCGCCCCGCCCGCGCGACATCAACGATTACCGCGTCAAGCGTGGCGACAACCTGACGCGCATTGCAGAGCGCACGCAGCGCCAGGGTGTCTCGCTGGATCAGATGCTGGTGTCGCTGTTCCGCGCCAACCCGCAAGCCTTCATGGCCGACAACATGAACCGCATGCGCTCAGGTGCGGTGCTGTCGGTGCCATCGCAAGAGGAAGTCGCCAAGGTAGACCCAGGCACGGCCAGAGAAGTCATCGTGGCGCAGAGCATCGACTTCGACGCCTACCGCCAGCGCTTGGCAGGCAATACCACCACCACGGCCGACAATGCACCCACGCGCCAGGCGGCGGGTACTGTGCAGACCCAGGTTGAGGACCGCAGGCAAGCGGCCGCCACGACGCCTGACCGCTTGACCCTGTCTCAAGGCGCGGCCGCAGCAGCGTCGGCTGCCGAGGCCAAGCTGTCGCAAGAGACAGAACGCAGGGCCGCTGACGCCAGGCTGGCCGAGCTGTCGCGCAACGTCCAGGACCTGAAGAAGCTGCAGGGTGCTGCCAGTGCGGCTGCACCTGCGGTGGCTGTGGCGCAAGCGCCGGCTGAGCCAGCACCTGCGCCGCCGCCCGCTGCGCCGCCTCCCCCTGCGCCAACACCTCCGGCACCGACCCCGCCTGCAGCAGTCACAGCGCCGCCCGTGGTGGCGCCGGGCCCGGCTGCAGAGTCCCCCAGCTTCATGGATTCGCTGAGCGAGAACTCGCTGCTGCTGCCCGCAGCAGGGGTGCTGGTGGCGTTGTTGGGGCTGTTCGGCCTGTACCGTTTGCGCAACCGCATGCGCAAGCCCGTGGGGGAGACATCGTTCCTCGAAAGCCGCCTGCAGCCCGACTCGTTCTTTGGTGCCAGCGGCGGCCAGCGCGTCGACACCCGTGAAACCGCCAGCGCCACCAGCAGCGCATCGTCGATGAGCTACTCGCTGTCGCAGCTGGACGCCATCGGCGACGTCGATCCGGTGGCCGAGGCCGATGTCTATCTGGCTTATGGCCGCGACCTGCAGGCAGAAGAGATTCTCAAAGAAGCCATGCGCGCCACGCCCGAGCGGCTGGCCATCCGCACCAAGCTGCTGGAGGTTTACGCCAAGCGGCGCGACACCAAGGGTTTCGAGCTGCTCGCCACCCAGCTGTTCAACCTGACACGCGGCGGGGGCGAAGACTGGAGCAAGGCGCAAGAGATGGGCCGCAGCATCGACCCAGACAACCCGCTGTATCTGCTCGGTGGATCGCCAGAAGAAGTGCAGGGCATCGGCGGCCAGCCTGTTGAGGTCTTGGGAGCTTCCACGGTGCCTTACACGGCCCAAGCGCCCGCTGCGTTCCAGCCCGCGGTCGATGCAACGCTGGACAACGACGGTCTGGACCTCGATCTGGATCTGCCTCTGGGCGACGACCCTCCGGTGCACGAAAAGACGCACGCGCTGGGCACCGACGCCAGATACGGCGTGGACGACATGCTGCAGCTGGACGGCAGCAACACCAAAACCTTGCCGCTGCAGCGCTCAGGTGCTGAGGCGGCAGCCAAAGCCAAGGCCCAAGCGGCTGCCGCCGACAACGGATTGGACTTCGACCTCGGCGATCTGGGCACCGAGTCCAAGCTGCCGCAGGCAGAAGCCATCGAGTCAGAGATGGATTTCAACGACTTTGCGTTGGATGAGCCCCAACAGGCCAGCGGCAATGTGCTGGACCCCGCCGACCCCTTGATGCGCAAGCTGGAGCTGGCAGAAGAGTTCCGCCAGATCGGTGACCTGGAAGGTGCGCGTGACCTGCTGGAAGAAGTCGTGAACAAAGCCAACGGAACGCTGAAATCCAAAGCGCAGGGCATGCTGGAGCAACTGGGCTGAGGCGCCCGACGGCCGCAGGGCCGGGGCGGAGCAGCGTCGCAGACCCGGCCGGGATGATGCGTGGCGGCGCTGACCCAGGCAGCCCGGTGCAGCTTGATGCAGCGCTGCAGACCGTGGAGCAGCCTGATCAGGCTGATCAGCCTGATCAGCAGGCTCAGCAGGCTCAGCAGGCCCTCCAGCGCATCGCGCTGGGCGTTTCTTACCGCGGCACCGGCTACCACGGGTGGCAGTCACAGGCGGATGGCCGCACGGTGCAGGATGCGCTTGAAAAAGCGCTCAGCGAATTTGCTGCAGTGCCGCTGCGCGCCTTGTGCGCCGGCCGCACTGACGCGGGTGTGCATGGTCTGAACCAGGTCGTGCACCTGGACAGCCCGGTGCTGCGCAGCGCAGCATCCTGGGTGCGTGGCACCAACCGCTATTTGCCCGCAGACGTCGCGGTGCAGTGGTGTCAGCCCGTGGCGGCTGACTTTCATGCCCGCAACCACGCGCTGGGCAGGCGCTACCGGTATCTGCTGCTGCAGTCGCCCATACGCCCGGCGCTGGAGCAAGGCCACGTCGGCTGGACCTTCAAGCCGCTGGACCATGGGGCCATGCAACAAGCCGCTGCCTGCTTGTTCGGTGAACATGATTTCAGCTCATTCAGGGCCGCTGCTTGCCAGGCTGCCAGCCCTGTCAAGATCCTGCGTCAATTGCAGATCCGTCGTCAGGGTGCCTATTGGTGTTTTGATTTTGACGGCAGCGCCTTCTTGCACCACATGGTGCGCAACATCATGGGTTGCCTGATGGCAGTGGGCAGCGGCAAACAGCCCGCTGGCTGGATGGCTGAAGTGCTGGCGGCCCGCCACCGCGACGCAGCAGCACCGACCTTTGGCCCCGCAGGCTTGTACTTTCTGGGCCCGTACTACGATGCGAAGCATGGCATTCCAGAACACGTTGCAGCCGCCGACTGGCTCTTCCCGCCCCGATGAGCTCGCCCCTTCTGAGCCGGCGCCTGCCCAGCTCGCCCACGCCAAGCTCGCCCAGTCCATACGTCCGACAGGCACCCTGCGCACCCGCATCAAGATCTGCGGGTTGACGCGCGAAGAAGACCTCAACGCGGCCGTTCAGGCAGGCGCTGATGCGCTGGGTTTTGTGCTCTACGCTCAAAGCGCTCGCCACGTCAGCCTGGCGCGGGCCTGCGAGCTGGCAGCGACGCTGCCGGTCTTCGTGACGCCAGTGCTGCTGTTCGTCAATCCCCAGCCTGCTGAGCTGCAGGCAGCCGCCGAGGCGCTGCCGCAAGCACTGTGGCAGTTTCATGGCGACGAGACGCCCGAGCTGTGCGAGATGTTCCGCCGGCCCTACTTGCGCGCGGCGCGGATGGCGCCAGGCTTTGATTTGTTAGACTTTGCTCAACGCTTTAAAAGCGCGCAAGCTCTGTTGCTGGACGCCCACGTCGAGGGCTACGGTGGCAGCGGAAAGGTCTTCGATTGGTCACAGATTCCTCCAAGCGTTGCCCATCCGGTCGTTTTGTCTGGTGGATTGAATCCTGCCAACGTGATCGATGGGGTGCTCAGCGTCCGGCCCTGGGCCGTTGACGTGAGCTCCGGCGTGGAGCTCGGCAAAGGCATCAAGAGTGCCGAGCTGATGCGCCGGTTTTGCCATGCAGTGCGCCAGGCCGACGAGCAGCTGGCAGCACTCTGAAATCTGAGAGACCCCGATGTTTGAATACCACCAACCCGATGCCCGAGGGCATTTCGGGCCCGTCAAAGGCAGCTTCTACGGCGGCACTTTTGTGGCCGAAACCCTGATCCACGCGCTGCGTGAGCTGGACGAGGCCTACGCGCACTACCGCGTCGACCCGGAATTCGTCGCCGAGTTTCGCCATGAATTGCAGCACTTCGTCGGCCGTCCGAGCCCGATCTACCACGCATCGCGCCTGAGCCGCGAGATCGGTGGCGCGCAGATCCACCTCAAGCGCGAAGACCTCAACCACACTGGCGCACACAAGGTCAACAACACCATTGGTCAGGCATTGCTGGCCCGCCGCATGGGCAAGCCGCGAGTCATTGCCGAGACGGGTGCCGGCCAGCATGGCGTGGCCACGGCCACCATCTGTGCCCGCTACGGCATGGAGTGCGTGGTCTACATGGGCAGCGAAGACATCAAGCGCCAAAGCCCCAACGTCTACCGCATGCACTTGCTGGGCGCCAAGGTGGTGCCGGTGGAGAGCGGCAGCAAGACGCTGAAAGACGCACTCAACGAAGCCTTGCGGGATTGGGTCACCAACGTTGAAAACACTTTCTACATCATCGGTACGGTGGCCGGCCCGCACCCTTATCCGATGATGGTGCGTGATTTCCAGTCGGTGATCGGTGAGGAGTGCCTGAAGCAGATGCCAGCGCAAGTCGGCCGCCAGCCCGATGCCGTGATCGCCTGCGTGGGTGGTGGCAGCAACGCGATGGGCATGTTTTACCCGTACATCCCATTTGAGGGCACACGCTTGATCGGCGTTGAAGCAGCGGGGCAGGGCTTGAGCAGCGGCAAGCACGCGGCTTCACTGTCAGCCGGCACGCCAGGCGTGCTGCACGGCAACCGCACCTATCTGCTGCAGGACGACC
Source organism: Burkholderiales bacterium (assembly GCA_038324515.1). Taxonomy (GTDB): domain Bacteria; phylum Pseudomonadota; class Gammaproteobacteria; order Burkholderiales; family Burkholderiaceae_C; genus Rubrivivax. The sequence continues at coordinate 9,960 of JBBQIB010000064.1, forward strand.
AGGGTCAGATCACCGAGACCCATTCGGTTTCTGCTGGGCTGGACTATCCCGGGGTGGGCCCGGAGCATGCATACCTGAAAGACATTGGCCGAGCGGAATACGTGGCGATCGAAGACGGCGAGGCGCTGCAGGCTTTTCACCGCTTGTGTCTGACCGAAGGCATCATCCCGGCGCTGGAGTCGAGCCACGCGGTGGCCTACGCCATGAAGCTGGCAGCACAGATGAAGCCCGATCAGCACCTCTTGGTCAACCTCTCGGGGCGCGGGGACAAGGACATCGGCACGGTGGCCGACCTGAGCGGGGCCGAGTTCTTCTGCCGCCCCAGTTGCCGGGGTCAGAGCGTCAAGGGCAAAGTGTCATGAGCTCCGTTGAAAACCAGGGCTACCCAGGGAAGAGCGGACCCGTCGGGCGCATCGGGCGCACGATGGCAGCGCTGAAGGCGCAGGGCCGCCAAGCCTTGATCCCCTACATCACCAGCGGTGACCCCTTCGCCGATCTCACGCCGCAGATCATGGCGGCCCTGGCCGAGGGTGGCGCCGACATCATCGAGCTGGGCGTGCCCTTCTCCGACCCGATGGCCGATGGCCCGGTGATCCAGAAAGCCAGCGAAAGAGCCTTGGCGCGCGGCATCGGCAGCATCCAGGTGCTGGAGATGGTGCGTCAGTTCAGACAGACCAACGACGACACGCCGGTGGTGCTGATGGGCTACGCGAACCCGGTCGAACGTTATAACCAGCGCCAGGGCGCGGGCAGTTTTGTGCGCGATGCAGCAGCGGCCGGCGTGGATGGCTTGCTGGTGGTGGACTACCCGCCTGAAGAGTGCGAGGGGCTCGCCGCCGAGTTGCGTGCTGTGGGCATGGACCTGATCTTTTTGCTCGCACCCACCTCGACCGAAGAGCGCATGGCGCAGGTCGGGCGGGTGGCCAGCGGTTACGTCTACTATGTCTCGCTGAAAGGCGTGACGGGGGCCGGGCACCTGGATACTGAGGCGGTGGCAGGGATGGTGCCGCGCATCCGTCGGCATGTGTCTGTGCCGGTGGGTGTAGGCTTCGGTATCCGTGACGCGGTTTCGGCCCGAGCCGTGGCTCAGGTGTCGGACGCGGTCGTGATCGGCTCCAGGTTGATCGAGATCCTGCAGACGCAAAGCCGGGAGACTGCGCCGCAGGCCGCTCGTGATTTCATGGCCGAGATTCGGGCCGCCATCGATGGGTGATGGGTGTTGGGTGATGGCCGATGGCTGATGGCTGATGGCTGATGGCCCGCCGGTTCTTTTTTTGGTTGGACATTGAGGAGAAGCGATGAGTTGGCTTGAAAAATTGCTGCCGCCCAAGATCCAGCCCTCGGACAAGGCCGAGCGACGCGCCGTGCCCGAGGGCTTGTGGAGCAAGTGCCCCTCCTGTGAAACGGTGTTGTACAAGACCGACCTGGAGCACAACCTCAACGTCTGCCCCAAGTGCGACCACCATTTGCGCATCGGCGCGCGCGCCCGCCTGAGCTCGTTTCTGGATGCTGAAGGGCGCTGGGAAATCGGTCAGGAGGTGGTGCCGGTGGATGCCTTGAAATTCAAGGACAGCAAGAAGTACCCGGCGCGCCTGAAGGCCGCCCTTGAAAGCACCGGCGAGACCGACGCGCTGGTGGTGGTGGGCGGCGCGGTGATGAGCGTGCCGCTGGTGGCGGCGTGTTTTGAGTTTGAATTCATGGGCGGCTCGATGGGCTCGGTGGTGGGCGAACGCTTTGCCCGCGGCGTCGAAGCTGCCGTGGAGCAAAAGGTGCCCTTCGTGAGCTTCACCGCCACGGGCGGCGCTCGCATGCAAGAGGGACTGCTGAGCTTGCTGCAGATGGCCAAGACCAACGCTGCGCTGACACGCCTGTCCAAAGCCAAACTGCCCTACATCAGCGTGTTGACCGACCCCACCATGGGGGGTGTGTCGGCCAGCTTTGCCTTTATCGGTGATGTGGTCATCGCCGAGCCCAAGGCGCTGATTGGCTTTGCCGGCCCGCGGGTGATCGAGAACACCGTGCGCGAGAAGCTGCCCGAAGGCTTTCAGCGCAGCGAGTTCTTGCTTGCCACCGGCGCCCTGGACATGATCTGTGACCGCCGCCAACTGAGGCCCCGCATTGCCAGCCTGCTCGCCACGCTGCAACGACAGAGTGCCGAGGCCGTGGCCTGAAGCGGCAGGCTGAAGTGCTGGCCTGATCCCGCTGCCTTCTTCGGCAGTCCCGCCGGGCCCCAGTGGCCCGGTGCCATTTTCGACCTGCCGAGCCTGCAGGCCCGGCATCAAATCCATGTCCGACGTTGTACCCCCTGTTGAATCCACCGCGGCTGGCGCCCCGTTGCCGACCACGCTGAAAGGTTGGCTGGATCATTGCGCGCGCCTGCACCCCAAGACCATGGACCTGTCGCTGGAGCGCACGGTGGAGCTCAGGCGCCGGTTGGGCATCCACTTCGAGGCACCCGTGATCGTGGTTGCCGGCACCAACGGCAAAGGCAGCACCTGCGCGATGCTGGAAAGCATCGCGCACCACGCCGGTTATCGGGTGGGGCTGTACCAGAAGCCGGAGCTGGTGCACTTCGAAGAGCGCTGCAGGGTCGGGGCGGAATCCGTCAGTGCCGACGCCTTGGTGCCGCACTTTGCGGCGGTGGAAGCTGTGCGCGGCGATTTGCAACTGACGCAGTTCGAGTTCAGCACCCTGGCCATCGCGCGGCTGCTGTCGATGACGCCTTTGGACCTGGTGATCCTGGAAGTGGGCATGGGCGGGCGCTACGACTCGGTGAATGCCTTTGACGCCGATTGCGCCGTCATCACCAGCATCGACCTCGACCACATGCAGTGGCTGGGGCCCGACCGCGAATCGATCGGCCTTGAAAAGGCGCAGATCATGCGCGCAGGCAAACCCGTGGTCGTCAGCGACCCGGTACCACCAGAAACGGTGATCCGGCATGCGCAAGCCATCGGTGCAGATTTGTGGCGCGTGGGGCGTGATTTCAACCACGCGGGGGATCGCCAGCAGTGGAGCTGGTCTGGCCGCGGCAGGCGCTACAGCGGCATGTCCTACCCGGCTTTGCGGGGCGCCAACCAATTGCTCAATGCCTCCGGCGCGATTGCCGCGCTGATGGCGTTGCGCGCTCGCTTGCCCATCAACGCGCAGGCCATCCGCACGGGGCTGGCGATGGTGCAATTGCCCGGGCGATTTCAGATCGTGCCTGGCCAACCTGCTCTGGTGCTGGACGTCGCCCACAACCCCCAGGCTGTGGCTGCGCTGGCGCTGAATCTGGATGTGATGGGCTTCTTCCCACGCACGCATGCAGTGTTTGGCGCCATGGCAGACAAGGACATCGCTGGCATGCTGGCCAGGATGAGCCCGTTGGTCGATGCCTGGTATTGCTGCGATCTGCCCAGCCCCAGGGCTGCCAGCGCCCAGGCGCTGAGCCAGATGCTCGCCACCCTGGGCAGCAGCGCAGGGCCCACGGTGGCGCCCGTGGTGACTGCGCATGCCGATCCAGCCCAGGCTTTGCGCGCGGCGGCGGCTGCAGCCAGTGCCACCGATAGAATCGTGGTTTTCGGATCATTCCTGACCGTAGGCGGGGTTTTGAAGGGTGGCTTGCCCAAATTGTCCGCACCGCACCTGGTCCTGGGGGCGCCAGCGGCCGGCCAAGGCGCACGACCCGGCGCACAACCAGGCGTACAACCCGGCGCACATCCAGTCGATCATCTCGCCGACCACCTCGCCGACCATCTCGCCGATCACCCAGGGCACACCGCAAGCGAAGCCGAGCCCTTACAGGCCGCTGCCACTGAGCCTCCTGCCTCTTGAGTTGCTTCTTTTGCTTTCCAAGTCCATCCACATCACAGCCGCATGCGTTTGCCATTTCTCTTTCTGAAAGCCAAGGGCGGTGAAGCCCAGGGTTCCAGGGACGGGCGCTCCAAGCGCCTGGCGGGTGCGGTCGAGAGCAGCCCACAGGATGTTCAGGCAGCGCGGGTGCGCGCCCGCAGGCGTCTGATCGGGGCCGGTGTGTTGCTGGTGGTGGGCATCGTGGTGTTTCCGATGCTTTTTGAAACCACTCCCCGGCCTTTGCCGATCGACACGCCGATCGATGCTTCGCGCGTCGATGGCCAGGCAACACGGGTGGCCACCGGCACGGTGCAGGCGCAACGGCCGCCCGAAGTGCCGCCACCTGACGCCGGCAACGAAATGCCGGCGGCGGCGAACCCTGCCGCCGGCTCGACTTCAACAGGCGAGGCGCGGGCAGGCGCAGAGGCGGCGGCGGGCGGATCGGCTGCACTTGTACCAACGCCGACACCAACACCAACACCAACACCCGCACCCTCGGTTTCAGCCGCTGCAGCCCCCGCAGCCCCTCCAGCAGCGGCAGCCAAAACGCCTGCAGTTGCCACGACCAAAGCGCCTGTCGCAGCGACTGCCACTGCGCCTGCGGCAGCCACTGGCGGGCCTTTCGTCGAGGCCGTTGCCCGCGGCAACAATCTGGAAGCCAGCGCGGCGCAGGCCAGCGCGCCGCGTTTTGTGGTGCAGGTGGGCGCTTTCAATGAGGTGCAGCGCATGCGTGATGCGCGCGCCAAGGTCGAAAAGCTCGGCTACAAGACCTACATTACCGAAGTTGATTCCGCCACAGGCAAGCGCACGCGGGTTCGCCTGGGGCCCTTTGCCAGCCGCGAAGAGGCAGAAGCTGCAGCCGCCAAGGTCAAGACCGTGGGCTTGCCGGCCAACATCTACCAGCTGTGATGCCGGTTGCAACGCATCGCTGCCCAGCACGCTGAATCATGGACACCCTGGCCGCCTTGCCCTTGAACTGGATCGACTGGAGCCTGCTCTTGTTGTTGCTGGCGTCGACGGTGATCGGTCTGATGCGCGGCTTTGTGTTCGAGTGCCTGTCGCTGGCGGGCTGGGTGGTGGCGTGGATCGCTGCGCAGTGGGTCGGGCCTTATCTGGCGCCCTCGATTCCGCTCGGGCCAGCAGGCTCGGCGCTCAATGCCGGGGTCGCATTCATCGTCGTCTTTGTCGTCGCCTTGATCGTCTGGGCGATCGTGGCCAAACTGGTGCGCATGCTGGTGCATGCCACGCCTCTGTCGGTCGTGGACCGTGTGCTGGGCGGGGGATTCGGATTGCTGCGCGGAACAGTGCTGTTGCTGGCGGTGGCCACCTTGCTGAGCTTCACGCCTGCTGCGCGCTCGCAGGTCTGGCAAGACTCGCGCGGCGCGGGCCTTTTGTCCGACACCATCCAGTGGATCAAGCCGATGCTGCCTGCGCCTGCTGCTCAGATGCTGCCCGGGCCGCTGCCCACTGCGGCGCCGATCGGCGCGACGCCAGCGGCTTCGTCCACGTCTTCGTCTCCTTCTGCTTCTCCTTCTGCTTCTCCTTCCGCTTCACCCGGCCCTGTCGCACCGCAGGGAACGATCACCTGGACCGAGCCGGCCAAACCTGCTGCACCTGCATCCGGGCTGCCCATCCCGGATCCTGCGGCTCCTGCGGCTCCTGCAGCGCGCTGACAGCCTGGCTGCGATCCGCCTTCACGGCCCCAGCCAGCGACTTTGACCAGGACCTCCACCCATGTGCGGCATCGTTGGCGTGATCTCGACTTCCCCAGCCAATCAGCTGCTCTATGACGCCTTGCTGCTGCTGCAGCACCGCGGTCAGGACGCCGCCGGCATCGTCACGATGCAGGGCACCAAGTGCTTCATGCACAAAGCCCGCGGCATGGTGCGCGATGTTTTCAGAACGCGCAACATGCGCGCACTGCCGGGCCAGGTGGGGTTGGGCCAGGTGCGATACCCGACCGCTGGCAACGCCTACAGTGAAGAAGAAGCACAGCCTTTCTACGTCAATGCGCCTTATGGCATCGTGCTGGTGCACAACGGCAACCTGACCAACGCAGCGGCGCTGAAGGCCGAGCTGTTCGACATCGACCGCCGCCACATCAACACTGAAAGCGACACCGAGGTGCTGATCAACGTGCTGGCGCACGAGCTGGAAAGCGTGGCGCGCGACTTGCCGCTGCTGCCTGAGCATGTGTTCAAGGCAGTGGCTGCGCTGCACCGCCGCGTCAAGGGTTCGTACGCCGTGATCGCGCTGATTGCGGGCCATGGCTTGCTGGCCTTCAGAGACCCTTACGGCATCCGGCCGCTGTGCTTCGGCCGTCGTACGGCTGGGGACGATACGGGCGCCAACACGGCCGACCTGGCGGACCTGGCCGGCATGGCGTTTGGCAAATCAGCAGACCGCGCTGACGGCAGCGTGATGGGCGAGTTCATGATCGCCAGCGAATCGGTCGCACTCGAAGGCACCGGCCATCGGCTGGTGCGCGACGTCGCACCGGGTGAAGCCATCTTTGTCGACACCCAGGGCCGCTTTCACAGCTTGCAATGCGCGCAATCACCGCAGCTGTACCCCTGCATCTTCGAGTATGTCTATCTGGCGCGGCCCGATTCGGTGCTGGACGGCATCTCGGTGTACCACGCGCGTCTGAACATGGGTGAGACGCTGGCCAAGCGGGTGATCTCGACCCTGCCGCCGACCGAGATCGACGTCGTGATCCCGATCCCCGAGTCCAGCCGGCCCAGCGCGATGCAATTGGCGCACCGCCTGGGCAGGCCTTATCGCGAAGGCTTCGTCAAGAACCGCTATGTCGGGCGCACCTTCATCATGCCGGGGCAGGGTGTGCGCAGAAAAAGCGTGCGCCAGAAGCTCAACGCCATCGGCATGGAATTCAAGGGCCGCAACGTGCTGTTGGTGGACGACAGCATCGTGCGTGGCACCACCAGCAAAGAGATCGTGCAGATGGCGCGCGAGGCCGGCGCCAACAAGGTCTACATGGCATCGGCCGCACCCCCTGTGCGCTACCCCAATGTATACGGGATCGACATGCCGACCGAAGAAGAGCTGATTGCCCACGGCCGCACGATCGAGGAGATCCGCGTCTTCATTGGCGCCGATTGCCTGATCTACCAGGATGTGGACGCCATGAAGCGCACCATCCTGAGCCTGAACCCCAAGCTGGATGGTTTTGAAGCGAGCTGTTTCGATGGCTACTACGTCACTGGCGACATCACCGCCGAGGGCCTGGCCACCCTGCAAGCCCAACGCCGCTTGCAGTTTGACGACGAAGAAGCCGGGCCCCGCTCGCGCCTGGCTTTGCAAAACGCCGAGGAGGGCGCGTGATCCCGTTGACCCGACTGCCGGCCGATGCCCGGCCCGATACGCTGGCGGTACGCGAAGGCCTGCC
>JBBQIB010000065.1:0-17154 GCA_038324515.1 Burkholderiales bacterium
GCAGGCTGAGCACCAGCGCATCGCGTTTCAGCAGTGGCGCGATCTGGCGCGCCACCGACTCGGTGTCGGTCGACTTGACGCAGAAGAGCACCAGGTCAGCATCGCGCACGGCGTCCAGTTGGGTCGTCGCGCCGACCCGAACGGCCTCGACGCCGCCTGCCCGGTGCAGTTGAAGCCCGTGGCTGGCGATGGCCTGCACATGCGCGGCACGCCCGATCAGCGTGACCGGGTGGCCGGCGCGCGCCAGCATGCCGCCGAAGTAGCTGCCGACGGCACCCGCCCCGACGACGGCGGTAGCCTGGAAGGTGGATGTCATGGGGTGTACGGTGCGGAAGGGCGACGTGCGGCCGAGGTGCTCATTGTGCAATGGACGGGCCGGCGGGTGACCTGATCCGCGCCAGCATCCGTGCCAGCACCAGCACCAGCACCAGGACCAGCACCAGCGCATCGCGTTCGGCCCGGATCGCCGCGTGGTCGTCGTCGGTCAGGGCGGGCTGATGACACCCATCGGCGTGGCCTCCCGTCGAACGACAGCGCCTGTGCAGAGCTTGTGTGCCTCCTGTGGGCCGCTGATGAGCGACCCTCTCCCTCGAGAAGTTGGTGCAGCCGCCCGGCCACGGCCCGCATGTCCAGCGGCTTGCTCCAGCAGTCCTCGAAGCCGCTGGCGAACAGCTTCGCCCGCGTCTCCGGCGTGGCGTCGGCCGTGACCGCGACCCGCCGCACAGCCTGCAGCGCCGCGTCGCCGCGCACTTGCGCCGCCAGCCAAAGGCCGTCGTGGTCGGGCAGGTTCAGGTCCACCAGCACCAGCGCCGGACGGTGTTTTCGCGCGACAAGCAGGCCACCTTGGGCGGTCATCGCAGCGGCGTAGCCACAGCCCAAGCGCAACTCGATCAAGGTGCGTATCAGCGGTTCGTTGACCGGGTCGTTCTCGACGTAGAGCACGAAGTCCGAACGGCTGTCGGCTTTCGCCGCGGACCACGTGTTCACGACCAGCCGCATCTCGCGGGAGGGTCGATTGCATTTGACCGCGTTCGAGTACAGATTCACGCGCACCTGGCGCAGCCGCGCCGGGTCGGCCTGCACGGCCACGCCGTCGGCGCCTTCCGGCGGGGCCAGGCGCACGCCGTGTTCGGCCACCAATGGCGCGATGAGGCGCCGCACCGACCAGGTGGCACACAACGCTTGACGCAACCGACATTGCCCGAGGTGCAGAGCACGGAGGCCAAGCGTTGGCTCGATGCACGGCGGGCTGATTTGCTGCCTACGCCCATTGCCGACATGGGAAGGCCCCGGCCTCAACGGGCTCCAGCACGCCCACCTGCTGGAGCAGGTCTGGGATCAAGGGCTCATGGCCGTCGGTCGAGCACGCCGAGATCATCGAGGCCATCGCCCTGCGCGACATCGGGCGTGCATATTGGCGCTGCGAGCCGGCGGCCTCAGCGTGGCGCGGGCAGGTCGATGAGCTGCGGCGACTCGCCGTAAAGGCTGACGCGCAGCGAGGCGCCATCGGCGCTGGAAAAGCGGAGTTCGAAGATCACTGGGTCATCGCGCTGCAGCGTCTCGAACAATGGCCGACTCTCGACCGGCAACTCGTCGGCGCCGCCGCGGCGCACCAATGCGAAGACACTGCCAGCCGAGATCGCCAGCGGCACCGCGCTGCGCTGCGTGACCTGCACGCGCAGGCCAAGGCCGCCGCTTGGCGTGGCCCATCGTTCGAGCACATTCACCGACGCGCGAAGCGCCTGCATGTCGCCTGGCCGTTGCAGCTCCGCCTTGGCCGCCGCCGGGGTGGACAGTGCCGCACTGCGCCCGGCAACGACGTGGTAGGCCCACGCACCGGCGAGCAGCAGCGCCGCCACGCCGATCAGCATGGCCGCTGGACGCGCGCCATGCGCCGCAGCGGCGCGTGCGGCTGCAGCGGGCACCGCCGGTTTGCCCGGAGCGGCCAAGGCCGACGCGGGCGGTGAATCGTCCAGCACGGCCCTGATGGCACCGAGCAGAGGCTCGAAGCCGCGCGGCAGCGCGCTCGCCCCCAGGTCCTGCAAGTCGGCAGCCTGCAGGCTGCGAAAGCCCAGCGGCGGCAAGACGGCATCGATCAGCACCGGCACCAGGACGCCGCGCTGCCTGCCTTCGTCGGCTTCCTCGGCAACGAAGGACGAGGCGATCGAATGCGTGGACCAGACAACGAGCACGCAAGACGCTTGCGCCAGCGCCTGGCCAATGTGCTCGCGCCATGTCTCGCCCGCAGGAATATGCAGGTCCCAGAATACCGACAGGCCGCGCGCCTCGAGCAGGCTTACCAGCGCGCTGACGCGGACCTCGTCCTCGCGTGCGTAGCTGACGAAGACATCGGCCATGTGATGGTGGCCCCGGCGGAGTGGCGGATCGTTCGTGTTGGCGCGGTAAGCGGCGCGAAGGCTGGCGCGGTGACGTGTCAGCGGTTGGGCAGGCGCCGCCGCTCGACCGCATCGCCGATGCGCAGTTGCAGCACGAGATCGTCGGTCTTGTCGGCGATGCTGAAGACGCGGGTGAAGTCGATCGCCGATTCCCGGGAGACGTGATGAGTCTGCGGGGAGTTTTCGCTGATTCCCACATCGGGTGCGCGCGGTATGCCGCCAGCCAGCAGGCGGAAGGCATCGTTGGTGAAGTACCAGGAATCCTTCGCATCAGCGGTGGCGCGCAGGCGCAGGCTCACACGCGTGCTCGTGCCTCGGCGTATGTCCACGCCAAGCACGCTGATGCGCCCGCCAGGCAGTTCGATGACTTCGCCCGGACGCAGCGTCGCGACCTCTTGCGCCCAACTGCGCGCACAGGTCAGCGTGCCCAACACGAACACACTCAGCGCATCGCGCCGTCGCCACGCCGTCGGCAAAACCCTTTGCTTCTGCATCTGCGACCCCCTTGGCAGAACTGAAGTCTAGCGCCCGTGACCGCCCTGCGCAGCCGCGTCGCGACAACGCAGATCATGCATCCCCTCCAATTGAAATCTCTGGCGAGCGCTTCGCGCTGGCCCCCGGCGGCCACGTTGGGCCTGCTGCTGGCGGCCTGCGGCGGCGGCGGCAACAACAACGCCACGTCGGCCGAAACAAGCTTGACGCCGAGCCCGCCATGTCGGGCGATCAGGAGCCCACGCCCACCGCCACGGTCGCGCTGGGAACCGGCACGCTGACCTCGGCATCGCCTTCGCGCGCGCTCAGCGGCAGCATCACGCTGGAGAGGATAGGAAATTCGCTTCGTCAGAAGAATCTGTGGGCGAGCTTTGGCTCTGGAAGTTTGCCCAGCACGTGCTGCACAGAGAGTTCGGCGATCCTGAACGTCCGATCGCCGTACGCTTTTCTCAGTGTGACTCCGGCCTTGTTGTTCAGGCCCGCGATGAAGCCACTGGAGAACTGTTTATTGGCCCTGAAGTAGTTGAGCAACAACGCCCTGTGCGCGCGCACCGTGGGGGCAAACTTCTTCACCGGATCGATGCGCGAGCGCATCGCCCGCTTGCACCAGGCATCGAGGAACTTGGCAGCCCAGGCCGGTGAGTCGTATTCCCAGAACAGCTGGAACTCAACCTTTCAGCAAATACGCCCGAACGCTTGTCAAGTTGTAGGCCAGCAACTCTTGCAGAATGACGTTTTGCTTGTCCGTCAAGTTCTCCGGCCGCTTGAGCAGACACCAGCGCTTGTTCTTCAGCGCCGGTTCATAGCCCTCGCGGACCATGCGGCGGGCCTCGCCGGCGTGGTTGACGACGATGAGCTCGTCCGGCGCCTTGTTGAGCTTGGCCACCATGTGGGAGCGGTCCAGGATGTTCAGCACCTGCGGGCAATGCTTGGCGATGACCTCCAGATATCGCCGCCGTATGCCAAGACAGACGTCCGAGGAGACGAACTCGACCTTGCCGGCCACCTTATTAGTTCAGTCACCCAGTTGACGTTCGTCAAGCGCTACGCCCAAACCGAGTGCTCAAATGCCAACGATCGATGGTTCGCTGGTTACTCATTTCTAGGGATGCACGCGTAGGTTGATGTCAAGTACAACTTCGCGTCAAGTCAAAGCGGCAATTCAGGGCAGGAATTGCTTAGGGGAACACGATGGCACGGTGTCCATTCGCCACATGGCGTCCGATTTCTGGATCCTGCGGACCTCATGTAGGGGGCCCGTGCAAGATTGTTCATCACACCACAGAGGGCAGCCGTGTCGAAGGGGCGCTTCAAGCCTTCGCCAAAAACCGGTCGGACCCACACTTCACGGTCGACGCAACACGAATCTTCCAGCACATCGACACAGCAGAGGGCGCACGTGCACTTCGCAACGAACCCGGCGGCGTGCAGACGAATCGGGACTTCGCTGTACAAATCGAGCTCGTTGGATTTGCACATCTGGCAAAGGACATGCGCGCACTGACGCAAGTGGCACGCCTGTGCCGCTGGATCGAAGCCACGCACGGCGTCCCCAGGGTGTGGCCTGCCGGTGTGCCACGGCCTGCTAAGAATGGTCACGATCCTGGAGGCCACAACCGAGATGCTCCGACCTGGGACGGGCAGAGCGGTCATTACGGACATTGCCACGTGCCGGAGAACTCCCACTGGGATCCCGGCTACAGCGAGAAGGAAGTGGCGTTTCTCATGGACGCAACCTTCGACGAGCAAGGAAAACTGTTGTCACCTGCTCTTCCCGCTGCGCCGCGCAAGGCGCCTGCCGAACGGTCGCGCCAGGGGAGGGCGAATTCACCCGAGCCCCGCTCGACAATGCCCGACCACAGTGTTGTGCCGACTGGTTTATCGGCCTACATCCACAACCTGCCGCTGCCCAAGGTGCAGCCGTTCCCTGGATCTCGGCGCGCCGCCGGCCGCCGCCGCAGTGTCCCCGCTGCGGCGACGGGGCCGGAAGCGTCTGTCGACGTCGGCAGCCTGCTCTGTTTCGTTGATGGCGTGCCGGCCCAAGACAAGGAAGACGTCCTGTACTCCGTGCAGTTGGCCCAGCGCGGCGCCAGTGGTGCCTTCGATCGATTCACTGAAACGCGAGCCTGGTACCGCAAGTACACCGAGATTCTCGAAAACCTCGGCTGGGCTGTGGAGCAGATGGCGTTCTCGCAGTTCGATCAGAGTGAGGGCGACTTCCGGATGGACAAAGCGGCGCTGGCGATCATCACAGCGATCGCGAGCCAAAGCCAGCTTGCGGTTTTGCAGGAGTCGGTGGCGGCACTGTCAAAACTCGCTGAGGGCGATGGCGCGATCAGCCTTTTTGACTTTCACGCGTCGACACAGGACAGCGGCAACTTCCAGCTGGGCGCCGTACAGCGCTCCGCCAACGGCTCCCTGACGATGGCGCTTGGAGCCTTCTATTTTCGCAGCGTGGACGAACGGCGACGCTTCCTGTTTTTCAAATGGGGCGCGCGCGAGGCGCACTTCTGGACGGCGGCGCAGCGATTGACGCTCAACACTGATTTTTATGCGCGTCGACGCGCGGAGGTCTTGGCGCGTCTCGAGGCCGATTCGCCGCAGTACATCGCCGGCTTGAAGCTCGGCAGCCGCTAGGGACGGCAATGGGATCGATTGTCGTTTGCAAGACACATCTGTTGACACGAGATCAAGCAGATCGCGCACTGCGGCGCAGCATCGAAATCAATCCGGCAAACGCGACCGATCACCCCGTTCTCTCGGTCAACGGCCGGCGTGGCGGCCAGCGACGGCTGGCGCTGGTGATAAAACGCCGCTGGCCGCAAACCGGCGCAGAATTGACGGTGAAGTTTCTCGACACTCCGTCGATTGCCCTTCGCAAGCGATTGCTGCTGCACATGAACGCATGGGGCGCGCATGCCAACGTGCGATTCGCAGAGACTCGGGAACTGGGCACAGTGCGCGTGGCCCGCCTGGACCACCCTGAAGCGGATGCCGGATTTTGGTCCTACGTCGGCACCGAGATCCTCGGCATTGAGCCTGAACTGCCGACGATGAACCTCGAGGGGTTCACCATGCGCACGCCGGAGTCGGAGTTCCTGCGCGTGGTACGCCACGAAGCTGGTCACACGCTCGGCTTTGAGCACGAGCACATGCGCACGGAACTCGTCGGGCGCATCGACCGCAAGAAGGCCATTGCCTACTTCCGCCGCACCGACGGTTGGACGCCAGCGGAGACCGAAGAGCAGGTATTGACGCCGCTGAAGACCCGCTCGCTGATGGCGACTGCCGAGAGCGATCCGCTGTCCATCATGTGCTACCAGATCCCGGGCGAGATCACAAAGGATGGCCAGACAATTCCTGGCGGTGTCGACATCAACCCCAAGGACCATGCGTTCGCGGCCAAGGTCTATCCCAAAAGTGGTGCTGCCGGGGCGCCGACGGGCCCAAACGCTGCCACGCTGTCGGCACGGCAGACCCAGTCGCTGGCCATCCAGCCACTGTCGACCGAAATTCTGACGGCCGACGACGCACTGCAAATCACGATACTGGATGGCTTCGACGCTGCGACTGGCGAGTCTGGTTCGCCACGCGGCCAGGCGACGTTCGCACGCGTGTTCGCGAGTTATCGCGGTGCGCGCGTCATGCAACGGATGCGTCTGCGCGCAGACGACGAGAAGTCGACGACGTACTACGGCAAGATCATCGGAACCCACGAACGCATCAAGGCCTACACCAACCGCGAGCACGGTACGCTGCCGACCGACGCCGAAATGATGGATTTCGGCCATCAACTCTTCGAGACGCTCTTCCAGGGCGAGGTCAGGCGCCTGTACGACGAGGCCCGCTCGCGCCAGCAGGGTCGCAAGCTTGATCTGGTGCTGACCTCGATGATTTCCTGGATCGCCGAGAAGCCCTGGGAGTTCGCTTACGACCGAACGCGGCGGAGTTTTTTGGCGACCGAAGAAGTCCACTTCGTGCGCAATGCGCTGGCGGCGGTGCCGGCTGAGAGCATTTCGCGCCGGCGCGGTCCGTTGCGCATCCTGGTAGTGGCGGCACAGCCAGTCGGCTTCGGGCTTTTATCGATCGCGCAGGAAGAAGCAGTGATCCGGCGCGGTTTCGAGGGGCTTGTGAACGCCGGCCTGGCAGTCGTAGAAACGCTCCCGCGCGCCACTGCCGGCGACATTCTCAGCCGAGTATCGACGGCGCAGTTTGACATCGTGCACTTCATCGGCCACGGATCCTTCGACGAGGCCACAGGTATCGGATCGTTGGTCTTCGAGGACGGCCGAGGCAATAGCGTGCTGGTGCCGGAGCGGTCGTTGCGCGAAATCTTTTGTGGGCGTGGAATCAGCCTGGTGTTCTTGAACGCCTGCCAGTCCGGAAGCGGCGGCAAGGCTGACTTCAACAGGGGCGTAGCGCAATCGCTGGTCTCCCACGGCCTGCCGGCGCTGGTCGCCAACCAGTACAGCGTGCTCGATTCCTCGGCCACCTCGTTCGCGCAGCACTTCTACTGGGCGCTGGCGCAGGGCATGGGCATCGGCCAGGCGGCTCGGGAGGCGCGCATTGCCGTCAATTGCTCCTTGCAGGGCGACATCATCGATTGGGCGGTGCCCGTGGTCTATGCACGCGACCCGTCGATGACGCTGTGCGACCCGCCGGCCGAAACGACCGCAGCACCGGCTGCCGCAGCCCGCGCTGCCAGCCGGCGGCGGGTGGTCACCGGCCGCCAGCGCATGGCGGTCTGGGACATCGACAGCGTGTTCCCCGACTTGAAGCAAACCTTGCAGCGCATGAACGGGGTGCAGACGGTCTTCGAATTCGAACTGGTTGATCTGTCGGCACCGCTGGACGTCTGGGACGTGGACCACAAGGCACCGGACGGCGCGCCCTACCTGATTGCCGAGAAACTCGCGCAACGCATGGAGTCCGCCACAGCGGATCTCGGCGTGCGAGTCCTGGCCTGCCTGACGCGCCACTGGATCCGCAGTAGCGACACCTTGAACCTCTACGGCTGGTGGCCGAGCGAGCGCAAGCCGCCGGTCGTGGTGGCATCCTTTGCCGGCTTCGACGGGCTGGTGGTCGAGGGCGCGCAGACGGATCGCGCGTTGGCCAATCTGGCCGTGAGTGTGCTGGCCGGCTTCTTCGGTGGGATCGGGGTACACCCCCAGGGGCCGAAGACCTGTCCGATGTGGCACAACCCGAACCGGCTGCTGTCGCACTTGACCGGCTCGCAGCACTTCGATGCGAGCTGCCGCAAGGCGCTGGCAAAGGAACATGCGCGCGAACTGGAAGCATTCGACGCACTGCTGAAAGACTTCAGTTGACTGCGAGGAGACATCGCCATGGCAACCACCCAACCACCTCAGCGCGGCGCATCTGCAGCCCGGAAGAGTGCCGCGTCGATCGTCGGGCCACTGACGCTTGAGCAGGCGCGCGCGATCGCCGGGGTCAAGACGGAGCCGGCAAAGCGCGTGAGCCGCGCGCGTAACCTCAAGGGCCGGCGCCGGACACCCGGAGCCCTGGGTGGCCCGGCATCGGTTGTCCCCGCCTCGCCCACCACGGTGGCGGTCGAACGCCGAAAGCTCCAGCTGGAGCAGCGTGAGGAACGCAAGGAGCGCGTGCGCGAGTACAAGGCCACGTTGGCACTGCTGCAGTCGCACGGCGTCAAAGGATTGCCGGACGTAGCGCCGGCGCGACCCCGACGTCGTCGCGCGCCCGGTGCCCCGGCAGCCGTGGCGCGCAGCGGCCCGCTGCGCGTTTTGGCGGAGGGCGACTCGTGGTTCGACTACCCAGTGCCCTTCTTCGGTGGCGGGTTGGTGCCTCGGTTGGAAGGCCGATTGGGTGTGCCGATCCTCAACTTGGCAAAGGCCGGCGACGAGACCCGCTTCATGCTCGGCGTGGAACAACGCCAGTTGATCGCGCGACATCTGACCGATGGGTGCCCAGACGGTACGCCGTGGGAGCTGATGCTGTTCTCGGGGGGTGGCAACGACATCGTGGCGCAGCCGCTGGCGCTCTGGCTGCGCGACTTCGACCCGGCGGCTGAGCCGGCCAAACTACTCAACCAGCCGCGCTTCTCCGCAGCGCTCGCTCTCGTGCGTGCCGCCTACGAGGACCTGATCGAGATTCGCGACCAGGTCAGCCCGCAAACGCACCTGGCGTTTCACGGGTACGACTTCGCCATTCCCGACGGCCGGCGAATCTGCCACCTCGGGCCGTGGTTAAAGCCGGCTTTCGAGCTGCGGGGCTTTCCCTCCGACATGGTCATCTCGACGCAGGTCGTGCGCGAGATGCTGGCCCAACTGGCTGCGATGCTGAAGGCGCTCGAGTCCCATCCACGGGTGACGTTCATCAACGCACAAGGAACGCTGGCACCTGTGACGGCCTCGTGGCACAACGAGATGCATCCGTCGCGCAGCGGGTTCAACCAGATCGCCGACAAGTTTCACGAAGCGATCAAGACGCTGTTTCCAGGTCGCGTGGTGGTCTGATACGGCAGCCCAGCCCAGCCCAGCGCCTCAGCCTGAAGCGGTCTGCGAGGCAGTCGCAGCGGTGCCTTGGAAATTTCCTGCTTCCCCGCCTTGGACCTTGCCTTGACCTGCCGTGACGAGCCAATACTGGCGTGGTGGCGCCGCACTGGGTAGATTTTGTGAGATCCCGCTCCCCGCTCCCCATCGCCAGACGCCCAGCGCTTCCGACCTGAGCTCCAGGAGCTCGATGGCCTGATTGCAGATCTCGACTTCCGGATGTGCTGTGTGCCGTGTGCCGTGTGCCCTGCCCCTGCCGCAAGCCGGTGCCACGAGGACCGCCGTACGCCTAGATGTCCACCACCATCGATGCGCCACGGGTCTCCGGGTAGCGGGTGAAGTAACCCAGCTGCTCCTGCTTGGCCGGTGATTCCCATCCCGTGTTTCGCGCCGAACGGTAGTTGAAGCACAGTGTGGGCAGGACATGGACCGAGCGGGCGATGACGCGTTGCACTGCCTCGTCGTCCGGGTGACGGAAGATCGCGCCGTTGGTGCTGAAGAGGAAGTTGGGGCTGTCCACCTGCGCCAGCAATTCGTCGCTGACATTGCCCTTGCTGCCATGGTGGGCCAGCTTCACAGCGCCCACCGGCAGTCGCTCGAGGCCGCGCGCCTGCAGCAACCGCTGCAGCGAGGCGATGACGACATCGGGATGCGCGTCGGCCAGCAGCAGTACGGACTTGCCCGCAAACTCGGCCAGCAGAGCAATGCTCGAGCCATTGGCCGCCGAATTGTCTGGACGCGACTGCTTCTTCAGCAGGGCGTCCAGCGCCGGCGTCGAGCCCAGCAAGCCCTGCCCCGGCAGATAGCGCTTCTGCTTGGCCAGCAGTGCCCATGCGCTTTCGAGGTCGCCCGGTGCGATGGCGTCGCCGAGGTCCTTGCGCCAGGCGTTGCGCATGCGGTCCAATTTCTCTGCGCTGGGCGACAACAAGGTCAGCTTCAGCCCGCCCGGCAGTTCCTTTTCGGGCAGCGGCCCGGTGTCCGGCACCAGCACGGCCTGGCCGCCGAAGGCACCGTTCCAGGCCCTGGGGTCCAGGCGCTGCGACAGTAGGGCACTGAAGTACTCGCCCTGCTTGCCGCCCAGCAGGCCATGCGCCTGCTCCATGTGTCGCCAGCCGTTGAACCACACGTCCTTCACCACGAAGGACCAGGGCTTGGGCTCGGCGAACAGGCGCACCAGCCCGTCGACATGATCGGTGTCGACATGACTGAGCACGATGAGCTCGAAGCGTCGGTCGCCCGCGGGCAGCGCGTCCAGTCGCGCCTGCAGCGTGCCGAAGGCGCCGATGGGGCCGCCGTCGATGAGCAGGCGCCGCCTGCGCTGCGCGTCGCCCCATTCCAGCAGCAGGGCATCGCCATGCAGGGCCGGCAGCATCTCCAGTGACATGAATTCGCCGCTCATCGTGACCTCCAGGCTTGCAATCAGAGGCGCCAGTCGGCGTCGCCGAAGGCCACCACGCACAGTGCCATCGGCACGCTGTCGAGCAGGGCCGAACGCTTGGCGTCGCGGATGATTTCGCCCAGCCGCTCACGCCGGTCGGTACCCTGTGCGGCCATCAGGCCGGCGACGATGGCCTCGCCCACGCGCACGGCATGCGCTCCGAAGACGGTGGCGATGGTGGACACCACCACTGCGGCCCCGGCCTGGCGGAAGAAGCGGATGTGGCTGGAGAAGTCTTGCGCCGTGCCGACCACGTCGCAGCCCAGCAGGAAGACCAGCGGCGGTGGCCCCGCGACCTTGCGCACGTAGTCGCTTTCCAGGCCCAGCGTGTAGAGCTTCTCGCCGCCGATCTCCAGCAACACGTCCTCCTCCTTGCCTTCGTTGTGCGGGAAGGCCAGCAGCAGCGCCGGCCCGTGGGCCCTCACGTGAGAATGCCACTCGTCCCAGTCGTGCGCCACCGGCACCGGGCTGCCCAGCGCCGTGGTCAAGCGTGCCAGCAGCGGCGCGATCTCGATCGACTTCACCTCCTGGCTGTAGCCGATGAGCGCGCCCAGCTTCAGGTCCAGGTGTTCACGGCCTTCGATGGCCTCGGCCCGCACGGCCAGTTGCGCCCCTTCAGGCATGACCGCGCTTGGGTCGAAGAGATGGCGTTCGATGACCTTCTTCAGGCCCCAGAAGCCCATCGGACAGACATGGCCGTTCGGCTTCGCGCGGCGCGCGCAGTCGCTCGGGCAGCGCCCATCCTGCAAGGCCTGGCGATGCTGTGGGCAGACGGTGGCATCGGGCCGCGGGACGTTGAAGTCGTACATGAATTCCAGGGGCACCACGGCATCGGGCCGCGCGCTCACCACTTGCAGGTGGGTGACGGCCTCGTCGCCGATGTCGAAGTCGCCGCTGTGCAGGGCCTTGAGCTGGTCGCCATAGAGCAGCGAATACAGGTTGGCGCCGATACGCGCCAGCCCCACCAGCAGCTTCGGGTTCTCGCCCTGGTCCAGGCCGTCGCCGTAGTCCTGCACGCTGAGTGCGACGTCCGAGATCAACTCGTTGAGCTTGCGCACCGGGGTGTCGATGCCGTCCAGGCTCTTTGCCCAGGCCTGGCGTCCGGCCACGCCGGTCAGCATGGGCTGGCCGGCGACAGTGTGGTTCAGCACCAGGGCCATGTCGAAGTGGCGACGCCGACCCAGATCGGACCAGTCCTGCCGCACCTGCGCCTCGTCATCGAGCCTGATGCCGTCAGCGCCGCAGCCGCGTGCAGCGTCACTGCGCGCCACCTGGGTGCGCAGCAACACCGTCTGCAGCACGCGGCCGCGGTGCAGGATGGACAGCCTGGCCTCGAAGGGGCCTGCCTGCCGGGGCGTGAAGACGAAGTCGGCCGTGCTGCTGTCCCCCCGCTTGGGCAGCAGGATGTCTTGCAGCATCGGTTGGTCGAATTGCCGCGACTCGTGGAACACCACCTGCAACTGGTGCGCACCGCGCTGCGGCGGCAGGCGATGTTCGGGGAAGGCGGTGGGCGCGGCGATGCTGCCTGCGCGCCGCGGGCCGATGTGCACCTGCACCATCAGCGTCTCACCGACGGCATAGCCGCCGCGTTCCTCGATGAACTTGCCGGCCACCTTGCGAAGGCTCTTTTGCTGCACATGGCGTGGCACGGCGGCAAGGCGTGCAGGATCGGATTCCTCCTCGGCCAAGCTGCGCGCCAGTTCGGTGATGGCCGTGGCCTCCTGGCTCTCGGCGTGGAAGCCGAAGCGCGCGCGCGCTGCATCGATGGCATCGGCCAGATCGGCCGGCGCCGCGGCCCCTGCAGCCCGCGCGGCCTTCCCGGCCTCCGCAGGTACTGGCGCCATGCGCGGCACCCCCGGCGGGGCCGCGCGCGCCCCAGCGCTGCGCAGGCGCGCGCGCGGCAGGCCCAGGCGCTCAAAGGAGCGCTCCGTCAAACGCACCTCGGCGCGTGGGGGCAGGGCCCGCAAGCGCTGCGTCGCGCGGTCCAGCGCGTCGTCGAGCCGGCTGATCTTCAGAAGGTCGCGGTTGAACAGCAGCTGGGCGCCGGGTGCGAAGGCCAGCGCCAACGCCACGTCCAGCGGCTGGTTGTGCGTCATGTCGTAGGCGAAGCGATTCAGCCGCTGGGCAAAGTCCGCGGCGGAACTGCCTGACGCGAGCACGGCTGCACCTTCGGCCGACAGCCGCGCCACCAGGGCGCGCAGCATGGGCTCGGCAGCCTCGGGCGTTTCGGTGTCGAGTCCGGCCACCACGACCAGGCAGCAATGCAGGCGCAGGCCACTGCCGATCACGCGCGCCAGCGCATCGGCGGCGCCGGCACCGATGACCAGTACTTCCACGCGCGGCGTGTCGCGCGATGCCTCGACGTACCTGAAAGGCCAGTCGGGCGGGAAGCCAGCCTGCAGTTCGGCCAGCGGCGCGGCCAGCGGATCGCCCGGAAGGGTGGCCAGGGTGAAGGGCCACTGCCAGTCAGTGCGGCCGTCGGACGCGAAGGTATCGGCCAGGAAGACACTGGCCGCGCCCACTTCGCGCAACAACAGCCAGCGCGCCCAGGCCATGTGCGCGACGGCATCCCGGTTGGCGCCTTGCAGGGCCAGGCGCGGGCCGGGTGGTGGGCTGGGTGCTGGGCCGGGTGCTGGGCCGTGTGCCGAGCCGTGTGCCGGGTTGCCACCGTGCGACACGCCGGCGATGAAATCGCGCCAGATGGCCGCCAGTGCCGGCGCTTCTGGGGGCGCCAGGCGGCTCGCGGGCGCTCCAAGCGCGGCGAAGGGCAGGCGCAGGCCGCGTGCGCCGGGCTTGGGTAGTTTCAGCCGCCAGGGCAGGATCCGGTCTTCCGTCATTGCCTGGCCGAAGAGGCCAGGCAGGGCGCTCAGCTGCCAGCGTCCATCCCGGAGCATGACGTCTTCCGCCTCGCGCCCCAGCGCGGCCAGCACGCCCAGTGCTGCCAGAGCGCAGGCGAAGTCCTCGTCGGAAAGTTCCAGACTCCAGGCGGCCAGTCCTTGACGGTCCATGCCTCAGTCCTCCACGCTTTGTGCCGCGCAACCCCTGGCAGCCGCCGGTATGCCTGGGTTCACAGCGGCCAGCCCGGCTGCGGCCAGGCCGTGGCCATCGTCCCGGTCAGCCCGGCGCGCAGGCGCAGCGAGGCGTCACACAGCGCATAGCCCCAGTTGATGATCTGACCCTGCAGCTTGGCGTCGAAGCCGGCCAGCCGCGTGGGCACCTCCTCCAGCGCATCGCTGACCGCCGTGTCGGGCGTCATGCGGGGCCCGTCCGGGTAGGCCGCCATGTGCGTGCCGATGCCCCAGTAGGCGCCGCGCCGGCGGCCGGCCTCGAAGTCGCTGATGAGCCAGCGCTTGCGCAGTGCCCGTGTCTGGTCGATGAGGATGTCGCGCACGCGGCCGAGTTGGAAGACCTCGTCCTCGGGCGGCTTCTCCTTGATCTCGAAGGGCGCTCCGGCGTCGCTGACGAGTACGATGTCCACCTTGTCGAAGAGCGACTCCAGGCCCATGTTGTCGTAGATGCCGCCGTCGGCCAGCACAATGCGCCGGCGCAGCGCGTTCAGATTTGGCAAGGGTTTGCCCTCGGTCCAGTCTGCAGGCTCGGTCTTCAGCACGACCGGCGAGAAGATGGGCGGAAAGGCGCTGGACGCAGCCACCGCCACGGCCAGGCGCACATCGGCCTTGCGGTTGATGCCGATCATCCAGTCGGCCAACATGTCAGGGCGCAGGCGGAAGCTGCGGCCGGTCTGCATGTTCGTCGCGTAGAACACGAAGCTGGGTGCGGTTTGGCCGTCAGCCTGGGGCAGGCTTTTCAGCGTGTCGTGGCCGAAGAGGTCCTTGGCGTAGCGGTCGGCCAGGAAGTCGCCCGCGGTCTTGCCGGGTGTGAACAGGCCCTTCAGGCCGGCGCCGATGTCGATGGTCTGGCGGCAGAAGGCCATCACCGGCTGCGCAATCACCTGCTCGAAGTTGCCGGCGCGGCCGTCGGCGAACTGCAGTTGTCGCCAACGGTGGGCAAGCACACCCATCAGGATGGAGCCCCCAGAGACGCTGGTCACGCGATCCAGCTTGCCCAGCAGGCCGCCATCGTTGAGTCGCCACAGCGAGCCCAGACCGAACAGCGTGGCGCGGAAACCGCCACCCGAAAGGGCCAGGCCCAGGGTCTTGCCGTCGATAGCCATCGTCACCTCCTGGGGTCGGTGAGCGTCCGATAAATGGATGCCGTACCGTCCCGCCGCGTGAAGTGCATGCTAGCGCCTGATCGCCACTGCGCGACAGCCGGTTGGCCCGCTGGGGACGCTTCAACTTTGGGGGTTGCCAGGTTCAGAAACTCGGTAGCGACGCAAGATCGGTCGGTCAGGCCAGCCGCATCACCGCGAAGCTGGGCGCCGCGAACGTCTGCCGACGGCCGGCCAGCGACATTGAGCTGGGCCAGTGGGCTGCCGAACTGCCGCGCAGCCGACACGCGATTTCGGTTGCGTTACCGGTCGCGTTACCGGTCGCGTTACCCGCTGAAAGCGCTTGGGCTTCCCATCCCTTTTCCAGTCCCGGGTAACCCCAGCAAGGGATGGCTTCAAGCGGAAGCCGGTGGTAAGCATTCGGTAGACCCGTAGGTTCGTTTCTTGGCCGCGCCGAAATCTCTGGACACATTTGACTTTTTCCCGTACGGTTCGTCGCCATGGAAGCGGTGGCGATTGAGCTGGATGCGATCTCGGCGATAAGCGCGACGAGCACGGCGCCGTTTGCCCAGGTGGCCGTGACGCTCACCAAGCTGGAGCACATCCAGCTGGTGATGGAGGCCAGGAGTTGGAAGTCGCTGCACCAGCGAGCGGTGTCGCGACTACAACAGCTGCAAGACAGCACCAAGCAATTTGTGGCGTAGCTGCGCGCGCACGCCGAGCACCGCGAGGCGACGTTGCACGCTGAACTGGCGATGGCACGGGAAGAGGCCACGCAGCGCGAGGCGACGCTTGGTGCCGAGTTCGAGTTGGCGCAGGCCAAGGTCCGCGATCTTCAGCAGCGCCTGTTCGGCCGCAAGAGCGAGCGCAGCAAAGGCCCAAGCGAACTTCAGCCCCGACCCGGGTACCAGCCTGCGCGGCGCGGACAGCGCTGCGGCGCGACAGGCCACGGACGCAAGATGGAAGCGGGGGGCAACTTTGGTGAGCAGAGGGTGCGTCAACTCGCGTGAGCGCCAAGGTGAGATCCGAGCTGGGCCCGCTATCAAAAGGCCAAAAGGCGCCCACAAATAGTCCGGAAGAACCGGAAATTCAAACGCACTTTTTCTTGAAATGGCCCCCCGGCAATGCTCCTCAACACCCACTGGTGCGGTCCTTGGCTTCGGCAGCGGCCTGTTGAGGGTCGACCGCAGCCCAAACGAGCGTCATCCGTGGCGACCGTCTCCGGGTTTTCCCTGGCGATCGAGCGCCGAATCTCGGCTCTGAAAAGCTCTCGCGCAGCCGATCCCCGCGGTCCTGGGCACCGGGCCGCCCGAAACGTGTTGGCTGGAGGGTCTCAGGCCGCTTGCAGCTGCGATCCACGGGCGGTCGCGTGCGGCGGCGCCCGGGCCTGCAGACCCAGGTGCGTGAGGATCTTCTCGATCACCGGCTGTTCGAGGATCGCCGCGATGATCTTCAACTGGCGATCGTCGGCGCCGCAGCGCACGGCGGCGTGCTGCTCTGTTGCCGTCGATGTCGGCGTACAGCGTCTGCTTGAAGTCCGCGTCCCGGGGCATCGCCCCCTGCAGCGTCAGCACCTTCTGGCCGGCGCGTGGGCCGAAGGCGATGGGGTAAGTGCACGCAGCGGCCTGCAAGGCCGCAGTGCTGGACAGCGCACCGCGCGCTGCAGCGCAGGCTGCAGCGGCAGAGGAGCTGGGTGAAGACGCTGCCCTCGCCGCCGCCTATGCCGCTCTGGGCGCTGCAGCGCCGGTGGACGGGGTGCAGATGCAAGGCGAGCTGGATTCGCAGTCGGCCCGCACTCTGGGGCGCGCCGCACCCGGCGGTCATGCCCCGCTGGACGATCTGCGGCTGCGGGAATTGCAGCGCTGACGACGCCCGGGCCTTATCGCGAAGCGGCAGCTTCAGCGCTGCAGCCGGGCGCGGGCTCTGCGCGGCCCTCGCGACACCGGGCCTACCTCCACGCCTACCATTGGCACACCCCCACTGCCGGTTGCGCGTGTGCCCATGTCCACCCTGAAGTACTTTCCCTGCGGCGCCTGGCCGTCGCCCTTGTCGCCAGAACTGGCTGCGGCCGGCGCCGTCACGCTGGGCTACCCGGCAACGCACGGCGGCGCGCTCTATTGGATGGAG
>JBBQIB010000066.1:0-17093 GCA_038324515.1 Burkholderiales bacterium
CGAGACTCCTTTGATCCACGCGATGCGCCATGCAGAACCTTCTCGGCTTCCTGTTGCGGTGGGTGGGGCGCAACCTGCTCAACCTGCTGTTGATCGTCGTGCTGCTGCTCGGCGTGCGGCTGGTGTGGGACGAGTGGCACGAACTCGAACAGCAATCACAGAGCTTGCGCGTGCTGCGCGAGGCCAGCGCGTCGCTGGTCGAAAAGCGCGACAGCGCGGCGGCCGACATCGGACGCCGGGTGCCTGCGGCCGACGCGCCGCTGCAAGCCGTCACGCGGCAACTGGGCGAACTGGAAACCGCGCAGGTGCTCAAGCAGGCAGAGCGCGACGCGCTGTGGAGCGCCCACCCCATCGAGCGCCTGTTGCCGACCACGACGACCTTTCGCCGGCTGGTCGAGATGGACCTGCAGCTCGCGCTCGGCCAGCAGGGGCTGGACCATGCGCGGCGGTTGCACGACTTCCTCTCGGGCCCGATTCAGGCCGAGGCGCGGCTGGCCGATCTGCGTCGGCAACTGGCGCAGGCCGAATTCGAACTGGCGCAGAACAAGTACGACCAGTGGCAGCTGTCGCGGGCGCAGCCCTGGGCCTGGCAGGTCCCGTTCACGCAGGCGTGGACGCGCATGAAAGCGCTGGAGGTGGCCGAGCGCCGGCTCATGCCGCTGCGCGCCGAAACGCAAGCCCGCGTCGCTGCCCAGCAGGCGCTGCTCGAAGCCCTGCGCGGGCGCCAGAGCCTGCCGGGCTTCGTGATCGACCGCGCGCCGCTCGATCGCCTGCTGGCGCCCTACGGCGAGGAGATCGGCCGCATCGAGGCGCTGCTCGAAGGCTCGGCGTTGCGTCGGCTGCTGCGCCCGGCGATCGAGGTCCTGCCGCAAGCGCTGGCGATCCTGGCGGTCGTCGTGCTGTCGCCGCTGCTCGTCAAGGGTCTGGCCTATTACGTGGTGGCCCCGCTGGCAACGCGCCGGCCGCCGCTGCAATTGCTGCCCGAGGAATCCGGCGCGCTGACGGCGCTGACGGCACTGACGGCGCTGACGGCGCAGGGCAGCGGGCGGTCCGGATCCGCAGTCGACGGCGTACCGCCTGTGCCGCCTGTGCCGCCTCCGCCGGATGTGCCGCCTGTGCCGGAAGTGCCGCCTGTGCCGGATGTGGCGGCAATGCCGACGCCCGCAGACCACCGTATCTCGGCACCTTCGCTGTCGTTGCTGCTGGCGCCCGGGCAGCAGTTGCTGCTGCGTCCGCAGTACCTGCACGGCACGCCGCTGGAGGCTGAGAAGGACACACGCTGGCTGCTCGACTGGCGCATGCCGCTGACGAGCTTGGCCGCAGGCATGGTGGGCCTGCTGCGCGTCAGGGTCGGGCACGAACAGCGCGTCACGGTGTCGTCGACGACCGATCCGCTGGCCGAGTTCTCGTGCCTCGAGGTGCCGGCCGGCGCGGCGCTGGTGCTGCAGCCGCGCTGTCTGGCGGGAGTCGTTCAGCCGGGTGAGGCGCCGCTGCGGATCAGCCGCCACTGGCGGCTGGGCCACCTGAGCGCCTGGCTGACGCTGCAGCTGCGCTACCTTGTCTTCCACGGCCCGGTGCAGCTGATCGTGCAGGGTCCGCGTGGGGTTCGCATGGAGGCCGTGAGCAGCGGCCGCAGCGTCAACCAGGCGGCCACGCTGGGCTTCAGCGCCCGGCTGGCCTATGGGGTGGCCCGCAACGAGACCTTCCCCTCTTACCTTTTCGGCCAGCGCGCACTGTTCCAGGACCGCTGGACCGGCGACTGCGGCCATTGCGTGTACGCAGAGACCCCTGCGCCGTCGGCGCGCGGCGGACTGTTCGGGCGCGGGCTCGAGGGCGCACTCGACACACTGCTGAAGACCTTCGGGGTCTGATCCCGGTGTCAGGGCCGCGTGTTCGAGCCTGCTGCGGCCAATCGATCAGGCGTTGTGGTGTACTTTGGGTATGCGGCTGATCTGATCACAGATTTCAGCGTGTTGCGCACTCAGCAACACGCGCACCGAAGGCTGCGCATCCGCCGACAAGTCGCTCACGGCGTCGACGTAGGCGTCCCGGAGTGATTCTTCGCCATCGCGTACCGATTCCAAGGCATCGCGGTCCAGACCCGCCACCCAATCCCGCATGATCACCACCGCCTGGTTGACCTTGCCCTGAAACGATGAGTCACCGTCGTCCGAACCACCCAACAGGTTAATCTGCGCGGCCAATTGGCTCGCATGCTGGCGGTGCATGTCCGACAGCCGTCGAATCGTCACGACGATTTCGGGCTCGGCTCGTTCCAGCATGGTTATGTATCCCTTGATCACATCGTTGGTGGCGGTGTTCACGTCATGCAGTGTTTCAAGCGCGCTCTTGCCCATCTCTTGCTCCTTCATTGGAAAGCGGGTGGCCTCAGCGTGGACAGGCACTCGTCAGGTTGGATTGAGATCGAATGATCCCTGCTGGGCGCATCGTCGACCACAGGACGACTGCCCATTGTCTTGTAGGCTGCTGCCGACAACGCCGGCAGAGGTCGGCGCGCTGAACAGCACCGCGATCAACACCGCGACCAGCACCGCGATCAGCGCCGGCAGCTGCCCTGGGCGCAGTTGTGGCAAGCTGCGACGCCGTCATGCAAACCAACCAGATCCTCATCCTCGCCATCCTCGCTGTCACGGTGGGCATGTTTCTTTGGGGCCGATGGCGCCACGACATGGTGGCCATCGGCGCATTGCTGGCTTGCGTGGTGACCGGGCTGCTGCCCGCGCGCGATGCCTTTCTGGGCTTTGGCCACCCGGCGGTGGTGTCGGTGGCTTGTGTGCTGGTGCTCAGCCGGGGCCTGCAGCTTTCCGGCGCGGTCGATGTGCTGGCGCGCTTCGCGCTGCCCAAAGACGCCGGCACCACCATCAGCCTGTTGGCGCTGGTGGGGTTGGGCGCGCTGCTCTCGGGCTTCATGAACAACGTGGGCGCGATGGCGCTGCTGATGCCGCTGGCGATCCAGCTCGCGCGCCGGCTCGACATCGCGCCCGGCCAGGTGCTGATGCCGCTGGCCTTTGGGACGATTCTGGGTGGCATGACCACGCTGATCGGCACGCCGCCCAACCTCATTGTCTCGGCCTTCCGCACCGACACCAGTGGGAGCGGATTTGCCATGTTCGACTTCACACCGGTGGGCCTGGCGGTGGCGGTGGCCGGCGTGGCCTTTGTGGCGCTGATCGGCTGGCGGCTGGTGCCGGCGCGCAAGGAAGCGGGGCTGGAGGGCTTCGAGACCGGGGCCTACCTGACTGAAGCGCGGGTGGTGGCCGACAGCAAGTCCATCGGCAAGACGCTGCGTGAGCTCGATCCGGTGCTCGACGGGGTGGGTGCGCAGGTGGTGGGGCTGGCGCGCGACCACATGCGCGTGATCGCGCCCAACCCGGGCCGGCGCCTGAGAGAGGGCGACATCCTGGTGCTGGAGGCCGAGGCCGAGTCGCTGGCCAAGCTGCTGTCAGAACTCGGCCTCAAGCTGGAAGAGGCGGTGCGCCCGCCCGAGCCGGAAGAGGCAGCCAAAGACGGTGAAGCAGTGCCCGACGGGGATACGAAAAAGGCCAAGGACGCAGAACAGGACAAGGACAAGGACAAGGACAAGGACAAGGACAAGGACAAGGACAAGACCGACGGCGCCTCGCGCGAGATCGTGCTGATGGAGCTGGCGGTGCTGCCGGGCTCCATGCTCGAAGGCCGCTCGGCCACCGATATCCAGCTGCGCA
This sequence comes from Burkholderiales bacterium, assembly GCA_038324515.1. Taxonomy (GTDB): domain Bacteria; phylum Pseudomonadota; class Gammaproteobacteria; order Burkholderiales; family Burkholderiaceae_C; genus Rubrivivax. Next base: position 3,726 of record JBBQIB010000066.1, read on the forward strand.
GCCGCTTTGGCCTGAACCTGCTGGCGGTGTCGCGCCACGGCACGCGAGCCCTCAAGCGCTTGCGGCTGATGGCGCTCAAGCCCGGCGACCTGCTGCTGATGCAGGGCTCGCCCGAGGCCATCAACGAGTTCGCCGCCGACATGGGATGTGTGCCACTGGCGCCGCGCGCGCTGCAGATCCCGAATGTGCGCAAGGCCTGGATCGCCAGCGGCATCATGGTGGGCTCGGTCGGCGCGGCGGCGTTCGGCCTGCTGCCCACTGCGATCGCATTCGCGCTCGGTGTGCTGGCCTCGATGGTGCTGCGCACCGTGCCGCTGCGCTCGGTGTACGACGCCATCGACTGGCCGGTGATCATGCTGCTGGGCGCGCTGATCCCGGTGGCCGCAGTGATGGAGACCACCGGCACCGCCGACCTGATCGCGCGGCTGCTGCTGGACAATGTCGCCCGGGGCAGCGCGGTGGGCGCGCTGGTGCTGGTGCTGCTCGTCACCATGTTCCTGTCGGACCTGATCAACAACGCCGCTACCGCCGCCGTGATGTGCCCGATTGCGCTGGGCACCGCTGCTGCGCTTGGTGTCAGCGGCGACGCGTTTCTGATGGCGGTGGCGATCGGCGCCTCGTGTGCCTTCCTGACGCCGATCGGCCACCAGAACAACACCCTCATCCTCGGCCCGGGCGGCTTCCGCTTTGGCGACTACTGGCGTTTGGGCCTGGTGTTGGAAGTGATCGTGGTGGCCATCAGCGTGCCGCTGCTGCTGTGGGTGTGGCCGCTGTGAGCATCGAGCGCGACACGCCGGGCAGCCGCGCCGTCACTGACAGCGAACGCATCATCGAAGCGCTGGACCAAGGACGCAACAAGCGCGTGCGCAAGCTGATGGCCGGTCTGCACCCGGCCAAGATCGCCGCCCTGATCGAGCGGCTGGACAGCGTGCGCCGCGACGCGCTGTGGCAGCAGGTGGGCCCCGACTTGAGCGAGCGCATCCTGCCGCACCTGCGCGCCGGGCCGCGCCAGCACCTGCGTGAGCTGGATGGCGAAGACTCGCCCAAGCTGAGCGGCCCCGAAGCGATCGCGGCGCGTGAAAGTCCCACACCAGGCGCTGCACAACGCCCCCCACCAAGCGCCTCACAAGCCGCCTCGCAAGGCCACCTGGAAGCGGTGCGCGAAGCGCTGGCACAGGGCCGCCTGAAGCGCGTGGGCAAGCTGCTGCAGCGCACCCACCCGGCCAAGGTGGCCGGCCTGCTCGAAGCCCTGCCGCCGGACGAGCGCAGCGCCGTCTGGAGCATGGTCGAAACCGACCGCGCTGGCCGCGTTCTGACCTATCTGCACGAAGAGATCTGCGCTGCGCTGGCCGCCGATCTGGAGCCAGCCGAGCTCGCCGCCTCGGTGCAACAGCTGGCTCTGGACGATCTGGTCGATCTGATACAGAGCCTGCCCAGCGCGTTGGGTGCGCAGTTGCTGGTGGCCACCACCGGGCAGCGGCGCCAGCAACTCGACGCCCTGCTGTCCTACGCAGAAGACACCGCCGGCGGCCTGATGAGCCCCGACACCATCGAGGTGCGCGCCGATGTGCGCGTGGGCACGGTGCTGCGCTACCTGCGCCTGCTGGAGAGCCTGCCACCGCAGACCGACATGCTGATGGTGGTGGACCGCGACGGCCGCTATGAAGGCGTGCTGAACCTGAGCGCGCTGCTCACCGCCAGCACCTCGGCGCGCGTGGCCGACCTGATGCACACCGATGTGGTGGCGATCCCGGTCGAGCTGCCAGCGGCCGCGGTCGGGCGGATGTTTGGCGAATTCGATCTGCTGTCGGCGCCGGTGGTCGATGGCGAGGGCCGGCTGGTCGGCCGCATCACCGGTGACGATGTGGTCCTCCTGATCCGCGAAGACGCCGACCGCACCGTGATGCAGATGGCCGGCCTGAACCAGCAGGCCGACATGTTCGGCCCCATCATCGCCGGCTCGCGCAGCCGCGCGCTGTGGCTGGGCATCAACCTGCTGACTGCGCTGCTGGCGGCGGCCGTCATCAGCCGCTTCGAGGCCACGCTGGAGCAACTGGTGGCGCTGGCCGTGCTGATGCCCATCGTCGCCAGCATGGGCGGCATCGCCGGCAGCCAGACGCTCACCCTCGTCATTCGCGGCCTGGCGTTGGGCCAGGTGCAGGCGGGCAACCTGCGCTTGCTGTTCAACCGTGAGATGGGCATCTCGGCCATCAACGGGGTGCTCTGGGCGCTGGTCATCGGCGCGCTGATCTTTGCCTGGTTCGGCAGCGCCATGCTGGGCGCCATCATCGGCGTGGCCATCCTGATCAACCTGCTGACAGCGGCGCTCGCGGGCCTGGGCATCCCTCTGCTGCTGCACCGACTGGGCATCGATCCGGTGCTGGCCGGCGGCGTGATCCTGACCACGGTGACCGATGTGGTGGGCTTCTTTGCGTTTCTGGGGCTGGCGTCGTTGTGGTTGTTGTGACGGCTGCAGGCAGCGCCGGCACCCGCACCTGCAGGCAGTTTCGGTTGACCACGTGATACGGTCCATTGACCCCCAAAATTTGACCGGAGATTTGATGAGCCCCACATTGCCCACGACATTGCCCATGACACTTCCCACCACTGGGCTGCAACTGCAGTCGATGATCTCGGCCGAAGGACTGCTCGAGCTGTCATTGCACGAGGTGCTTGTGCCCGCGCCCGCCACAGATGAAGTACTGATCCGCGTCGAAGCCACACCCATCAACCCTTCGGACATCGGCCTGCTCTTTGGCGCCGCTGACATGAGCACGGTGCGCGTGACGGGCACGGCCGAGCGGCCGCTGGTGCGCGCCCATGTGCCACCGGCCTCGATGAAAAGCATGCTGGCGCGCGCTGACCAGTGGATGCCGGTGGGCAACGAAGGTGCCGGCACAGTGGTGGCTACAGGCAGCGCGCCAGCGGCAAAGGCCTTGCTCGGACACACAGTGGCTGCCATCGGCGGGGCGATGTATGCACAGTATCGCGCCGTCAAGGTCGAGGCCTGTCTGCCCTTGCCTGCCGGCGCGACGGCGGTGCAGGGTGCATCGAGCTTCGTCAATCCTTTGACGGCGCTGGGCATGGTCGAAACCATGAAACGCGAGCGCCACACGGCGCTGGTGCACACCGCGGCGGCCTCCAACCTGGGGCAGATGCTCAACCGCATTTGTCTGAAGGACGGCATCGGCCTGGTCAACATCGTGCGCAAGCCCGAGCAGGTGGCGCTGCTGCAGTCGCTTGGCGCGGTGCATGTGTGCGACAGCAGTGCCGCTGACTTCGCCGAGCGACTGACCGACGCTTTGGTGGCCACCGGCGCCACCCTCGCCTTTGATGCCACGGGTGGCGGCACGCTGGGTGGGCACATCCTGTCCTGCATGGAAGTGGCCATCAACCGCAAGGCCACCGAATACAGCCGCTATGGGTCGAACGTGCTCAAGCAGGTTTATCTTTACGGCATGCTCGACACCGGCCCAACCGAGTTCCGGCGCAGTTTCGGCATGGCTTGGGCCATGGGTGGCTGGCTGCTGTTTCCATTCCTCGGTACCGTCGGGCCGGCAGTCACGCAGGCAATGAAGCAACGTGTGGCTGACGAGCTGAGCACCACTTTCGCCAGCCACTATTCGCACGAGGTGTCGTTGGCCGGTGCTTTGAGTGCTGAGGCTCTGGCCGGCTACGGCAAGCGCGCCACGGGCGAGAAATACCTGATCCGGCCCTGAATTGGCCGGCACCTCTCGCAGTGGCTTCAGCAGAGCACCGATGCCAAATCCACCCGATCTCGCGCAGTTGCCCTGTGGCGCTTGGCCGTCACCACTCAGCCCTGAGGCGGCAGCTGCCGGGGCGGTGACACTGCCACGCTGACAGGTGATGGCCAGCCGCACTGGCAGAGCGTGGCCGGCGGCAGCGGAGAATCAGTGCTGGAACCGCGTTGGGATACTGACGGCAGTCTGTACTTCCTGTCCGATCGCGCGGCGAGGGTTTCTCGTACCGCAACGACAACGGGCAAGCCGTATCTGGCCTGGCTGAACGCGAACGCCATGCTCGACGACATGCGCATGCGCAAGATGGCCGAGCACACCCAGGAAGGCTGCATCCGCGCTGTTCGCAAGCTGGCCGCCTTCCTCGGCCGCTCGCCAGAGTCGGCCACCATCAAAGAGCTGCGGCGCTTCCAACTTCAGCTGACGGATGCCGGTACGGGCCCGGTGAAGATCAACGCCACGATCACTGGCCCTAGGTTCTTCTCGCTTGGTTGTCAACGAGGACCAGTCGCGGGCTCGGCTGCGCCAGAGCTTCTCAGAGCCGAGGTTTGGCGTCCGATCGCCCGGGAAGATCCCGAGAAGGTCGCTACGGATGCCCCCTTTTTGGCCTGTGATCGACCCAACAGGCCGCTGCCGAACCCAAGGACCGCACCAGTGGCTGTTCAAGAGTATCGCCGGGGGCCTATGCCTCTGCCTCTGCCTCTGCGACGCTGAAGCGGACGACGTCGCAGTGGTGTGTGGCGACTCTGCCCCGTTGTAATGCGTTCACCAAGCCCCCCTCTGCCGCACAATCGGAAAGCTCTCGTAACCCCTGAAGCCCACCAACCCTGGCGGGCGCGCAAGCCGGAATCTCTTTTTATTTTGGGAGAGCCGTGCGAAATACCTCCCCGGTGTAAATCACCAGTCGATGGCCGTTTGATAAAAAAAGAGGGGATCCATGATTCAAGGAACGCGACCGAGCTCAAAATCCGTTGGCAAGTGGGGCAGTGCTTTACCCCGCAAGACACTCATCGGCTTTATGGTCGCGTTGGTTGCCGTACTGTCCATGACGGCCGTCTCTTACCAGGCTCTGCAGGCGCGATCGCTGAGCGCAAAGCTGATGGCGCAGTCGCTCGAAATCATGCGCAAGGTTGAGTCAACCTTGTCGACGCTCAAAGACGCAGAGCTCGGTCAGCGTGGTTTCCTGCTGACGGGCTCCGATCGCTTCCTCGAGCCCCACATCGAAGCCCTCGCCACATTGCCGCGGCAGCTTGCAGAACTGCGGCGTCTCGCGGCAGGCAACATGGTGAAGCTGCAGCGGCTCGACTCGATAGACAGTCTCATTGCCAACAAGCTGGCCGGCATCCAGGAGACGATCGCACTCCAACGCGCCGGCAAAGCTGCTGCCGCACTGGAGTTGGTTCGCACGGGCCACGGCAAGGAGCAGATGGATCGCCTGCGCGAGGTGATCGAGGAAATATTGCTTGATGAGCGCGCCGCAGCCGATACCCTCACGCAGGACTGGGAGCGCGCCGCCGCCTATTCGATGATCGTTCTCTTGGCTGGGGCGGCGGTTCTGCTCTTTCTGATCACTGCTGCAGCGGTGGTGTCTTCGCAAGACATGCGTCGGATGCAAGTGCAGGCATGGCTGAGGACCGGGCAGAACGAGCTGGGCGACCTGCTTCAGGGCGAGCAGGACATCGATACGCTGGGCGGGAAAATCGTTGGTTTCGTCGCTCGCTATCTCAACGCCCAAGTGGGTGCCGTGTACGTTTCCGAAACAGCACAACCGCTTCGACTGATCGGCGGTTATGCACTTCCGGCTGCCACTTCAAATGCTGCCGACAGCGTTCGCCCCGTGGGTGGCCTGACCCAACGCGTCTTGCAGGACAGGTCTGTGCTGCTGGTAAGCGATGTGCCGCCGGGCTATTTTCCTGTGACCTCCGGCCTGGGATCAGACCCAGCGAGGCATCTGGTGCTGGCACCCGCCAGCGCCGACGGGGTTGCCATCGCGGTGATGGAACTGGGCTTCTTTCATACCGTCGCAGAGCATGAACTGGAGTGGCTTCGCATGCTCGCCGAGCCTGTCGGCGTGGCCCTGAGAACGGCGCAACTGCGCAAGACGCTTGCGCTCGCGTTGGAAGAATCACAGCTGCAGGGTGAGGTGTTGCAAAGTCAGCAAGAAGAGCTGCGCGCTTCTAACGAAGAGCTCGAAGCGCAAAGCCGCGCGCTCCAGGAAAGTGCCGTGCGCCAGGAAGAGCAGCAGGCGGAACTGGAGGAAACCAACATCCAGCTCGAAACCCAATCAGAAGAGTTGCAAGCTCAGAAAGACGGACTTGAGCGCGCTCAGCGTGAGCTGACGGTGCATTCGGACGAACTGTCGCGCGCCAACCGGGTGAAGTCGGAGTTTCTTGCCAATATGAGCCATGAGCTGCGCACACCGCTCAACAGCGCGCTCATCCTCTCCAAGATACTCGCCGACAACGCGGATGAAAACCTGACCGAGGAGCAAGTGCAGTTCTCACAGACGATCCACAGTGCCAACACCGATCTGCTCACGCTCATCAACGACATTCTTGACCTCTCGAAGATCGAGGCCGGCCAGGTGGATGTGCATCTGGAGAAGCTCTCGCTGCGTGCGATGGTCGAGCAACTGCGCCGCACGTTTGACCCACTCGCGGCTCAGAAGGGCGTGCGTCTCGAGACCGCCATCAAGGACCCGGACGACACCATCGTCAGCGACGGCCAGCGCCTGCAGCAGGTGCTGAAGAATCTGGTGTCGAATGCGGTGAAGTTCACCGAACACGGAACGGTACGGCTCACGGTTGACGCGCTGACATCTGCCGATGGCGTGGCGCTGGTGCGTTTTTGCGTCATCGACACTGGCGTCGGCATCGCGCCCGAGCACCAGGGCCTCATCTTCGAAGCATTTCGCCAAGCCGATGGCAGCACACACCGCAAGTACGGCGGAACGGGGCTCGGCTTGTCGATCTCGCGTGAGCTTTCACGTCTGCTGGGGGGCGATGTCACGCTGCACAGTGCGTCAGGCGTGGGAAGCACCTTCACGTTGACCGTTCCGCGTTGGCTCGGGACGCCCGGCACCACCGCAACGCACGGCCTGGCGGCGGCCCCTAAGTCTGCTTCGCCTGCTTCGGCTTCTTTGGCCCCGGTCTTGTCAGCGCCCGTGCGCGACGTTGCTGCCCCGATCCCGTTGGCAAAAATTGTGGACGACGACCGCGACACCATCACCCCGACGGATCGCGTGATTCTTGTGGTGGAGGACGACGCCGTCTTTGCCCGCATCCTGGTCGAGCTGGGACGTGAGCGCGGTTTCAAGGTGGTCGTCGCATCCTCCGCCGAAGACGGCATCGCCGCCGTCCGTGCGTACCACCCGGTGGGCGTGCTGCTGGATGTCCGGCTGCCCGACCACTCTGGGCTGACGGTGCTTGATCGCTTGAAGCGCAATTCCGCGATGCGCCACATTCCGGTGCACATGATCTCGGCAGCAGACCATGTTCAGCAGGCGCTCGAGCTTGGCGCGCTGGGCTACACGCTCAAGCCCGTCAAGCGCGAGGAGCTGTTGCGCGCCATACAGCGCATGGAGCAAAAGCTGGATCAAACGATGGGCCGTGTGCTGGTCGTCGAAGACAGCGCGCACCAGCGCCAGGCGATCGAGGCGCTGCTGGGTCAGGGGGGTGTCAGCGTGACGTCGGTTGCCACCGCCGGCGATGCGCTGGCGGCCCTGCAGGCCGCGACGTTTGACTGCATGGTTGTCGATCTCACGTTGCCCGACTTCAGCGGCTACCAGCTGCTGGAGCGCATGGCTGCCGACGAGCGCTATTCGCACCCGCCCGTCATCGTCCACACCGGAAGCTCTCTCAGTCGTGACGAGGAGCAGCGGCTGAACCAGTACTCGCACTCGATCATCATCAAGGGCGCGCGCTCGCCTGAGCGGCTGCTTGATGAGGTGATGCTGTTCCTGCATCAGGTAGAGGCCAAGCTGCCCCTGGACCGCCAAAGAATGCTGCGCGAGGCGCGCAACCGCGACGCCACGTTTGAGGGCCGACGCATCCTGTTGGCCGAGGACGATGTGCGCAATGTCTTCGCATTGACCAGCGTACTGGAGCCCCTGGGCGCCACGATGGTCATCGCGCGCAACGGTCGGGAGGCGCTTGCCCAGCTGCAGAAGCTGGGCACTGCGTGTCATCAGAGCGGTGGCATCGACATGGTCCTGATGGACATCATGATGCCCGAGATGGATGGCTTTGCCGCGATGCGCGCCATCCGGGAGCGGCCCGAGTGGCAGGTGCTGCCCATCATCGCGCTCACCGCCAAGGCGATGAAAGATGACCAGCAGCAGTGCATTGCGGCGGGTGCATCCGACTACATGGCCAAACCGATCGACGTCGAGAAGTTGCTGTCGCTGCTGCGCGTCTGGATGCGCAAGCGATGAAGCCGGCAACACTGCCAGCCCACCGTGGCCCTACACCGTTTGACATAGAGCTCACACTGCTGCTGGAGGCCATCTTCCAGCAGTACCACTGCGATTTTCGCGGCTATGCCCTGTCGTCCCTGCGGCGGCGGATGCACCATGCGATGCAGCGCTTTGCGGCCGCTTCGCTCTCCGAGTTGCAAGGGCGGGTACTGCACGATGCGCAGGCCATGTCGGTACTGCTGGGCTATCTCACGGTGCAGGTGAGCGACATGTTTCGCGATCCGACTCACTTTTTGGCCTTGCGCCGCGACGTGTTGCCGATTCTTGCGACCTATCCGTCGTTCAAGATTTGGATTGCTGGCTGCAGCTCCGGCGAAGAGTTTTACGCCATGGCCATCCTGCTGGAGGAAGAAGGGCTGCTGGACCGCGCCATGATTTACGCCACCGACGTGAACGATGAGGCGCTGCGCAAAGCACAAGCCGGCGTTTACGCACTGGACCGTGTGGCGGGCTTCTCGCACAACTATGCCGAGGCTGGCGGCAAGGGCTCGCTGTCGGACTGGTACACGGCCGCCTACAACGGCGTCATTTTCGATAAGCGACTGCGTCGAAACGTCGTCTTCAGCGATCACTCGCTGGCGACCGACGGCGACTTCACCCAGACCCACCTCGTGTTGTGCAGGAATGTGTTGATCTACTTCGAGCGCCCGCTGCAAGACCGCGCCATCGCCTTGTTCGCGCAATCACTGGTGCCACGCGGTTTCCTCGCACTGGGCTCCAAAGAGAGCCTGGGCGTGCCCTCGCGCGCCCCGTTTTTCGAGACCTTCGACAGGCACGAACGCATCTACCGAAAAAAATTGGTTTCTTTCGACCGCACTGCATGAACACCACTGCCACCATCCTGCTTGTTGACGACCTTGAAGAAAATCTTCTCGCTATGTCGGCGCTGTTGCGGGCCCCCGAGCTTCGCGTGTTGATGGCGCGCTCCGGAGCCGAGGCGCTGGAAATTGTTTTGGTGAACGAGGTCGCACTTGCACTCGTGGATGTGCAGATGCCCGACATGGATGGCTTTGAGCTGGCCGAGCTGATGCGCGGCAGCGAGCGCACAAAGTATGTGCCGATCGTCTTCATCACTGCCGGTGCCCATGACCGCCAGCGGCAATTCAAGGGCTTCAACTTCGGCGCAGTTGATTTCATCTACAAACCGGTTGAGCCGCATGTTCTGACCAGCAAGGTCGCAGTATTCGTTGAGTTGTTTCGGCAGAAGAAGGCACTTTCGCGTGTATCCGCTTTGCAAAACGCAATTTTCAACAGCGCCAACTTCTCCAGCATCGCTACCGACGCCAATGGCGTCATCCAGATCTTTAACGTCGGAGCCGAACGCATGTTGGGCTACACGGCCATCGAGGTGTTGAACAAGATCACGCCAGCGGATATTTCTGATCCGCAAGAAGTGGTGGAGCGCGCGCGGGTGCTGAGCCTGGAGCTGGGCACTGTCATTGCCCCTGGTTTCGAGGCGCTGGTGTTCAAGGCCTCACGCGGCATCGAAGACATCTACGAGTTGACCTACATCCGCAAAGACGGCAGCCGCTTCCCGGCCGTGGTCTCGGTGACGGCGCTGCGCGACGCGGCCGAAGCCATCATTGGCTACCTGCTGATCGGCACCGACAACACCGCGCGCAAGCTGGTCGAAGCCGAGCAGAAGCGGCTGGATCAGGCCTTGCGCGAGACAAACCTCAAACTTCAAAGCGCCAAGGTCGAGGCCGAACGTGCCAACCTGGCGAAGTCGGACTTTCTGTCCAGCATGAGCCACGAGTTGCGCTCGCCGCTCAACGCCATTCTCGGCTTCGCCCAGTTGATGGACTCGGAGTCGCCGCCGCTCACTCAAGGGCAGAAAGAGAGCACCTTGCAAATTCTGCAGGCCGGCTGGTATCTGCTGGAGCTCATCAACGAGATCCTGGATCTCGCGCAGATCGAGTCCGGCAAGCTTCCCTTGTCGTTGGAGCCGCTCTCACTCGACGAGGTGCTGGCCGATTGCCAGGCCATGATCGAACCGCAAGCGCGCAAGAGCGGCATTCGCGTGGTGTTCGCCAAACCCGATGTGTCCTTGTGGGCCAGCGCCGATCGCACGCGTATCAAACAAGTCTTCGTCAACCTGCTGTCGAACGCGATCAAGTACAACCGGGTCGGCGGCTCGGTCGAGGTGAGCAGCCGCCCGCGCCCCGAGGACCGCGTTCGGGTGAGTTTTCAAGACACGGGCGAAGGCTTGACCCCGCACAAACTGGCCAACCTGTTCCAGCCCTTCAACCGTCTCGGCCAGGAAGCCGGCGTGAAAGAAGGCACCGGCATCGGCTTGGTCGTCAGCAAGCAACTGGTCGAGCTGATGGGGGGCTCGATCGGCGTGGAGAGCACGGTCGGCGTTGGAAGCGTGTTCTGGATCGAGTTGAACGCGACCAGTGCCGGCCAGACGGGCCATGCCGGTACCTCACCCGTTGCGGCCCTGTTGCCTGACACCAGAGACGGCGCGCATCGTCGCACCGTGCTCTACGTCGAAGACAACCCGGCCAATCTGATGCTCGTCACGAAGCTTCTGGCGCGGCGCCCAGACATCTGCCTGCTCAGCGCGAAGGACGGCCGCAGCGGTGTCGAGATGGCGCAAGCCAGCCGCCCCGACGTCATCCTGATGGACATCAACCTGCCTGGCACCAGCGGTGTCGCAGCGCTCAGGATCCTTGCCGCCAACCCCTCCACGGCACTCATCCCCGTCGTCGCGGTGAGCGCGAACGCGATGCCCAGAGACATCGAGAAGGGGTTGGAAGCCGGGTTCTTCAGGTACCTTACCAAGCCGATCAAGGTGACCGAGTTCATGAACACGCTGGACCTGGCGCTGGAAGCCGCAAGAACACCCAAAGACCAGCCGGTCACGAGGAGGTGAGTTGATGAAACTCGACCCAGCCCTGACGCCGATCATGGTCAACTCGGCGTGTTCGCCAGCTCGAGCGGGCGCAGGCCTTCGCGCTGCTCGTTCTCGATCACCTGGTCGTGGTTGTCTGCCGTGGTGTCGATGACGCGGGGCGTCGCTGTCGAACTCGTGGCGTGGCTGCTCGGCGTCCTCATCGATGGCATCGATGGCCCACTGCAAAGGAACCCCGGAAACATCCACTGCCGGCGTTTCAAGCGCGATTAGGTCGTCAAGCTGCAGCGGCATGATTCACCCCCGCAGTCTTGGCTGAGTGGGGTCTTCGGACCAGGTTACTTCTGCTTGGCGAGCCACTTGTCGAACTGCGCGATCTCTTTCTTTTGCGTCGAGATGATCTGCCTGGACATGGTCTTCATTTCGGGCGACTTTCCCTTTGCCAATTGCATCTCTGCCATGTTCACCGCTTGCTGATGGTGAATCTTCATCATCGTCGCAAAGTCTTTGTCGATATCGTCCGTCATCGCCATCTTCTGCATGTCGTCCATGCCCATCATCATGGATGCCTTCCTGTCCTGCGGTGCGTTTGCGCCTCTGTTCATCTGCTGCATGGGCATGCCGCCGGGCGGCGCCATCGCAGGAGCAGTCTGCGCCTGCGCAGAGGTTGCGGCGATGCAAAGCGCCGCGAGCGGGAAAAGGAAGAAGGTCTTGCCGAGACTCGGAATCTTCCGGTTCATGGTGTTTCCCAGGTGAGTTCGGGGGCTTAGTTGGCTGTTGCCAGGCAGGCCTCTGCACAGCGCTTGCACGCCTCGGCGCAATGCTTGCAGTGATCCATGTTGTGCTTGCTGCACTCCGCTGCGCAGCCGAGGCACGCGGTGGCGCAAAGTGCGGCATCCCGCACACCAAGGTGGTCGAGGCGCTGCAGAAGGCGAACCAGGAGGCCGGTGGCTCGGTACTTGAACTCGGCGAGGCCGACTACGTGGTGCGCGCGTCGGGTTACCTGCAAGGGCTGGACGACTTTCGCAAGATGCCGTTGATGACGAATGCGGCGGGCGTGTCGGTGCGCCTGGGCGACGTGGCACGCATCCAGATCGGCCCCGAGATGCGGCGTGGCATCGGCGAACTGAATGGCGAAGGCGAAGCCACCGGCGGCGTGATCGTCATGCGCTCGGGCAAGAACGCGCTCAAGACGATTGCGGCCGTCAAGGAGACGCTGAAAACCTTGCACGCGGCCTGCACCTTGCCATCGAAGGTGGCACCTGGAACGGCCGGGCTCTTCGCCTGCACTTTGGCAGCTGGCCGCACCAGCGCAGCCTGTCTCTCTGGCACCTCGGCATTGGCCCATACGGTGGACAGGCCATTGATGCGGAACAGCGTGGCGCCCGCCATCATCGTCATGCCGTCACGGGCCAGCAACTCCGTCACCACGCCGCCAATCGGCGCCGTCAGCGTGAGGCGCGGTTGCGTTCGGCCGCTGCTTTCGACCAGCCTCATCTGCGCATCGCTCATGCCCACCTGGCGCATGCGCTGGCGCGCGCCATCGACCAGCGGCGCGAGGTCGGTGCCCTGCATGCGGCGCACCGACAGAAACTCTTCCTGCGCGGCGATCCAGATGCCCAACATGCTTGCCCCATCCGTCGGCTCGCCCCTGCAGCGGCGTCAGATTCAACTTGAGCCCGGCGCTTGTCGCTGACTACAGCCCAACCATCCCAACCATCCCAGGCGTTCCAAGCAACGCTTCGACAGCCACCGCCACGCCGAGCAGGAGGGTGTCGTCATCGGCGTGCGTGCAGAGCTGCAGACCCACGGGCAGTGGTGCACCCAGGTGCTGGATGGGCAGCGAGATGCCGCAGCGGTTGAACAGGTTGGCAGGCCGCGTGTTGCGCGTCGCGCGGCGGTTCCAGGCCGCGATGTCATCGACCGAGGTGTACGCTGAGATCGGGCCCGGCAACATGGGAACGGTCGGCGTGATCCAGGCGTCGAGCCCTGCAGAGCGCACGCGCACGATCGCCTCCAGTTCGCGGCGGCGCGCCGCCATGCGGGCATAGTCGTCGGCCAGCACGTGGAAGCCCACTTCCAGCCGAGCGGCCGCGACCGGATCCATGCGGTCCCACTGGGCTTGCATGCGATCACGCCCGAGGTAGGCCAGCACGTCGGCCGGCACCAGGCAGCGGAACACCTCGTCGATCTCCACCACTTCCGGCACGTCGATCTCGACGATGCGGGCGCCGGCGCTGCGCAGCCTGTGCAGCGCCTCTTCGAAACACTGCAGCACCTGC
>JBBQIB010000067.1:0-16804 GCA_038324515.1 Burkholderiales bacterium
GGGGTTGCGGTCGAAGCGCATGAACTGGCCCCTCTGCCATTCCACGAACTTGTAGGGGCCGGTGCCAATGGGAATGTTGGCGTTGGGGTGGCGCGTGATGTCGCCGGTGCCGAAAATGTGCTTGGGAATCATCGGCGATTCGTACGACGACAGGGCCATCATCATGTAGGGCGCCGGCTCGCTGAGGCGGAACACGGCCGTCAGCGGGTCGGGCGTCTCGACGGCAGTGACTGCGCGGAAGGTGTTGCCGCCGCGCGGATGCACCTTCTTCAGCACCTCCATGACGCTGAACTGCACGTCGGCGCTGGTGAAAGGCTTGCCGTCATGGAACTTCACGCCAGGCTGCAGCTTGAAAGTCACCGTCTTGCTGTCGGGGCTCACGCTCCAGGACGCTGCCAAGCCGGGAATGGGCTTGAGCGAGAAGTCGTACTCCAGCAATCCTTCATACACCTTGGTCGTGACCTGCCCCACCGGGCCGGCCGTGCTCTGGTAAGCCGCCAAGGTCGGGGGCTCTGGCTGCACCACCATCACCAGCGTGCCACCCTTCTGCGGCGTGCCTTGGGCAAACGCTGCGGGCGCGGTCGTCATCACCCCCGCAGTCGCCGCCGCGATCACGAGCGCGGCCAGGCCGCGTGGCAGAACATTCAAGACAGTCATCTGGATTCCTTCTTGTGGCATGGCGTGGAGTGGGTGGGATGGCAGGGTCGGCCAGACTGTAGCCGTGACGATGCAAGGCACGTGCCAACGTTGCACTCGGTGGTCGCGTGGTCTAACGCGAACGAACTCATGCCAGCGCGGCGTCAAAGGCCCAGCGGTAACCGAAGAGCGCTGCCGCGCCGCCGGTGTGCACGAAAATCACGTCCTCGTCAGCGGCGAAGCGTTTGGCACGAAGCATGGCGATCAGGCCGGCCATGCCCTTGCCGGTGTACACCGGGTCAATCAGGATGCCTTCCAGGCGCGCCAACATTTGCACGGCTTCGAGCATGCCGGCCGTGGGCTGGCCGTAACCCGCGCCGATGAAGCCGTCGTCGGCCACCACCTTGTCGCGCGGCAGCGGCGTCGGGTGTCCCATCAGATCCAATACGCGCAACGCCAATGCATGCACCCGCGACTCCTGCACCTCGCGCACTGCGCGCACGCCGATGCCGGTCACCGGCCAGCCCAGGCCCAGCGCATGGATGCCAGCCACCAGACCGGCCTGGGTGCCGGCACTGCCCGTGGCATGCACGATATGGGGTTTCTTCAGTCCCAGGGCCTGGCACTGCTGCACCAGTTCGAGCACGCAGTCCACATAGCCGAGCGAGCCGAGCGCATTGGAGCCGCCGCCCGGAATCACGTAGGGCTTGCGGCCATCGGCGCGCAGCCGCGTTGCCAGGTCTTCCAGCGCCGCGTCCATGGCGGTGCCGCCGGGCACGGTATGCAGACGGGTGCCGAACAACCGATCGAGGAACACATTGCCGGAATCGGCGTACTCTGCCGGCGCGTCGGCCACGCGGTCTTCAAGCAGCGCTTCGCACTTGAGGCCGGCGAAGGCGGCCGCTGCAGCCGTCTGGCGCACGTGGTTGGACTGCACGGCGCCGTGCGTCAGCAGCGTGTCGGCGCCTTGGCGCACGGCCTCGCCGAGCAGGAATTCGAGCTTGCGCGTCTTGCTGCCACCGGTGGCCAGGCCGCTGCAGTCATCACGCTTGATGAGCAGGCGCGACGCTCCCAGGTGCGCGCGCAGGCGCGCCATGGGCTCGAGCGGGGTGGGCCAGTGTCCGAGGCGGACGCGAGGGAAAGCTTCGAGGTTCATCGGTGAGCCAGGGCGACGAGACGGGCCGGGGAAAAGCGCGACCATAGTGGCCGAACCCACGACGGTCCAATGACATTTAGTCGCAAACTATGCGTCCAGGTCATGGAACGAGTTCGCTCAGCCGGGCCGTGCCGGATCCCCATCGGCCGCCGCGCGCGCGGCCTGCCACAAGCCCTTCAGCCGCCCTTCCACCACCGATTTCTCGCCGTACAGGCAAATCTGCAGCGCGACGTCGAACTCGACGCCCCCCGCCCGCACCAGGGCGCCGGATTCGAGGTCGCTGGCCACCAGACTGTCCGGCAGCCAGGCCACGCCCAGGCCGGCGACGGCGGCAGCGCGCAGGGCTTCGGCCAGCGCGCTCTCCACAACCGGGTGCAGTGAGGGCGCCGGCCCGGGCTCGCGCAGCGCCAGCGACGCTGCACGGGACAGGAAGGTGCCTTCGCTGTACGCCAGCCACGGCACCGCTGGCGAGTCTTGCCGCAGATCGTGGTGCAGATCTTGTTGCAGGGCGTGCAGCGGGCGACCCGCAGCGTCCGGCCGCGAGAAGGCCACCAACGCGTCGGCAGCCAGTGACATCGACGGGTAGCGCGCGGCATCCAGGTGCAGAGGCAGTTCGGGATGTGAGTAGCAGACCAGCAGATCGACGCTGCCTTCCTCCAATCCGCGGACGCAGTCGTGCAGGTTGTCGGCCGTGGCGCGCACCAGCAGATCGTCACGCCGGATCGGCAACCGCGCCAACCAGGGCGCCAGAAAGCTGGCGGCCAGTGAGTGCTGGACGGCAATGCGCAACAACTTGCGGTCTGCATGCAGCGCCTGCCGCAGTTCTTGCCGCGTTTTCAGCAGCGTCGCGGTGGCTTCGCGCGCCGCATCTCGAAAGCGTTCACCCGCCGGCGTGAGCCGGGTCGGGTAGGTGGACCGGTCGATCAGCGCCACGCCCACCCACTGTTCCAGTGCCTTGATGCGACGGCTGAATGCCGACTGCGTGATGTGCATCTCGCTGGCCGACTGCGAAAAGTTGCCCGTCCGCGCGACACTCAGAAAATCTTCCAGCCACTTCGCCTCCATCTACTTCACGCTCCAGAACCGATTCAACGCACAAGCTCCCCTGGACCGGTCTGAAGCGCATCAGGCCTGCAGCCGGCTTGAACTGATTCTGATGCTGGAAGGTCGAGGCCCAGGAACATGTCGGTTCTGACACCGACCGCGAGCACTGGCCATGGCGAGCCTGTCGGACCTCAAGTCGGCAGCGGGCCGGTGAGGACCGATGCGCACGAACATGTCACGCGGTCCGGCCACCCAGCCGCATGGCGTTACTGGCGCAGGGCATGGGGCGCTTCGCTTTGTCTTCTGTAGTCACGGTCGCGCCGGTCCCGGCAAGACCACCGTGCCGCTCACCCGGCCGCTCGCCTTGGGCCTTGCCCTGCGCCGACTGATGGTGCTCAGCGCGGGCTTGTCTGGCCTTGTTGTACTGGTAGATACACACCGCAATGGCCACCGCGAAGGTGAACAGGAACAGGGCGGGAATCAGGTATGAATCTGTCAGCATGGTGAAACTCCTTCAATCAGTTTGCTGTGGATGAATCCGGTTCACGGGCGGATTCGCAGGGGCAGGGTGGCCGAGCAAGCGGCTCAGCGACAGCGGGGTGACGAACAATTCCTTGCCGGGTCAGGGCGGGTTCAAGGCAGGGTCGGGCGACGCCTGCGTGTGGCGGTGTGCCTCCGACCCAGGCACCCGGCTTGCCCTCACGAACCGTCTTGTGACCCGCCTTGTCACCCATTCACGAACCACCGAAAAGGAATTGCCAATGCCTGTCGAAGTGCCACCTACAGCTCCCGATGTGGTGCCCACTCAGCCCGTACCGGAGCCGAGAATTCCGCCCCGCGCTCCCGCAGCGCCCGATATTCCGCCCGAGATCGGGCCTGAGATACCGCCGGAGATCAAGGAGCCCCCGATGCCGGGCGAGCATGTGCCCGTGCGAGACCCGCCAGTGCCCGGGCAGCCTCCGATCCGAGCGCTGCACTGCGGCAAGCGCTGACCATGCATGTCTACAGAAGCGTTCGCGGCAATCTTTGGTGCTACGTCATCGGCTGGCACCAGAGGTCGCCGGGCTGATGCCGGCGCCGGCTGCCTGGCGAGGTCCCGGATCAGGAGTTCCAGCTCACGATTTCCCGCATCTCTGCCACTGTGCCGCGATGCCAGCCACAGGCCTGCGCCCATCAGTGAAACGCCGGCAATCACGATGGTTGCATTGGCCATTCTGTTTTTCTACATATGGCGCCTGAAGAAGAGCATGACCAAAGCCATGCAGCCGGCCATGATGAAGGTCATGAACATGCGTGTCTGACTGAACCAGACGTGGCCGAGTTGACAGTTGTTCAGGTACATCAAGCCGAACATCAGCGTCGAAGAGACCCCGATCATCAGGATGAAGTTTCTGAAAGGGTGCATGAAGCTCTCCTGTCACATTGACATGGTGCGTGCCTCTGAATCTCAACAATGGGGAAATCGGCGTACCTTGCTGCAAGGACGCAAGAGCGCAAGAGCGCAAGAGCGCAAGAGCGCAAGTGCCCAGGCAGCTGCTGTGTGCTGGATGCCGTCTGACGTGTAGGACATTTCCGATGCGCTGATGGCACGACCGCCGATGCCGCAGCGCGCTGCAGCTTGCGATGCTGTGGCTGTATCCACCCACAGCCAGGAACACATCATGCGCGACATGCAGCGAACTATTCAGCCAGCACTGGTGCGGCCGGCCGTGCTGGCCCTGGCCGCCACGCTGGCACTGCTGGTCGGCTGCGAGTCGATGAGCGAACGTGAGCAAGGGACCGCCAAAGGAGCCGGTGCCGGTGCTGTGGTCGGCGCCATACTGGGTTCAGTCACGGGCGGCAGCGCTGGGCAGGGTGCGGTGCTCGGTGGCGCCGTCGGTGCGGTGGCTGGCAATCTGTGGTCCAAGCGCATGGAAGACAAGCGTCAGGCGATCGAGCGGGCAGCACAAGGCACCGGCACCACCGTCACCCGAACGGAGGACAACCGGTTGCGGCTGAACGTGCCCAGCGACGTCTCATTCGACACCGGGCAGTCGGCGATCAAGCCGACGATGCGCCCGGTGCTCGACGAAATCTCGCGCAATCTGGACGGCAGTACCCGCGTGACCATCGTCGGCCATACCGACAGCACCGGCAGCGATGCCGTCAACGAAGCGTTGTCGCGCGAGCGCGCCGCCGCCGTGCGCGACTACCTGTCCGTGCGCGGTCTGAGATCAGATCGGGTCACGGTAGAGGGCCATGGTTCGCGCGAGCCGATTGCAGACAACGTTGCCGAAGCAGGCCGTGCAGCCAACCGCAGGGTGGAAATCTTCCTTTCAGAGGTTGCTTCCTGAGTTGGCCACGAGCGGAGACGCACGCGCAGCAAACAGAAAACAGAAAACAGAAAACAAGTCTGCGTGTTCTTGACAGCCTCGGGGGTCCAACTCTTTGAACTGAGCCTGGGCGCGAATGTCCGGCAACCAGTCGTTGTGGAACTGCACCGCCGGAAGCAAAAGCGGCGACCGCGCTGCCGAAATTCATCCGGCAGTGGGCGGCGAGTATCGCCCGGCCGGCAAAGAGGCCTTATTTGCGCCGTTCAAGCGCTCGCTCGGTGGCATCTGCATGCCGCAGGTTGCTGGAGACCTCGACTTCCTTGACCTTGCCGGTCCTCTCGTCCATGTTCAGCTGCACCTCGTAGCTGTTCTTGCCCATGACGACCTCGTACTCCATTTCGCCCTGTACGGGTCATTGTTCGCAGTGATCTGGTAACCCATCTGCTTGATCTGGTCCATCTAGGCGTCAGCAGTCTGGCCGTTCTTGAGTGCGCGTTGCCATCAGCGGTATTCATCATTCATCTGAGGCGTGTGGCGAGCCATCGGCCAGGGTGATGTGTGGTTGTAGTACCGCACCTACTTGGTTTCAAGTTTGATCTTTCGGCCAGGCATGTCGCTTGCCACGCAACGTCTCCTTCATCAACGGAGCATCGATCATGACCCACTTCATCGTCTGGCCTACTGAGAATGTCTCGCCTGCCAGTGTCGTCTCGCCGGTTGGGGCTGCAACGGCTGCAACAGCTGCAACGGCTGCAACGTCACTTGGGCCGCTTGGCGCGGACAGCGGGGAGTCACGCTGATGGCCACCTTCAAGAACGACCCAACCTCGACCTCTGAAGACAGTTCCCTGGCCGGTGTGCCCAGCGCAGAGGATGGCGGCAGTGCAGCAGCCACGCCTGACAAAGGTCGCAGGCCCACGGGCGACGAGATGCTCGACCGCGTGGTGCAAACGGCACACGAAACCGTGGACAAGCTGGCGCACACGGCTGCGCCGCACGTCCATCATCTGCAAGAAGGGCTGCACGCGGTCAGCGACCGTGCCAGCGCCCAGGCGGCTACGCTGCGCGAAACCGGAGCCGAGTGGACGGAGAGCCTGCGCGGCACTGTACGAGAGCACCCCTTGGCCGCGCTCGCCACGGCGCTGGCGGTAGGCATACTGGTGGCGCGCCTGACCGAGCCGCGTCGCTGAGGCCAGAAAGATGCCTGCCACCACCCATGCGGCTGGCCCCGGCGACCAGCAAAGCGCGGCGCGCAGCGACAGCCTGGAGTCCAAAGCAGCCTCGACCGGAGACCCACCGGCGCCGATGGGCCAGGGCTTGAAAGAGATCTGGCGCGAGCTGCCTGGCCTGCTGACCGATCGCGTCGATCTGTTGGCGTTGGAAATCAAGCGTGCGGGGGCCGCCCTGGTCAAGTTGGCGATGCTGGTGGTCGCCGCCACGGTGCTGATCGTCACGGTGTGGTTGCTGGCCTGGGCGACTGCCATCACTGCGATGGTCGGTGCCGGCCTGCCTGTTGCAGTTGCGCTCGTGCTCATGCTCGCGGTCAATGCCGCAGCCCTGTGGTGGGCCTGGGTACGAGCTCAGGCATTGCTCAAGCGCGTGAACCTGTCGGCGACTTTCCGGCACCTGACGGATTTCGGTCAAGAGCGCCCTGAAGCGCCACCCGATGGGGCCAATCCGGCTCGGTCCAACAGCCAGCCGGTCGCTGGTCGTGCAGTGGGCGCAGGCCATGCCGGCTGAGCGCTCAGTGGGCGATTCGCTGGATCAGCGCATCGCACAGGCCGAAATGCGCCTGGTCGAACGGGAGCATCGCATTGGCGACGCTGCGGGGCGCCTGAAGCGCGGCCTGAGCGCGCAGTTGCAGCCGAGCCGCTGGTTGCCGATTGCGGCCGCAGGCGCAGGCGCCTGGTTGCTGTGGAAGCTGTTACGGCGCGAGGCTTCCAGCGTGCGCAACGCGCGTGAAGCGCGTGAAATCCGTGAAGCCCGTGATGCCCACGAAGCCCGTGATGCTCCTGGCCAGCACCCCGCTTCCGGCGGCGGTGGGCTGATCTGGGGCCCACTGTTGACACTGGCTTGGCCGCTGGCGCCGGAACGCTGGCGCCAATCGCTCAGCCCGGGGTTGTTGACCAGCGCCGCAAGCATTCTTTCGGCACTCGCCAGCAGCTTGCTGCGCACACGCCGCTCGCGGGCCCGGCCGAGGCAAGCGCCAACGCCAGCGCCAACGCCAACTCAGCAGTCGCCTGGCCCATGAAGCCGACGCAGGCACGAGCCTGACCGGCACTCGTTGGTGGCCCTCTGAACTGAAAGCTTGTGCACCGTCGTCTCGTGCAAGCGCCATTCCGGGCACCGGCTTTGCCCTCAGAAGGGTTGGCACGGCCTTTGTCGTGCACCAGACGTGAAGGATGCCGATGGAAAACGCCGAGTGGCTCAACGCGTTGCAATGGCCGGCCATGTTCGTGACTGTGGCCGCGGCCTGGTTTGTGGCTTCGACCGCGCGCACAAGGCGCCGCATCGGCTTTTGGCTCTTTCTGCTGAGCAACCTGTTGTGGGTGGTGTGGGGGTTTCACAGCGCTTCGTATGCGCTGGTGGTGTTGCAGTTTGCCCTGGCGGCGATGAACATCCGCGGCGCAAACAAGAACGATTGATCGGGGAACACGGGCCTGGAAGCTGGATCCCCTATATTCTTCACGGCGTGCAATTCGGCACGCTTTGCGGCAATCGGTTCCGGCCCGTCCCTGCTGATTCGCCGCGCCTGCTGGGCCCATCATAGCGCTGGCTTGTTGGCATGGACGTTGCGTACAGCAGGCAACGCCGACCGCCCACATTCAACCCAGAGGAGAACCCAGCCGTGCCCGCCTTGCGAATGCATGCCGAACAGCGGCAAAACCAGATTCTTTCGCCCCGCTTGCAGCATGCGGTGCGCCTGCTGCAGATGTCTTCACTTGACTTCGCCGCGTTGATTCGCGGTTCGATGGAGAAAAATCCCTTTCTGCAGTACGAGGATGAAAGCGAAGGCTGCTACGACACGTTGCCCGACACGTTGTCGGGCGCGCCGACAGGTGAGAGGCCGCTTGCAACCACTGCATCTCAGGCAGGTGCGGCAGACATGCTGGGGGCTGATGGCCTGATGGATTCAGGTTTTGTCGAAGGACTGCCCTCGGCGCTGGATCCCGATGCCGGCCGCGCCGAGCCGCCCGGTGACGACGGCCTGCAGGCAGAAGCAGATTTCGCCGAGATCAGCGACCGCGAACTGTGGAACGCTGACATCGGCTCGGGGGTGCGACGCGGCGGCGAGGGCGAGATCGACGCGCTGGACCTGATGCCGGTGGAGACCATGCTCAACACCCATCTGCATCGTCAGCTCGGGCTGTTGAAGCTGGCTCAGCGCCAAGCCGTGCTGGCGCATGTCATCGTCGAATCACTCGACGATGACGGCTACCTGCGCAGCCCTTTGGAAGCGTTGTTGGATCTGGCCCAGTTGGAGCCTGCCGCCACGCTGGCGGAAACGCAGCAAGCCTTGCAATGCGTGCAGTCGCTCGAACCGGCAGGCGTAGCCGCCCGCAGTGTGGGCGAGTGCATCGCGCTGCAACTGCCGGCGCTGCAATGCCCGCGACTGCGCGCGCTGGCACGCCGCATCGTCGATGAGCAGCTGCCGCTGCTGGCATCGCGCGACACCGCCCGCCTGGCTCGTGTCCTGGGCGAGAGCCAGCAAGCCGTGCAACACGCTTGTGAGCAGATCCGCCATCTCGACCCGCATCCGGGCTGGCGACTGGGTTCGGCGCGCGTCGCGCATGTGATCCCCGACGTCATCGTCAACAGGCAGCGCGGCGCGTGGACGGTGCAGCTCAACCCAGCGATCGTGCCGCGCATCCGCCTCAACGAGGTTTATGCGCGGCTGTACCAGCGGCACCGCTCGGCCAGCAATGTCGAACTGGGCTCGCACCTGCAAGAGGCGCGCTGGACGCTGCGCAACGTGGAACAGCGCTTCTTGACCATCCTCGATGTGGCGCAGGCCATCGTCAAGCGCCAGCGCAACTTCTTCGAGTACGGTGCGATGGCCATGAAACCGCTGGGCCTGAGCGAGATCGCCGAGGAGCTCGGCATCCACGAAAGCACCGTCTCGCGCGTGACCAACAACAAGTACATGGCCACGCCCACTGGCGTCTACGAGCTCAAGTATTTTTTCTCCCGCGCGATGGTCAGCGCCAACGGCAGCCAATGCACGGGTACGGCCATCCGCAGCCTGATCAAGGACATCATCGAAGCTGAAGATCCCGCCGAGCCCTTGAGCGATGTGCGCATCACGCTGGCGCTGGCGCAACAGGGTCTCAGGGTCGCAAGGCGCACGGTCACCAAGTACCGCCAGACGCTGCGCATCGAGCCGATGGATCGGCGACGTTGCGCGGCATCCATCCTTGCCTGAACCAGCCAAGCTGCTGGGCAGCAGAGCGGTCGGGTTCGGCAGGCGTGGAGATGTGACACAGCGCTTGCTGCACACCACGCGGCTCGCGCACGGCGAAGTCTCCCAGCGAGACCATGCCCACCAGCACGCCCTCGGTGTGCAGCACCGGCAGCCGTCCGATCTGGGCATGCGACATGTGGGCCAGAGCGTCGCCCGCCTTGTCGTCGGTCGTGCAGCATCGCAATCGGTCGCTCATCACGAGCTCGATCGGCGTCGATGCCGCATCCAGACCCACGGCCGTGGCACGCACCGTCAGGTCACTGAAGTAGGAAATGGATAGCGGGAAGCGGGAAGTGGGAAGCCGGAAGGGCCTGGAGCCACTGGGCAAGCGGCTTGCCTGCAAGTCGCTGCCCAAATCCCCGGAATCCCCGGCTGTCCCAAACCCGGTTGAGCCAAACCCGGTTGAGCCAAACCCGGTTGTCCCGGTCGTGCCGGGCATCCCGCTTGCCTAACGTCTGCACACCCATCAGCAGCCCAGGCTGCCCACCCTCGAACTTGAAGGAGTTCATCATGAACAGCAGCAACAAGCCGTCCCCCCAGTCTTCACGAGACAGCGCCGGACAAGCGGGTACCCAGGCAGGCACCACCGCAGACAGCAGAGCGAGCAACGAAGCTGACAACAAAGCTGACAACAAAGCGGACAAGAAAGTGGACAAGAAAGCGGACAAGAAAGCGGACAAGAAAGCTGAGAACAAAGCGCACAACAAAGCGGACAACAAAGAGCACGCCGAAACCGGTACCCGGACCGAGCGCTCCGCAAGTGACGGCGGCAGCCAGCACGCTGGCAGCGACGCCGACACCTTGGGCGGACCTGCGATGCAGGGCGAAGGCAACTACACCGCAGCGCGTCGCCACCGGCAGTCGGCTGAAGACTTCATCGAGGGCGGGGGAGTGGAGCAGGCGGCGCGTGATGCGGCGCCCGAAACCGAGCGCCAATCGAAGCAACTGCGCGATGCGGAGAAGGCGGGTCTGGCGCCTGCCCGCCATTGACACCATTGAACTGACGCGCGTGATGGGTTCATAGCCGGCCATCGAGGCGGCATCCAGCAGGGCCCTACAGCAATGGCTCCATCAAGCGACCCAAACTCTCCAGGCCTTTTTGCCACCATCCCCGACGCTGCCATTGCGCGGGGTCGATGCGTTTCGAGACCGAAACATCGCGCTGAAACAGCGCCTCCATGTCGGCGCCGAAGTCCTGCCCCAGCACGTGCAGGTCCATCTCGTTGTTGCCCACGATGCTGCGCCAATCCAGGTTGCTCGAGCCCACGCTGGAGAGCACACCGTCGACAACAAAGGTCTTGGCGTGCATCACGGCGTGTTGCATCTCGTGGATCTGCACGCCTGCTTGCAGCAAGCGCTCGTAGTAGGAGCGTGCCGCCAACTGCACCAGCGCGACATCGCTGCGTCCGGGCAGCACGATCTGCACGTCCACACCGCGGCGCGCGGCCTCCGCCAAGGCCTCCACCATGTCATGCCCGGGTGCGAAGTAGGCCATCGTCAGCAGAACGCTGCGGCGTGCTGCGCCGACGGCTGAAATCAGGATGCTGTAGCTCGGGTTGACGCCCTTGTCGGGGTCGCCGGCCACCAGGCGGATGACTCGCTCACCCGGTGCTGCCACCCGTGCGGGCGGCGCTTTAGGCAACACACCTTTGCAGCCCTGCTCGGTCCAGGATTGGTCGAAGAGGCGCGCCATCGCAGCCACCACGGGGCCGCGCACCTGCACTTGGGTATCGCGCCAGCCGCGATCCTGATCGGCCTCGGTCGCTGCGCTGCGCGTGCGGCGCGCACTGCCAAATGAGCCTTCGGTATAGGCCTGGGTCAGGTTCAGGCCACCGGTGAATGCCACGTCGCTGTCCACTGCGAGCAGCTTGCGGTGATTGCGCTCCATCAGGCCCCAGGCGCCGAGGCGTTTGACCGGGTTGAGGGGGTTGAAGGCGCAAACCGCGATGCCGCCGGCACGCAGCCGGTCGAAGAAGGCTTCAGGGGTTTGCAGCGATCCGACGCTGTCGTAAAGCAAGGCCACGCCGACGCCTTGCGCGGCCTTGTCCAACAACTGCGCAGCCAACTCCGCTGCAACGCCTGCGTCCTCGACGATGTAAAACTCCACCAACACCCGATGGCGGGCTTTTTTTATGGCGTCCTTCATCGCAGCGAAAGTTTGCGGCCCGTCGATCAGCAGACGGGCTGAGTTGCCACGGTAGAGATGCAAATCGTCTTGTGCCGCCATCACGCCCAGGTGCAGCTGCAGCAACTCGCCTTTTCCCTCGGCGCGCAAGGCGGTCAGGTCGCTCTGCTTGCGCTGTGCCGGCACGGCCCCGCGCGCGTCGTGCAGGGTCAACGCGGCCGCAATCTGCGCTGGGGGCACAGGCGGCGGCAAATCCGCGCGTGAGGGCAGCGCGGCGCAGCCGGACAGCGCGCATCCTGCCGCCAGCGCGCAGACGGGCCAAACTGCAACCAAACGACTGCGCTGCGGCATGACGATGCGTGGCGAACGGGTGAAGAATGGGTAGGTGTCGAATGCGTGACCGTGACGCGGCTACCGGCACCCTTGCCGCATCAGCGCAAGCCTACCTGCTGGCCACACCCCAAAAGTCGTCGATGCTGCGCTCGTAGCCACGGGTGTATTCGGGCAAGTCGCTGCGCGGGTAGCGGGGGGCCTTGTCCAGGCGATCCTTGTCCAGCGGTACCAGGTAGCCGTCCTGTGAGGTGTCGTACTTCAGCATGTGCCAAGGAATCGGGTAGCGGTCGGTGCCCATGCCCATGAAGCCGCCGAACTCCATGATGGCGTAGCGAACCTGGCCGCTGCGCTTGTCGATCATCAGATCGTCGATCGTGCCCAGCTTCTCTCCTTTCTCGTTGCAAACCTTGGTGCCTTCGACGTTGTTTGACGAGATGGTTTCTTGGTGGATTGATTGGGTGTCCATGGTGTCTCCTGTTCGAGGTGGGTGGATTGCGCGTGAGAAGTGGTGTGATGTGCGGGCAAATGAGAGAACGAATTCAGTTTATGTTCGAGGGGCATTGGAAGGCATAGGACGGCGACGCGGCGGCCTGTAGGAAACGGTCTGTAGGAGACGGCCTAAAGAAAACGGCCTGTAGAAAACGGCCTGTAGGAAACGACTGCAAGAATCGGCCTGTCAACGGCGTGCGCCGACTGCGTCATGGGCGTCAGGCGCGTCTGCGTTTGTGTTTGTCGGAGCGCGCCTACCGCCATGCGGCTGGTGTGCCGATTGCGCCGCAGTGAACGGCACTTCAGAATCCATGCTGGAGGTGCAGGGCATTCGCCATTCAAGCCCTGACCCTTCCCTCATCCCCCTGCAAGAAGGAGACGCCCCATGCCGCCCAAGCAAGAAAACCCCGACGGCGGGCTGATACAAGTCTCGCGCGAGCGACAGCCGGTACCCAAGCTGCCGCATGAGCGAGACGAGTCCAGCGACAGCCAACAACAGCCCTTGTCTGACGAGCGCGTCGACAAGGCGGGGGAGGATCTGGAGCAAGGACGGGTGGACACCGGCCGGGCACCTGTGGTCCAGGAGCTGTCCCGCCGCCACTTTCCGCGCAAGCCGGACTCAGAGTAAAAACCTGCAAGCACGATCGCCTATGCGCTGCGCGTTGCTTTATCTCGAGTTGAATGCCGGGTCAAATGCCCGACGGGCCCCGCTGCTGCTGCACGCCGGGCCCATCGGGTGAGGTGGATGAGGTTCAGCGCCCGTCGCGTGTACGGTCCTTGACGGCTTCCTGCGCATCGCCCACAGCTTTCTGCGTCTTGCCTTCAGCTTGCTTGGCGGCGCCTTTGATTTTCTGTTCATCGCTGTTGAACACCTCGCCGGACTTGCGCTGCACTTTGCCTGCAGCGTCTTTGACGGATCCTTTGACTTGATTGGAATTCATGGAGTGACTCCTTCTCGGGTATGCGGCCGACACACCATGCACCGGCCTTCGCAGATGGTGGCTCGCCCGCTCATGCATGTGCGTGGGACGAGTGCGCAAGCCCCTGTCGGCGCAGCCCTACGCTGCGCGTCTCGGTTCATTGCGCGCCACCCTCCACCGCCAGCAGCTGGGGCGGCGTCGGCGTGCCGCGTGTGCCAAGGCGTGCCCCGAAAGCGCGCGACACGACGCGACCACGGACCTCCAGCTCGATGGCCAGTGGCCAACGTCCGGCGGGGACTTCCGCGCTGTAGCGGCCGGGGGCCTGCTCTTGCAGCAACAGCAAAGTCAGCGGTTGCGCCCCTTTCAGCCAAACCAGTACCTGGCCGCCCGGGCTGCCCTGCACCTCGAGCCGGTGCCGCGCACCCTGCACCGGCACCATCGCTGCTCGCACTATGCGGGGTGGCGCGCCGCGCGCATGCTTGGCGCCGTGGGGTGTCACCGCCTCCAGCAGCGCCGATATCGTGTGGCCCCCTTGCTCGAGGTCGATGACCCACCGCGTCGGTATCGGTGGCATGAGTTGGCCGGCCGCCGCTTCGATCTGCAACACCAGCTGATACTCGCCCGGGGCGGTTTCGGCGAGCGGCATCGCCGGCCAACCGGCAGTTCGTACTTGCACGCGCGCTGCAGGCGTTCCCCAGACGCGGATGAGCAGTGCGTCGGTGCCGCGTCCATGGGCGCCGTGGGGCAGCACCGCAGCGTCGGCGATCATCAACACGGGAGTTTCGGCCTTGGGCTCGGTTGACTGCACCTGCGGCTGCACTTTCGAGTGCACATGCGACGGCACCTGCGCAAAAGCTGCAGCGGACGCGGCGAGCAGCGCAACACCACAGACGATGCGCCTGAACCCGGCGCGACAACAGTGAAGTGACAGCGATTTCATCGTGCAAACCCTGCTTCCCTGAACTCCGCCCTTTGGAGCGGGGCCGGCACGAATGGCTCTGGAGGCGCCAGGCTGGGTATCTGATCAAGCACGGATACAGACGGAGATCGCTCTCGGCTGTCCCCGTCCGCCAGCTGAAACTGAACGACGTCCCAAAGCAGTACCAGCACGGCCGTGCCCGCTACCAGAACGGCAGCGATGAACAGTTCGAACGTCGACCGCTCGCGGCCGACTGCCGGCGGTTCGAGCCAGGGGCCGTTATCTGATTCCATTGCGCATCCTCCGCCATTGCCTGGCAACCAGCATGCGCTCGCGCCTGCCTCGGTCGTGTCGGCGGCTGCAGTGCTCAGGTGTAGGAAAAGACCGCTGCTGTCGCAGGGCCGATGCCGTCGCAGCGGACGCTGTGCCTGTCGTCCTACGTCCGGCCACGCCGACCGCTGACGAAAACGGCCTGGCGCCGGCTTCAACATCCAGTCCATGCCAGCCACAACCGCATCAAAGCCAGCGTCGGATCTGCAGCCCGCCACGTCCTCGTCGAAAGCGGATGCCTTGCAGCCCGTCGCATGAACAGCAAAGACCTCGGCGGGCAGGCCCTGCTGCATCTGAGTGACCTGCACTTCGGCTGCGAGAACCCAACCGCGTTGCACGCGCTTCAAGCCTTGGCGGCGCAGCTCCAGCCCGATGTGATCGTGGTCACGGGCGACCTCACGGAACGTGCCACCCAGAGGCAGTTTCTGGCTGCAAAACGCTTTGTGGCCGGGCTGAACTGCAGACACCTGGTGCTGCTGCCAGGCGACCGCGACCTGCCGCAGTGGGCCGGGTGGGAACGTTTGTTTTGGCCCGCCAGACGATTCGAGGTGCACTTCGGACCGATGCGGTCCACCCCTGTGGATCTGCCCTGGCTGCGCTTGGTCACAGCCGACAGCGTGACACGCTGGCGCAGTGCCGACGGCGCGTTGTCGCCTGCCGAGTGCCGCCGTACGGCGGATGCCTTGGCCAGTGCTTCACCCCGGCAACTGCGCGTCGTTGCGTTGCACCATCCGCCGCTGGCTGCTGGCGGGGTCCTGCGCGGCGCGGCGGTCGCGGCCCGCTGCTGGGACGATGCAGGCGTCGATCTGGTGCTGGCCGGGCACGTGCAACAGCCCGACGTCACGCCGCTGCCCGGGGCGCCGGAGCACAGGCCCTGGCTGGTGACGGCCGGGCCGGCAGCGGCCAGCCAGGCGCAAAGCACCTTGCCCGGCGCGACGCAAAACGCGACGCAAAACGTGAAGCCCAGTGTCAACCTGATCGGGCACGACGCGGTCGACGGTTGCGCCTGGTTGCAGCGCTGGGATTTCGAAACCGCCAGCGACGCCTTTGCGCCGGGCGTCCTGATGCGCTTGCCGTTGACGCCTGTCGCGAAGATTTTCGAGCCCCCGCAGCGCCGGCCACCGGTCCTGTCAGCAGCTGCCGCGGCGCAGCGCCGCTGACCCGTTGACGTCGTGCGGGCGAGAAGACTGGACATAGGCCCGGTCCTACAGCCTCAAGCGGCGCCCCCTGATGGCCCTGCACCACAGAGGGACGCAACATGGGTCGATGCTGTCGCCCCCATCACCACAAGTCCTCAAGCTCCTGACCCTCAATGTGCACAAGGGAGTCAGCGCGTGGCGCAGGCCGATACTCGACAAGCTGAAGAGTGCCTTGGCCGGCGTCGGCGCCGACGTCGTCTGCTTGCAGGAGGTACGAGGCGGGTCCCCGCAAGCCAGCCCGCAGTACGAAGCGCTGGCCGACGGTCTGTGGTCCGAGCATGCCTACGGCCGCAATGCGGCCACCTCCAGCGGCGACCATGGCAACGCGGTGCTGTCGCGCTGGCCCATCCTGTCGGCTCGCAACCATGACCTGTCCTTGCCCGGCGATGAAGTGCGCAGCGTGCTGCACTGCGTGCTGGACATGCCGCCGCTGTCCCGTGCGCTGCACGTGATGTGCGTACACCTGGGCTTGCGCGAATCGCACCGCCGCTTGCAGATGCAAAGGCTTCTGGGCGTGGTGCAGAGCATCGGGCCCGAGGCGCCAGTGGTGGTGGCGGGCGACTTCAACGATTGGCGCCAGCGCGCTGATCTTGCATTGGCCAGCGCTGGCTTGCACGAGGTGCATGCGCGCCACTACGGCACACCGGCGCGCACTTTCCCGGCGCGCTGGCCCGTCCTGGCACTGGACCGCATCTACCTGCGCGGCCTCGGCTCCAGCCGGCCATTGCCGTTGCCGCGCCAGCCCTGGCGCGATCTGTCGGACCATGTGCCGGTGGCTGCTGCGATGACGCTGGCTGCGGAGGCCCCATGAAACCCCGCTGGACCGACGGCAACCGCTTCGAGTTGCTCGAAAACGGTGAAGACTTCTATCCGCGCGTGT
>JBBQIB010000068.1:0-16551 GCA_038324515.1 Burkholderiales bacterium
GCTGAAGAGCAAGGCGCTGCACTGCCCGCGTTGGAAGACGCACTGCGCCAAGCCCAAGCAGAAAGCAATCGGCAGCGCAGCGACGTCAGCCAGGTGCAGCAGCAGATCCAGGTGCTGGCGGCCGACAGCCGCAACGTCGAAGAGCAGTCACGCAGTCTCAACACCCGCCGCGAGCGTTTGGCTGCAGAGCAAAAAGGCCTGCAACTGCCTGACATGGCTCGCCTGCAAACCCTGCAAGGGCAGGATGCACAAGCCAGCCAGGCCAGCGAGGTGGCCGAGGGCCGCCTGCACGAGCTGCAGGAAGAAGTGCCAGAGCTGGACGACCGGCGGCGCCAGGCGCAAGCCAGCGTCAACCAGGAGGGCTCGAAGCTCTCGGACATCGGCGCCCGGCTGGAAGCTTTGCGGGCCTTGCAAGCCAAGGTCCAGACGCAGGGCAAGCTGCAACCCTGGCTGGAGCGCCATGGCCTGACGGGGCTGCAGGGTTTGTGGACCCAGGTGCATATCGACACCGGCTGGGAAAACGCCTTGGAAGCCGCCCTGCGCGAGCGTCTGAATGCGCTGGCGGTGGGCAAGCTGGATCTCGTGCGGGCGTTTGCCGACGACGCGCCACCTGCCAAGCTGGCCTTTTACGCGCTGCAGCCTGGGGGGGGTGCGATCGGTAGTGTGGCCAGTGATGCGACCAGTGATGCGACCAGCAATGCGATCAGTCGTGCCGGCAGCGGCGATCGGGGGGTTGGACCCGCAGCGCCTTCGCTCACCCGACTGCCACGCTTGTCGGGCCTGCTGCGCCTGGGTGACGCCAGCCTGAAAGCGCTGCTGCTGGATTGGCTGGAGGGTGTTTACACCGCTGCCAGCCTGGAAGAAGCCCTGGCGCAACGCGGTCAACTGGGCCATGGCGAGGTCATCATGACGCGCCAGGGCCACGCGGTGTGGTCGCATGCGGTGGCGTTTTATGCCCCCGATTCGGAACAAGCCGGCATGCTCAGCCGCGCCCAGGAAATCGAGAATCTGGACCGACAGCAACGCGCCCAGACCTCGATCGCCGACGAAACACGCGCCACCTCGGTGCGGCTGGAGGCCGCTTATACCGACGCCTCGCAGCGCTTGTTGCAGGCCCGCCGTGATGCCGCAGAGGCCAAGAACCGCGCCCATGGCCTGCAGGTGGAGGTGCTGCGCCTGAGCCAACTGGCCGAGGCCGCCAGCTCGCGCCAAAGCCAGCTGGGCGACGAGCTGGGTGAAATCGACGTCCAGCTGGAAAGCCTGCAAGAGCGCCGTGCCACCAGCGAAGCCAGATTCGAAGAACTGGACATGGCGCTGGCCGACACCCAGCAGCGCCATGCTGAACTGGACGACGTGGTGATCGAGGCCGAGCGCAAGCTGGCAGAAGCCCGTGAGCAACAGCGTGGGCTGGAGCGCCAGGCGCAAGAGATGAGTTTTCAGGCGCGCTCACTCAAGTCGCGCCAGGGCGAGTTGCAGCGCAGCATCGAAACAGCGGTCGGCCAGATGGCGTCGAACACGCAAACCGGAGAGCAACTGCAGCTGGAACTGGGAAGCTTCGATGATGCTGCTGCGCAATCGGGCTTGCAGGCAGCGTTGGCGCTCAAGCTGGAGCGTGAGCAGCACCTGGGGCTGGCGCGCAGCGAGTACGACGACTTGAGCAGCCAGCTCAGGGCCGCCGAAGAGCGCAAGCTGAGTTTTGAGCGCAGCCTGGAGCCGCTGCGCGAGAACATCGGCAAGTTGCAACTGGAGCTGCAGGCTGCGCAACTGGGCGGCGCGCAGTTCATCGAGCAACTGACGGCTGCCGAGGTGGATCTGCAGGCGCTGGCGCAAGGCATCGCAGACAACGACGTCAAGCTGTGGGGCCTGCAGACCGAAATCGACCGCATCCAGAAGGAAGTCAACGTTTTGGGCGCGGTCAACCTGGCGGCTTTGGACGAGCTGAGCAGCTCGCGCGAGCGCAAGACATTTCTGGACGCTCAGAACGCCGATTTGCAGGAAGCCATCAGCACGCTGGAAGGCGCGATCCACAAGATCGACCTGGAAACACGCGAGCTGCTGGTCAACACCTTCAACCACGTCAATGAACACTTTGGCCGCATGTTCCCGAGCCTGTTTGGCGGCGGCACGGCCAAGCTGATGATGACCGGCACCGAGGTGCTGGACGCCGGTGTGCAGGTGATGGCACAGCCGCCTGGCAAGAAAAACAGCACCATCCACCTGCTGTCGGGCGGCGAGAAAGCGCTGACGGCGATTGCGCTGGTGTTTGCGATCTTCCAGCTCAACCCGGCGCCCTTTTGTTTGCTGGACGAGGTGGACGCGCCGCTGGATGACGCCAACACCGACCGCTACCGCAAGCTGGTGACCGAGATGAGCAAAGCCACGCAGTTTCTGTTCATCAGCCACAACAAGATCGCGATGGAAATGGCTGAGCAACTGATCGGCGTCACGATGCAGGAGCAGGGTGTGTCGCGCATCGTTGCGGTGGATATGGAAGCTGCGCTGGGCATGGCCGAGGTGGTTTAGCGCTGGGCGCCGGGCCGTCTCGAAAAGTGGCTCAAGAAGCTGCTCAAAAAGCGGCGCGGCGCAAGCTACAGTCCATGGCGCGGGCAACTTTTTGCGGCCGTCTCGCGGATTGTTTCTTGTTGGTCTTTTCAAGCCTCTTTTTCAGCCCATCCTGTCCGCCATGAGCCTGACGACCGCACTGGCCCTTCTTGGTGTTGTGGTGTTGGCCGCGCTGGCGCTGCACGCCTGGTGGTCCGCCAGACGTCTGGCCCCTGCAAAGCCCGCGCTGTTGCTGCCCAAAGACAACCCACGGGCAGAGCCCGGCATGGGCGAAGAAGCACGCCGCAGCAAGTTGCCTGCTGGCCTGTCAGGCGACCCGGCTTTTGTCGATACCGAGCCTGAAGCTCTGGTCGACTTGCCCAAACGCCCGGCGCGCACCGAGCCCAGACTGGATGCCTTGATCGATGCCCTGGTGCCTTTGCTTTTGGATGCGCCGATTTCCGGCGACATGGCGCTGCTGCACATGCCGTCCACCCGGCGTGCCGGCAGCAAGCCTCTCTATGTCGAGGGCCTGGACACCGAGAGCGGCACCTGGGAGTTGATCTGCGCTGGCCGCCGCTACAGCGAATTGCAGGCCGGGGTGCAGATGGTCAACCGCAGCGGCCCTTTGAATGAAATCGAATACTCGGAGTTTGTACAAAAGATTCAGAGCTTCGCCGATGCCGTTGGCGCCCGCTCCGAGTTGCCCGACATGCTGGAAGTGGTGGCACGTGCGCGTGAACTGGACGCGCAAAGCAGCCCGCTGGACGCACAGCTCAGTGTCAAGCTGCGCAGCAACGGCGTGGCCTGGTCGGTGGCCTATGTGGAGCAACTGGCGGCTCGTTTGGGGTTTGTGCCTGGTGGCGTACCCGGCCGGCTGGTCCTCCCGGCCGCCGCAGAGGCCAGCCAACCTGTGCTGGTGCTGAGCATGGATTCGCAAGCCGCGCTGGCCGACAGCCCGCAGGCCAGCGCAGTGCGCGAGTGTCAGCTGTCGCTGGACGTGCCGCAAACCGCAGAATCGGCAGAGGCCTTCCCGCTCTTCCACCTTTCCGCCACCTCGCTGGCTGACGACCTGGACGCCACGGCCGTGGACAACGACGGCCAGCCGATCACGCTGCAGTCTTATGCCGCCATCGGCCAAGAGCTGAACCAGATCTATCGCAAGCTGGAGTTGCTGGATCTGGCGGCGGGTACGCCTGCGGCCCGGCGGCTGTTCAGCTGATGTCTTGAGTTAGAAGTTCGCAGACATGAGCGTTCGCAGACAACGGCGCTCGAAGGTTGCGACGATGTCGTCGGCGGTTTGCGTCCAGACGAATGGCTTCGCATCTTCGTCAAGACCTGTGGCACAAGACACATGGCATGAAACCTGTCGCATGAAACCTGTGGCATGAAATTTGCATTGCACCACCCATTGCAACGAAAACACGCGTTTTCATGAAAACCACCCTGCTCAAAGGCGGCCACGTCATCGACCCCACAGCGTGCCGTGACGGCATTTTCGACGTGCTGGTGCGCGACCGGCTGGTGGCCGCCATCGGCCCCGACCTGTCGGCAGTCGCACCCGAGGACGCCGAGCGCATCGATTGCCGGGGCCGCCTGGTGTTGCCGGGCCTGATCGATACGCACGCCCATGTGTACGAGGGCGTGACCGGCCGCTTCGGCCTCAACGCCGACATGTGCGGCGTGCATTCGGGCGTGACCACGCTGATCGACCAGGGTGGCCCGAGCTGCATGACGTTGCCCGGCTTCAGGCAGTACGTGGCCGAGCCTTCCAGCACGCGGGTGCTGGCCAACCTGT
Organism: Burkholderiales bacterium; assembly: GCA_038324515.1. Classification (GTDB taxonomy): domain Bacteria; phylum Pseudomonadota; class Gammaproteobacteria; order Burkholderiales; family Burkholderiaceae_C; genus Rubrivivax. The sequence continues at coordinate 4,340 of JBBQIB010000068.1, forward strand.
CGGTCTATCTGGTGGGCGGTCTGGAAGGGCATTACTACCCGGAGTTGTACCGCCCGGATTGCCTGAACGTGGACGCCACGGTCAAGTCGGCACGCAGCAACCCCGATCTGGTGAAGGGCCTCAAAGCGCATGCCGAGATCGGTGGCTTTGCCCGTTGGGGCGTGGATGTGATGCGCATCGCGGCGCGCATCGGGCGCGAGGCCGATCTGCCGCTGTACATCCACTTCGGTCAGCTCTGGCCCAAGCCCGAGCAGAAAGCGCTGGCGGTCGATCCAGATTGCATCTTCAACCAGGTGGTCGAGATGCTGAAGCCGGGCGACGTGCTGGCGCACCCTTTCAGCCGGCACCCGGGCGGCTTTGTCGAGCTCGATGGGAAGCTGCATCCACTGGTGCCCGAGGCCGTTGCGCGCGGGCTCAGGATCGATGTCGGTCACGGCTCGCATTTCAGTTTCAAGACCGCTCGCATCGTGCTGGACGCCGGCGTCGTACCCGACACGCTGGGCGCCGACATGCACGGCTACAACACCACCGTGCCGCAACCGCCCGGCACGCCAGAGACGCATCCCGATGAAGAGGACCACATGTTCAGCGGCCGCACGCGCTTCAGCCTGGTATCGACGATGAGCAGCATGTTGGCATTGGGGTTGACGCTGCAGCAGATCGTGCCGATGGTCACCCGCAATGCCGCGCGCATGATCGGCATGGAGGGCGAGCTGGGCACACTCAAGGTCGGCGGCGTGGCCGACATCAGCGTGCTCGACGACCAGCGCGGCCGCTGGGTGATGCGCGACAACGAGGGCACCGAGCTGATCACCGAACGTATGCTGGCGCCGCTGTTCTGCCTGCGCGCTGGCCAGCGCTTCGATGCCACTGCGCCTATTCTGCCCGTGGCGCAGGCTGTCTGATGGCTGTGCGCGCTGTGACCGCTGTGACCGCTGTTAACGTTGTGCACGCTGCGACCGCCACGACCGCCTGCGCTCTCGATCCAATCCTCGCTGCCTGCTGGCGCGACGTGGTGCAGCGCAGCGACGTATTGCCACGACCCGACCGCCATGTGCTGCTGCATGCCGGGCCGCCGTTCGACGGCATGCCGCCGGCCCCGGTCTCGAATGCTGCGGTGCAATCAGCCCTGTCAGAAGGCCAGACAGGGAACGGGCGCATGGCGCAAGCCATGCTCTCAAGCGGCGAGTTGCGGCTGCTGCCCTAGCTTCGGTGGCTCTGTAACCCCCGCCTGGGTACACTCTGAGCCATCTGACGGGCTTCGTGCAAGGTGGCGAGCGTGATCTTGCGCACCTCAGCCTTGCTCTGTTCGATGTGGCTGCGCAGCAAGAGCAGCGCCTGGTCGCTGCGGCGCTGGATGACGTGGCGCAGGATCTTGGCGTGTTCTGCGTAGGTCGCTTCGATGCGGTCGGGCCGTGTGAAGTCCAGACGCCGGATGATGCGGATGCGTTCGGTCACGTCCAGGTGCACCCTGGCCACTTCGGCGTTGCCGGCGGCGCGCACCAGGGTGCTGTGAAAGCGCTCGTCGAGTGCGCCGACTTCAGCGCCGTCCTGCAGCCGTTCAGCGGCCGGCACCAGCCAGACTGCCTTGAGCTGTTCGAGCTCGGCAGGCGCATGGGCCAGGCCGCACAAGCGGGCAACGCTGGCCGACTCGACGATCACGCGCAGGTCGTAGAGCTGGTCCAGGCGCCCGAAGTCGATCGGGCGCACAAACCAGCCGCTTTTGCTCTCGACGTCCAGCAAGCCTTCGTTGCGCAGCCTGAACAGCGCTTCGCGTACCGGCGTGCGGCTGACACCCAGCCGGGCGCCGACTTCGGCCTCTGAGAATCGATCGCCAGGCACCAGTTGAAAGTCATGCATCTGCGCCTTCAGCGCCGCATAGACCTGTTCTGCCAGGTTGACGCGAGCGGCGACTTGCGGCACCACTTTCGGCACCACCAACGCTGCCGGCGCTGCCACTGCTTTCAAGCCGTGGCCCCGGGCCAGCGCGCAAAGTGGCAGGCCGCCACATGCTGGGAGGCCCGTGTTGCTGTGGCTGCTGTGGCTGTTGCGGCTGTCGCGGCTGAGGTGACTGCGCTTGCTGACGAACTTGCGCCAGCCAGTGGCGGGTACTCGCGCGAGCAACGGTCTTGCACGGCCGGGCAGCGGCTGGCAAAGCGGCAGACTTGGGCTGGCGGGTCGATGGGGCTGGTGACTTCGCCCTGCAGCCTTTGCCTGGGCCCCAGGCCCGGGATCGACGACACCAGTGCCTGCGTGTACGGGTGGGCCGGGTGCTCGAACAGATCATGCGCGCTGCCCATCTCGACGATCTTGCCCAGGTACATCACGGCCACGCGGTCGGTCAGCAGCCGCACCACGTTCAGGTCATGGCTGACGAACAGGGTGGCCAGGTTCATGTCGCGGCGCAACTTGTCCAGCAGTTGCAGCACGACGGCCTGCACCGACACATCCAGCGCCGCCGTGGGTTCGTCCAGGATCAAGAGCCTGGGCTTGACGGCCAAAGCGCGTGCAATGCCGACCCGCGCCTTCTGGCCGCCCGACAGTTGATGCGGGTAGCGCGACAGCAACTCGGCCGGCAGGCCGACTTGCTGCGCCACTTCGTCGACGCGCTCGTTGGCCTGGTGGCGATTCATCGGGCCCAACAGCAGACAAGGTTCGGCGATCGTGTCGCGGGCGCTGTAACGTGGGTTCAGGCTGTCGGTGGGGTCCTGGAACACCATCTGGATCAGTGTGCGTTGCGGCAGCCGCGCAAACCGCTTGGCCGGCAGGCTGGCCAGGTCGGTGCCGTCAAACAGGATGCGGCCTTCGCTCGGGTCCAGCAAACGTGCGATCAGGCGCACCAAGGTTGACTTGCCGCAGCCCGATTCGCCCACCAGCCCCAGGCTCTCGCCCGGGGCAATCTGCAACGACACATCTTCTACCGCATGCAACTGCGCCCCACGCCGTTTGCCCGGCGTGCTGACGGCAAAGCGTTTGCTGAGCCCTTCTACTTTCAGCAGCGGTGGCTGGCTGGCGCGTGCGGCGCGCTTGACCGGATCTTCGCGGGTAACGTTGGAATGGTTGGCATGGCCGCCGTTGTGGCCCAGGCAGGCCCCAGCTTCAAGTGCAGGGGTGAGATTGGCCGGGTCAGGGCTTAAAGTTTCGGACATCTGGCGAAGGATTGGCGGGTGGCGGGTGGCGGGTGGCTGGTGGCTGGTGGCTGGCGGTGTGGGCACGCTAGGTCTGTAGCACTTCACAGGCTGATTTTGCGGCCAGCCTGTCTGCCATGTCCGCGGCAATCTCTTCTGGCGCGGCGTTTGACTGCAATGGATGCCAGCAGGCCACGGCATGTATCTGGGCCGCGTCGAGCAGCGGCAGCGGCTGTTGGCATTGTTCGCTGGCCCGGCTGCAGCGGCCACTGAATCGGCAAGGCGGCAGATCGCTGCGGCGCAGATCGGGCAACTGCCCGGGCACCGGCAGCAGGCTGTGCAACTGGCTGCTTTGCGTGGGCGTGGACGACATCAGCAGCGCCGTGTAGGGGTGCAGCGGTTGCCTGAACAGCTCGCGCGTGGGCGCGCTTTCGACTGCGTGGCCGGCGTGCATCACCACGATGCGGTCGCAGTATTCGGCTGCCAGGCCCAGGTCGTGGGTGATGAACAGTGTGCTCATCTCCCGCTCTCGCGCCAGGCTGGTCAACAGGTCCATCACCGCGGCTTGCGTGGTCACATCCAGGCCGGTGGTGGGTTCGTCGGCGATCAGCAGGCTGGGCCTGCAGGCCAGGGCGATGGCGATCATCACGCGCTGGCACATGCCGCCGGAGAGCTCAAAGGGGTAGGCGTTGAAGCGTCGCTCGGGGTCGGCGATGGCCACCTCACGCAAAGCCTGGATGGCGCGCTCTCTGAAGCCCAAAGCCTGGTCAGGACCCGTGCGGCCGCGCGTGTGCACAGCGTGGCGGCGCAGCACATCTTCGATCTGCAGGCCCACGGTGCGGATAGGGTTGAGCGCAGTGCGTGGGCTTTGAAAGATCATCGAGATCTCGCGGCCCCGCAGGTCTGACAGCGCGGCGCCTTCGGCCTTGAGCAGGTCCATGCCGCCAAAGTGCACCTGGCCGCCGGTGATGCGCGCTGCAGCGTCCGAAATGCCCAGCATGGCGTACGACAACACCGATTTGCCCGAGCCACTTTCGCCCACCAGCCCGACGATCTCGCCTTTGCGCAACTGCAGGTTGATGTGCTGCAGAGCAGATACGGTGCCGCTGCGGGTGCGGAACTCCAGGCTGAAGTCCTTCACCGTCAGCAGCGGTGGCCGGTTAGCGTCTGGTGGCTTCATCCGTGCCCTGCCTCAGGTTCTCTTTCTGGGGTCGAAGATGTCGCGCAGCGCGTCCCCCAGCAGGTTGAAGGTGAAGACTGCCAGCATCAGCATCATCCCCGGGAAAAAACTCACCCACCACTCGCCGCTGACGATGAACTGCGCGCCTTCGGCCACCAGGATGCCCCATTCGGGCTCGGGCGGGCGCACGCCCAGGCCGATGTAGCTCAGGCCAGCCGCATTCAGGATCGCCCAGCCCATGTTCAGGCTGACCTGCACCATCGCCGGCGGCAGGGCGTTGGGAAACAGATGCATCGCCAGGATGCGTGCATTGCCGTTGCCCGACAGACGGGCAGCTTCGATCCAGCCTGCGTCCCGCCGCACATTGGCTTCGGCGCGCGCGACGCGGATGTAGAAGGGCAGGTTGATGACTGCGGTGGCCAGGATGATGTTGCCCACCGTGTTGCCCAAGGCCGCGACAATGCCCATCGCCAGCACAAACAGCGGGAAGGCCATGATGGTGTCGGCGCCGCGCGAGATCACACGGTCCCACCAGCCGCCCAAGAAGCCCGCGCACAAGCCCAGCGGCATGCCGATGATGAAAGACAGCAGCACGGCGCTGAAGGCGATGCCCAGATCGAGCCGCGTGGCCACCACCACGCGCGAGAAGATGTCGCGGCCCAGGGCATCGGTGCCGAACCAGTGCGCGCCGCTGGGCGGTGACAAGGCCGGCCCGACGTTGGTGGCGAGCGGATCGAACGGCACCAAGGACGGGCCCAGCAGGGCCATCAGCATGAAGCCCGCAAACAGCGTGGCGGCCACCAGCGTGACCGGGTTGTCGGACAGCACATGGCGGATGTGGCCGAGCGTGCTGAAGGGCGTGCTCAAGGGCGTGCTCATGGGCGTGCTCTTGGGAATGTACCTGCCATTTGCCACAGCAGGCTTTGCGGCGGTCTTGGCGTGGGACTTGGCGTGGGTCCTGGAATGCAGCGGCGCTCAAGCATCGATCTTCACCCGCGGGTCGATCAGCACATAGAGCAGATCGACCAGCAAATTGAGCAGCACAAACAGGATGCCCATCGTCAGCACGAAACCCTGTACGGGGGCGTAATCACTGGCCGTCAGCGCATCGATGGCGTAGCTGCCCACACCCGGCCAGCCGAAGACCTTTTCGATGATGACCGACGATCCGATCATGAAACCGAACACCATGCCCAATGTGGTGACCACCGGCAGCAGCGCATTGCGCAAGGCATAACGCACCAAAACAGTAGACGGCCGCAGCCCGCTGGCGCGCGCCGTGCGCACAAAGTCTGCTGACAGCACCGAGATCATCGAAGCCCGTGTCATGCGCGCAATCGGGGCCAGCACGAAGATCGTCATCGTGGCCACCGGCAGGATCAGTTGCTTGAAAGCGGCCCACCACAGTGCCCGGTCGCCTGCCAGCGCGGCGTCAATCAAATACAGGCCGGTGACGGTGGGCGGCGGCGAAAAGATCGGGTCCAGGCGTCCCAGCGGGGCCGGTGCCCAACCCAGCAAGAAGTAGAAGACATAAGCCAGCAACAGCCCGGTGAAGAAGGTGGGCAGCGAGACCCCGGCGGTGGTGATCAGCCGTGCCAGCTGGTCAAACCACGAGCCAGGTTTGGTGGCCGCCAGCACACCCATCGGGATGGCGATGGCGCAGGCCAGCAACAGCGACAACAGCACCATCTCCAGCGACGCTGGCAGCCGCGCCATCAGCTCTTTGAGCACCGGCTGCCCAGTGGTCAAGGACAGTCCCAGATCACCGCGCGCCAGATTGCCCACGTAGCGGAAAAACTGCTCGATCAGGGGTTTGTCCAGCCCCAGTTGCTGGCGCACCTGTTCCACCGCCTCCATCGTGGCAGCGCCGCCTGCAAAGTAGGCGGCGGGGTCGCCGGGGATCGCGCGTGTAAGCAAGAAAGTGATGACCACCACGCCCACCAGGTTGGGCAGTGCGGCCAGCAGCCGCTTGAGAACGACGCGCCACATCTCAGCGCTGACCTTGACTTTCAGCCTGGCTTCTAGCTTGACTTCGAGCCTGGGTTGCCAGCGCAGGCTGCGGGGTGGGCGGCAGCTCGTGCAGGCTTGAGGTCGGCAAAGCCTTGAGCAAGTCCTCAAGTTGCGTAACCCAGCCCACGATGGCGCCCTGCGCCACCAGCATGTCCAGCGTGGCAGCTTTGAACGTCGGGAAATAGCTCTGGGTGGCCTCTTCGATCAGCAGGCACTCATAGCCGCGGTCGTTGGCTTCGCGCATCGTGCTCTGCACGCAGACTTCGGTGGTGACGCCGGCAAACACCAGATGCGTGACGCCCAAGTCCTGAAGGCGTTCTTGCAACGGCGTGGCGTAAAAGGCTCCCTTGCCGGGCTTGTCGATGACGATTTCGCCAGCCAGCGGCGCCAGTGTGGGCACGATGTCGCTGCCCGCTTCGCCGCGCACCAGCAGGCGGCCCATCGGGCCAGGATCGCCGATGCGCAGCGCGGGGCTGCCACGATCTCTTTTGGCTGGCGGGCAATCGGACAGGTCTGGGGCGTGGCATTCACGGGTGTGCACGATCGGCCAGCCCCATGCCCGCCATGCCTGCAGCAGCGTCAGCGTGGGGGCGATGGCGCTGGCCAGCAGCGAGACATCGTTGCCCAATGCAGCACCAAAGCCGCCGGGCTCGATGAAGTCACGCTGCATGTCGATGACGATCAGCGCGGTGCGGCCAGGTACCAGTGCATACCCGAACGGCCGTGCCGGCACGTGGCAGGAGCCCAAGGGCACTGCATGGGCCTCATCCGGGGCAGGGAAGTTTTTCATGCGGCTTCCTTGATCCCGGCAGGCCTGGTCGCGGCTTCCTGTGTCGGCATCTCTGGCTGTTTGTGTTCAGCATCAGGGCTGCTGATCAGCGCGCGCGCTGCCCGGTTCAAGGCGCCAGGGATGCGCCAGCCGGGGCGGGCAAAGGGTGAGACATCGAACGAGCGCAGCCCGATGTTCCTTTTGCCGGCGCCGTTCTCGCCCAGCAGCGCATGCACGGTGCCGGGCTGCACCTTCATCGAGACGGCATCCAGCGCCGTGAAGCTGCCGAAGCGTTTGCTCAAGTCAACCGTTTGCAGCGACAACGCTGTCACTCCAATGCCTCCAACAGCGCGCTGCTGGTGGCAGTGGCGCCAAACACGCCGCCCTGCATCTGCACCATCTTGATCGCAGCCAGGTGGTTGCCCAGGTCGGTGGCGCCCGTGGCGTCCTCCAGCAGCAGGCACTCAAAGCCGCGGTCGTTGGCTTCGCGCATCGTCGTGTGCACGCAGACATCGGTGGTGATGCCGGTCAGCACCAGGTTCTGGATGCCCTTGGTGTGCAGCACCAGTTCCAGGTCGGTGGCGCAGAAGCTGCCCTTCCCGGGTTTGTCGATCACCGCTTCGTTGGGCAGCGGTGCCAGCTCGGGGATGATCTGCCAGCCTGGCTCGCCACGCACCAGGATGCGGCCGCAAGGCCCGGCGTCACCGATGCCCGCGCCGATGCGCTGCGAGCGCCAGCGCTTGTTGGCCGGCAGATCGGACAGGTCGGGTCGATGGCCCTCACGGGTGTGGATGATGTGAAAGCCAAGATCACGCATGCGCTTGAGCACACGCTGGATGGCCGGGATCGGCGAGCGTGTCAGGCGCAGGTCGTAGCCCATGCTGTCCACATAGCCGCCTTTGCCGCAGAAGTCGGTCTGCATGTCGATCACCACCAATGCGGTGTTGGCGGGATGCAGTTGGCCGTTGTACGGCCAGGGGTAAGGGTTGGCGTTGACGCTGACGATGACGTTGATGCTGACCTGGGCGTTCGCCATCTCAGCCCTCCAGCGGGCTCGGCTCGGCGCCGCTGCAGCTGCGCGTGGGCGCATCAAAGCCGCAGGGTGTGCCGTCGCGTACCTGAACGCTGGCGTCCCATGGCAGCTTGCAGCGGCCCGCCACCATATCCTGCATGAAGGTGCAGGGGCAGTCCTGGGCACCGCCTTTGACAGCTGTGCAGCCCCGGTGCCAGAGTTGGTAGGGGTTGTTCTCGACGCCCCAGTGCGCACGCGCTTCGCGTACCAGGTCGGGCCGCAGTTCTGCGCTGATGATCTCGTCGGGCCGGCCGCCGCCGGCGCTCATCAGCGTGCCGTCGAAGTTGCAGAACATGGCTTCACCCATGCTGTCGAAACTGCCGTTGCTGCCGCACAGGCACACACTGGCGGTGATGGCCAGGTTCTGAAACGCATTCGCCTGGTTGGTGATCTGCCAGGCTTGGCGGATCGGTGCGGTGCAGCCGGCCGTGCGCAGGATGATCTCTGCGCCTTTGTGGGCCGCCTCGCGGTGTTGGCCAGCCCCCAACTGGTTGCGCAGGGCACCCGGCAGCAGCATCGAGGCGCTGGCCAGTGCACCGACAGTCAGCAGGTGGCGGCGTTGCACGGCAGTGAGAACTCTGAGAGGCTTGCTCATGATGCGTCGGTCTTTCAGTGGCAGGTTGAGGACCAGGGACGTGTCAGGGATCGAGCTTGCTCGGGGCGCATGCCGGTTTGATCAGCTCTTGAAGCCATGCGCAGGATTCAGTCGAGCATCAAGGAAACATGCGCTGCCACCACCACCCAGCGGCCGTCGATGCGGCACCAGGTCTGGCTCTGGCGGCCCAGCTTGTTGCCGCCTTCGCGGCGGAACTCGGTCATCGCGGTGGCGGCGTCGTTGCCGTAGGTGGTGATGACGGTGTTGCTCAGCGTGCGCTTCAGCGCAGCGGCCGGGCGATTGTTGCGAAAGTCGCGGATCTGAGCGATGCCGTAGAGGTTTTCACCCACGCCATAACGCATGGTGTGGGTGGAGTCCCAGAACAGCTCATCCATCACCTCGACCTTGTTGTGGATCAGCGCATCTTCGTAGCGCGCAAATGCAGCGCTGACTTCGGTGATCACAGTGGGATCGTTGATCTTCATGGGGGCGTTGTCTTGTTGGGGTGGGCTGAGAAAGGCTTGTGGGCAGGCTTGGTTTCAGCTGTGCAGTTTGGCCGTCGGCGCACTGACTTGCCCAGCCGCTTGCAGTGCATGGGCCACGCGCAAGCACAGGTCTTCGCGCCAGGGCGCGGCGATGATCTGCACGCCTATCGGCAAATGCGGTGCTGCCGGGTCCATGCCCCAAACCGGCACCGTTGCCACTGGCAGCCCGATGCATGACACCGGCTGCGTCAACAACCCCATGCTGGCGCGGGCGGGCAACTTCTGGCCGTTGATCTCCAGCCACTCGGTGCCGATCGCAGGGGCTACACAAGGCGTGGCAGGCGCCAGCAGCACATCCACGTCGGCGAATGACTCTGCCACCTGGCGCGCAAACCAGTGCCGCACACGGTGGGCTTGTTGAATCCAGGTGGCAGGCAGCAAGGCACCCGCAAGGAATCGGTCGCGCGACAAGGGCTCGAAGTCTTGCGCGCGGGACTTCAGGTCGTTGAAGTGCAGTGCAGCGCCTTCGGCGTTGGTAATCAGAAAAGCCGCAGTGCGCGCGCGGTCGACTTCTGGCCAATCGACCCTGCCGACCATGCTTGCCATTTGCTGGCCGCCCAGGGCCTGGGCCAGCTTGTCTACCGCCGCCACCGCAGGGGCCGTGGCCATGCTCCTGAACCAGCCGTCCAGCACGCCGATGCGCAAGCCTTCAGTGCCCCGCTGCAGCAGCCCTGCCGTGGGTTGCACTGGGCGACGGGCCTGCGCAGGGTCTTCCAGGTCATCACCCTGCATCGCGTCGTAAGCCTGTGCCAGGGTCAGCACGTCGGCAGCAAAAGGCCCCAGGTGATCCAGGCTGCCGACGAAGGGATAGCTGCCGGTGCGCGGCAGCCGGCCAAAGGTGGGTTTGAGGCCAAACACCCCGCACAAGGAAGCCGGCACACGGATCGAACCGTTGGTGTCCGAGCCCAAGCTCAGCGGCACCTGGCCAGCAGCCACCGCAGCCGCTGATCCACCCGAAGAGCCGCCGCTGAGGCGGCTCAGGTCGTGCGGGTTGCGGGTCGGGCCGTAGTGCGTGTTTTCAGTGGTGAAGCCGTAGGCGTATTCGTCCATGTTCAGCGCGCCGACCAGCACTGCGCCAGCGGCCTCCAGCCGGCGAACGAGTACGGCATCTCGCTTGGCCGGGGCCGCCTCACGCTCGATCTTGGAGCCGGCCAGCGTGGCCAGCCCCTGCACGTCAAAGAGGTTCTTGACGGCAAAGGGCATGCCGACCAGCGGGCCTTGTTGGCCACTGGCATCCACCGCTGTGGCGCGTGCCAGCGCCCGCTCGGCCAACACGGCAGTGAAGGCGTTGACCTGAGGGTCGCTGGCGGCGATTCGCTGCAGCGCCTGCTGCACGCGGCTCAATGCGCTGGCTGTCATGGGGTGGCCTCTGGGCCCGAGCCCGAGCCCGAGCCCGAACCTGCGGCGGATGCGGGTACGCTCGTTGTGCCGCCGCTGGGGGCTTCAACCGGCACGAAAAGATGCCCAACTTCATCCGCCGGCGCCAGCTCAAAGTCCATCACACGCGGCGCCATCGTGGCCACCAGTTGCAGATAGCGCAGCACGCCGGGCCGGTGCTCAGGCGCCAGCTCAAGCCCGAGCAGCTGGCACTGTACGTCCATGTAGGCCGTCATGTCCATGGGTGGATGCCTCAAGCCTTGACGATCTGCCGATAGTCGGGCTGCAGGTGGAACCAGTACATGTAGCCACCAATGTCGCTGCGCATCGCCACATCCTGGCTGGGCTGGAACATCGGCACCCGCGGCACTTCGTCAAAGGCGATCTGGATCATCTCGCGCACCGAGGCGTCATAGATCGGCTTGCTCTCTGCAAACCGGGCGTTGGTGATTTCCTTGTCCAGCTTCGGGTTCTGGTAACTCATGGTGTTGAAGACCGCGTTCTGACCGTGGTAGCACCAGTAGAAGAAGTACTCGGGGTAGTCCAGCCAGCCGCCAAAGCGGTTGACGATCATCGGCAGGTCTTTCTTCAGCAGCGCAGCGCGCCAGGTGGCGCCGGGGATCTTGTTGATCTGTGCCTTGATGCCGATGCCGGCCAGGGCCTCCTGGATCAGGATGGCCGTGGGCTCGCTCACCGTGGCGCCGCCCAGATCGAAACTCAGCGTGGTCTCAAAGCCGTTGGGGTAACCAGCCTCGGTCAAAAGCGCTTTGGCTTTGACGGGGTCGGTGTTGTAGGGCGCGGGCTGCGGCCAGGCGATCGACTTGACGGGATTCTTGCCACCATACATTGGCGCACCCCGGCCGTACAGGGCGTTGTCCTTGATGCGGTCGTAGGGGATGGCAAATGCCACCGCCTGGCGCACCTTGACGTTGTCGAACGGTGGGGTGCTGCTCAGCATGCCCAGGTACAGGAGTGCGTTTTCGATCGGCATCGTCGCCACCTTGACGCTGCCACCGTCCTTGGCCAGTTCGGCAAAGTCCTTGGGCGGCATGTCGTAGGTCATGTCGATGTCGCCCTTGAGCAGCAGGGCACGCCGGTTGCCGGCGCTGGGCACTTCGCGCTGCACGATGCGGCGCAACTTCGGCATCGGGCCGTTTTTCCAGTCGTCGTTGCGCACGTAGATGATCTCTTGGCCCGGCCGGTAGGCCTCGACCTTGTAGGCACCGCCGCCTGCCGTGTTGTTGCGCGTCCAGTTCAAGCCCCAGGGGTCTTGCGGCGTCGCGTTTTTCTTCACCAATTCGCTGTTGTAAACACAGGGCACGGGCACAGCCATGTTGTTCATCGACAGCTTGTCTTTGCGGATGAACTTGACGCGGAAGGTGTGGTCGTCCACGACCTCGAACTGCTCGGGCTTTTCCAGTGAGCCAGCGCGCATCTGGAAGGTGGCAAAGCCGCCCACCGTGCAGGCACGATCGAAACTCCACTTCACGTCTTTGGCAGTGACGGGTGTGCCGTCGTGGAATTTGGCGTTCTTGC
>JBBQIB010000069.1:0-16541 GCA_038324515.1 Burkholderiales bacterium
GTGCACCACCCCGCAAAGGACCCCCGCCATGAACACCACCCCCCGCCTGATCTCCGCCGTTGCTTCCCTTCTTTTGACCGTCGTGCTGTTCGATTCGGTCGCCTCGCTGGCCCAGAACGCCCACGGCGATCTCAGCGCCAAGGCCCCAGCCATCCAGACACAGATGGTTGCCAGCGCATCCATCTCTGCACACACCCTGCGCTGATTCAGCTCACGCCCGACCCAAGCGTCGACCCCTGACCCCAGCTCCTCTTCTACCCAAGGAAACCGCCATGAACGCCCCCAAATTCAGCTCCAAGTCCGCCCGTATCGTTGCCGCCCTCGCTTCTGTCTGCACCACCGTGCTGCTGGTGGTTGCCGTGGTTTCGTTGTCAGACACCACGGGCGTGATGCCGCAGATGGCTGCCACCACGGCCGTCACGATCCTGGCTTGAGCCCGCACTGCACCAGCATCCGAGCCCCCTGCTCTCGATCCATGATCCGTGCTGCGGCCGCAGGGCAGCGGGTGATTTGCGACTGCAAACCTGGCTCAAGCAACGGCCTGCGGGATGTCTGTGGACGACTCATCGGCGACATTCGCCTCACCGAGTCGCCTCACCGAGTCGAAATCCTCAATACACGCCCGGACCCTTGCAAAGCGCCGCTGGCGAGGGCTGCAACCGTCAGGCCACCTTGCGAGAGCGAAGCAGCCCAAGACCAGCAAGCGCCAGGCCTGCCAGCGCGAAGGTGCCGGGTTCGGCGATGCTGACCGGCGTGTTTCTCACTGTGATGGTGCCAGCAGCGGCTTCGCCGTTGTCGCCCACTTCGCCGATGTAAAGGAAGAGGCCGGTGGTGGCAACGCCCGAGGACAGGTTGAAGTTGATTTGGCCCTTGTCGCCCATGCTCAGGAAACCGTCAGGCGCGGTGGTCGAGCTGTTCCCGTCGAAAAGCCCGAGCGTGGCGATGGCGTTGTCCACGGCGGCGCCCGTGGCATCGGTGCCGAACAGCTTTGGGTCCCTGGGTGCGAAAACAAGCGACGAAACTGTCAGCCTCATTTCGACTCCTCGGATGGTTGGAACAACGACGCTGGCGACTTCCATGCCATCGCATGATCAAAACAGCGCATAGCCATATGGAATAGAGACTTGCGCCAGAGCGGCCTTCTCTCAGCCCTTCCGTGCGCTCACGACGACTCGCGACATGTCAAGAATGTCGACACCGCCACCGTCCAGATCTGCGACAACCGTGGCGGTGAGTTCGCGCTGAATGTGGCAATTTTCCAAGCGCCGTCTCGCCCTCGCAAAGGCGCGACGGTGAAGGAGGTGGCGGCCATGTCGTGAGAAGTGGCGAACGTGACCGACTTGCCATTGCCGGCTCCAAATGCGCCCAGCGCGCTCATCAGTGCGAGGCGCATGCCGATATTGCCGGGAGGAGCGGAACCCGCTTCAACACGATGAAAGCCGAATTGACACCATGAGCGTCACTTGTCCAAGTCCTCATTGGCCGACGCGGCTGGCCGAATGGTGGCGACACGAGTTCCACGTCTATCGCTCCCCCGACAGCGAATCGGCCGAGTTGCGCGCGCACCTGCTGCGGGCTGTCACGCGGCTGTCGCCATTGATGATGGGGGCGAACCTCTTCAATGCCATGCTGCTGATCATGGCGGTACACGACCAGTTGCCGGTGGTCGGTCAGATGGTCTGGCTGGCGGCGCTGGCCACGCTGTGGACCCCGGTGCTGCGAGCCTGGCTTCGTCACCGTGGCCGCAATGCGCCCACGGCCTCGCGGCGGGCCATCCGCAGCGTGGTGTGGAGTGCCGGCCTGCTCGCACTCGTCTGGGGCGCACCGGTCATGTCGTGGTTCCCGCAGGGCGGTTCTGACTTGCAGCTTTTGCTGGCTGTCATTGTGCTGGGCATGCTGTGCGGCGGTGCCTTCGCGATGGCGTCGGTGCCCATGGCGTCGCTTCTGTACATCGCGGTACTGGGCGGTGCGAGCATGATTGCGCTGGCAGCCAGCACACTCGCCCTGAGCTATTACCTGATGGCCCTTCTCGCGATGTACATGCTGGCCCTGGGCCTGTGCGTGCTGACCACGGCGCGGCTGTTCAGCGGCCGGTTGGCCTCACAGCGCGAGGCAGCGCGCCAGGGTGAGGCGGCGCGCCGGGGAGAGATCGCTGCGTTGCTGCTGCGTGACTTCGAGGAACATGCCAGCGACCTTCTCTGGGCAGTGGGGCCCGGCGGCCTGTTGACCCATGTCTCCGAGCGGCTCGTGCAGTCACTGGGCCAAGAGGTCGCCGAGTTGCGCACATGGACACTTCTCGAGGCGCTGTCACACGATGGCGCCGACGAGGAAGCGGCCGGGCATTTGGCCGCGCTGAGCGCGGCACTGGCGCTGGGGCGTGGTTTTCGTGACCTGACGCTGCCGGTGCACACTTCGCAGGGACGGCGTTGGTGGTCGCTCACGGCAAAGCCTCTATTCGACTCAAAGGGGGCCGCCTGCGGTTGGCGTGGTGTGATCACCGACGTCACGCAGGCCCGCGAATCCCAGGTACGCCTGGCCAGGTTGGCGCACTTCGACTCGCTCACCGGCGTGGCCAACCGCGCCCAGTTCCACGAGCGGCTGACGCAAGCAATGGCCAAGCTGACGTCGAGCGCGCGCCCCTTCACGCTGATGTACCTGGACATCGACCACTTCAAGTCGATCAACGACACGTTGGGCCACGCCTGTGGCGATGCCGCGTTGGCATTGGTAGCCCAGCGCCTGCAGGCCTGCGTGCGACCTGCCGACCTCGTTGCGCGCATGGGCGGCGACGAGTTTGCGCTGCTCGTCGATGGCGGCAATCCCGAGTTCGCGCAGGTGCTCGCCCGGCGCGTCGTGCACGCGCTGTGTCAGCCTGGCGAGGCCCTGGGGCGGCAGATTCACCTCGGCGTCAGCGCTGGCGTTGCGCTGGCACCCGAGCATGGGCGATCCCTCGACGAATTGATGGGCAATGCCGATCTGGCGCTCTATGCCGCCAAGGAGGCCGGGCGTGGGCGCTTCGAGGTGTTCTCGCCGCGTCTCGGTGAGCGCCACCGCCGAAGATCAGCCATAGACCAGGCACTGCGCGGCGCCGAGCTCCGCGGCGAACTGCACCTGCACTGGCAACCGCAGGTGGACATCGCCGGCTGGAGGATCCATGCTGCCGAGGCTCTGGCGCGCTGGCGGCACCCGACGTTGGGCGATGTCTCTCCGGCGGAGTTCATTCCGGTAGCCGAAGAATCAGGCTATATCTGCGAGATCGGCGCCTGGGTCCTCGAGCAAGCCTGTCTGGCCTGCGCGCGCCTGGCGCAGCCACTGGTGGTGTCGGTCAACGCCTCGCCAGTACAGTTGTTCCGCGGCGACTTTCCAGGCATCGTCCGGGCTGCCTTGGCACGCACCGGCCTCGCGCCAGGGCGATTGGAGATCGAGGTCACCGAGTCGCTGTTCATCGGCGATTCCCAAGCGGCACTCGACAGCCTGCACGCGTTGCGAGAGCTGGGCGTGCGCGTGGCCCTGGACGACTTCGGCACCGGTTACTCGTCGCTTGCCTACCTGCGTCGCTTTCCGTTCGACACGCTGAAGATCGACCGCAGCTTCGTGCGCGAACTGACGACCCGTCACGACGCACGCGCCATTGTCGGCACCATCGTCGAATTGGCGCGCACGCTCGGCATGCGCACGCTTGCAGAGGGTGTGGAGGAGCCGGCGCAACTCGATCTGCTGCGCCAGGTCCGCTGCGACAGCCTGCAGGGTTACCTCGTCGCGCGGCCGATGCCGTTGCTCGAATTCGAATGCCTCCTCGCGAACTGGGACGCGCACGCACAGCCGGTGCGGCCCGTGCGCCTGCAAGCAGTCTGACGCGGGGACGTCGCCGTCGATGTGCCTGGCGGCAAGGCCGAGCCAGTCCCCCTTCCGTTGCATCTCACCGGGCAGCCCGGCCATGCACCCGCTGCGCTCCATTGCTCCAACATCTGCGCCGAGGCGAACCAGCAGGACATGGTCTTGTCCTGCACGATGTGCAACGGCGAAGGCACCACATGGCTGAGCATCTGGACGGGCGGTGCGAGTGGGTGCGTCTTGGCCAACGCCGCCTGAGTCTTGGGTCGCCACTCTCCTCAAGCTTGCCAAAACCTGGTGTAGGCCGTCCTGGCGCGCGCCATCGCGGTAGAGATGGCGGAGCGCAAGTGGCCGCGCGCTGTCGCCCGTGGCGGCGCCCGATGTTGCAGCCCGAGGTCCCGCCATATACTCGGCGCAACCGTCTTTGATCTCCGATCCCGACAGTCCCCAATCCACCTCGCTGAACCTGTCGGGCAGCGGGACTCCTCGCCCAATCATGCGCTTCTCCCTGCTCTGCCTCCTCGCTGCTGCTGCTGTTGCTGCCGGCTGCGCGTCCGCACCCGGCGCGGTCGTGTGGACCAGCCCCGCAGCGACCCCGGTGGTGGCCTCCCGTGCTGGGGCCGAAGCCGTTTCTCTCACGTGGAGCTCCCGCATCATCCAGTTCTCCCGCGAAGCGGGGCGGAAGTTCGTGTTCGACTGCCCGAAGGGCGGGCGCGCCGAGCGCGTCACGGGTACCGACATCTACGGTGAGACGTCGTCGGTTTGCACGGCGGCGGTCCACGCCGGGCTCATCACGATGGAGAACGGCGGGCGCGTCACAGCCGAGGTCCGCCCCGGGCACGAAACCTTCTCAGGCTCGAGGCGCAACGGCATCACGAGCGCCAGCTATGGGCGGATGACCAACAGCTTCGTGTTTGTCCGCTGAAACGGGGGCGGAAACAGGAATATCTCATCGCCGATGGTGGGTGTTCCCGCCATTGCGGAGAGCCGGACCTTTGAGATGCGCTTGCCAGGTCGCAGGGAAGAAGTGAATCGGGGGCATTGGGGCAAGCTGATCTCGCTGGCACCCGTTGCCGTCAGCCACCCGCCGTCAGCCACCCGCCGTCAGCCACCCGCCTTCAGTTACCCGCCTTCAGTCACCCGCCTTCAGTCACCCATCAGCAAGCGCAACAAATCCTCGCCATAAGCCTCCAGCTTCTTGCTGCCCACGCCGCTGATGCCCGAGAGCTCGTCCAGCGTGGTGGGCTGCTGGCGCGCCATTTCTGCCAGGGTGGCGTCGTGGAAGACGATGTAGGCCGGCAGGTTGTGTTCGCGCGCCACCTCAGCGCGCCAGGCGCGCAGGTTGTCAAAGCGCGCGGTGGCTGGCGCGTCCAGTGCCAGTGCGGCAGGGGCTTTGCTGCCGGCTGCTCCCGATGCAGATGCGCCAGTGCCGCGCTGGCGGCTGCGTGAGGACCTGCGCACGCGGCCAGCCGATTCGATAGCCACGCGCAGCTTCACCGGCACCTCACCACGCAGCACCTCACGCGCGCTGTCGGTCAGCGCCAAGGTGTTGTATTCGCCTTCGGTGCGCAGGTGGCCCAAAGACACCAGCTGGCGCAGCACGCTGCGCCACTGCGCTTCGCTGATGTCGGCACCGATGCCGAAGGTCGACAGATGCGTGTGGTCAAACTGCGTCACCTTGTCGGTCTGTTTGCCACGCAGCACATCGATCAGGTGGCCGGCGCCAAAACTCGGCGGGCCGCTCGGGCTCTGGCGAAAGCGGTATATGCAGCTCAGCGCCTTGCGTGCGGCCTCGGTAGCGTCCCAGGTCTCGGGCGTGTGCAGACAGTTGTCGCAATTGCCGCAGGGCTGGCTGGGCTGGCCAAAGTAGGACAGCAGCCGCACACGGCGGCAATCGTGCGCTTCGCTCAAGCCCAACAGCGCATCGAGCTTGCCGCGCTGCAGGCGCTTGAAGTCTTCCTCGGCGTCGCTTTCGTCGATCATGCGGCGCTGGTTGACCACGTCGGCCAGGCCGTAGGCCATCCAGGCGTTGGCGGCCAGGCCGTCGCGGCCGGCACGGCCGGTCTCCTGGTAGTAACTCTCGATGTTCTTGGGCAGGTCCAGATGGGCCACAAAACGCACATCGGGTTTGTCGATGCCCATGCCAAAAGCGATCGTGGCCACCATCACGATGCCGTCCTCGCGCAGGAAACGGTCCTGGTGGCGGCGCCGCAGCTCGCTGTCCAGCCCGGCGTGATACGCCAGTGCCGTGAAGCCTTCTTCGCCCAACCACTTGGCGGTGTCTTCGACCTTGCGCCGGCTCTGGCAGTAGACGATGCCGGCTTCGCCTTCATGCTCGTCGCGCAGGAAGCGCAACAACTGCTGCTTGGGGTCGGTCTTCTCGGCGATCGTGTAGCAGATGTTGGGGCGGTCGAAGCTTGCGACAAACAGGCGCGCCCGCTGCAACTGCAGCCGCTCGATGATGTCGCTGCGCGTGTGGCTGTCGGCGGTGGCGGTGAGCGCCAGGCGTGGCACGCCTGGAAATTGCTCGTGCAGCGCCGACAGGCCCAGATACTCTTCGCGGAAGTCATGCCCCCACTGGCTGACGCAGTGCGCTTCGTCGATGGCAAACAGGCTCAGGCGCTGGCGCTCGTGCAGGGCCTGCAGCATGGCCATGAAGCGCGGGCTCAGGATGCGCTCGGGCGCGGCATACAGCAGCGTCAGGCGGCCCGACAGCAACTCGCGCTCGACTTCGCGCGCCTCTTCGGCGTCCAGCGTGCTGTTCAAGAATGCCGCGTTGACGCCGGCTTCATGCAGCGCCCCTACCTGGTCCTGCATCAGCGCGATCAGCGGGCTGACCACCACCGCCACACCTTGCCCGGCGCGGTGGCGCACGATCGCCGGCACCTGGTAACACAGGCTTTTGCCGCCACCCGTGGGCATCAGCACCAGCGCGTCGCCGCCGTGCACCACGTGGTCGACGATCTCGGCCTGCGCCCCCCTGAAAGCGGGGTAACCAAAGACCTCGTGCAGCACCTGCGCGGCGCTGCGGCTGCCTGGCAGGTCCGCACCTGGAGACGTGGATTCCATCGCCCTGGGCGGCTCGTTGGCCGGGCGCCCGGGGGCGGCGCCCTTGAAAGCAGCAGACAACATGCGGCAATCGTACGCGAGCAACCGGGCGTTCAAGCCTGCAGTGGCCCCCGCTGAGGTGGGCCCCCCTTGGTGCCACCCCTCAGGAAGGTATCCGTCGGCGCGGCCCGGCGCAATAATGGGCACACCGGTCGTGGACTGGCAGCCTTGTTGCACCCTTGCCGCTCCGTATCACCGCATTCCGGGTCTGGTACGGCTTCTCTGCCTTAAGTTACTTCCATCACTTCCATCACTTCCCCCACCCCATCCCTACGGAGCACGCCATGGCCTCGGTCAACAAAGTCATCATCCTCGGCAACCTGGGCCGCGACCCCGAAGTGCGCTACCTGCCCAGCGGTTCAGCCATCTGCAACATCGCTGTGGCCACCAGCCGCCAGTGGAAAGACAAGACCAGCGGTGAGCGCCAGGAAGAAACCGAATGGCACCGCATCACCTTCTTCGACCGCCTGGCCGAGGTGGCCGGTGAATACCTGAAAAAGGGCAGCTCGGTCTACGTCGAAGGGCGCCTGAAGACACGCAAGTACACCGACAAGGACGGCGTCGAAAAATACGCCACCGACATCATCGCGATGGAGATGCAACTGCTGGGCAGCCGCAACAGTGGCGGCGGTGGTGGTGGTGGCGGTGGTGCTGGCGGCAGCAGCGACGTGGGTGACGAAGAAAGCGGCTACAGCGCCCCGGCGCAACGCAGCGCTCCGGTTGCGCGCCCTGCTGCAGCAGCCGCCCCTGCCAGCCGCCCGGCCGCCAAGACGGCGACCAATTTTGACGACATGGATGACGACATCCCTTTCTGAATGCCTGCCAGGACGCGTCTGAACGGCTTGTGGGCCCGCCTGGCCCTGGAAATGCCCAAACTGGATGATTGACGCGCATGGAATCTCGCCCCGCCGTGGCCCCCATCACCGATGCCAACCCTTCGTTGCAAGAGATGCAAGCCAGGGTCGCGCGATTCGCAGCGCTTGAGCCTACCGCGGACTACCTTGACGCGCAGATCCCCGGCTGTGAGCGCATCACCTACCGCGTGCTGGGGCAGCCGCCCCAGGCGCCGTTGCAGGCCGAAGACTTTCACCTCAACATCGTGCACTGCGAGCCGGGCAAGAGCGCGCCTTTGCACAACCATCTGACGCAGGAAGTGTTTGTAGCGCTCAGCGGGCGGTGGGAGGTGTTCTGGGGCCCGCACGGCGAACGCTGTCTGTCTTTGGGGCCGCTGGACAGCATCAGCATCCCGCCCGGTGTCTCGCGTGGCTTCAGAAACGTGGGCAGCGAGGCCGCGCTGCTGATGGGTCTGGCCAGCGGACGCGATCCGGGCCAGATCAACTGGCCGCCTCAGGTCAGGGCTGCCGCTTTGGCTGCAGGCGTGCAATTGCCTTGAGTGCGAGGCGGCGGGTGATGTCGGCTACATGATCGAGTTGACTTTTCCCGAGCCGTCAGAGCCGGCAGAACCGGCAGAACCGGCGGGATCGAACGAACCGAACGAACCAGCGCTGCCGCTGGCCGGCATCCGCGTCGTCGAGTTCACGCACATGGTGATGGGGCCCAGTTGCGGCATGATCCTGGCCGACCTGGGCGCCGAGGTCATCAAGGTCGAGCCGCTGGCGGGTGACAACACGCGCCGGCTGGTGGGCTCTGGTGCCGGCTTCTTCGGCATGTTCAACCGCAACAAGCAAAGCCTGGCGGTGGATGTCAAAGACCCCAGAGGCCGCGAGATCGTGCTCAAGCTGGTGGCGCAGGCCGATGTCTTCAGCGAGAACTTCAAGACCGGCACGATGGACAAGCTGGGCTTGGGGCGTGCTGCGCTGGGCCAGCTCAACCCGCGCTTGATCTACGTCTCGCACAAGGGTTTTTTGCCCGGCCCTTATGAGCATCGCACCGCGCTGGACGAAGTCGTGCAGATGATGGGCGGGCTGGCCTACATGACCGGCCCCGAAGGCCAGCCGCTGCGCGCCGGCAGCAGCGTCAACGACATCATGGGCGGCATGTTTGGCGCCATCGGTGTGCTGGCGGCCTTGCACCAGCGCGACCGCGCACAAGGCGGCAGCGGCAAAGGGCAAGAAGTGCAAAGCGCGCTGTTCGAGAACAACGTGCTGCTGGTGGCGCAGCACATGCTGCAGTTTGCGGTCACCGGCAAACCCGCTGCGCCGATGCCCAATCGCATCAGCGCCTGGGGCGTGTACGACGTGTTCACGGTCAAAGATGGCGAGCAGATCTTTCTGGCGGCTGTCAGCGACACGCAATGGGCGCAGTTGTGCGAGGCCTTTGGTTTCGGCGACTTGAAAGCAGACGCCAGACTGGCGACCAACAACCTCAGGGTGGCGGCCCGCGATTGGCTGCTGCCGCTGCTGCGCCAGCGGCTGGCGCCCAGCAGCGCCGCTGAGCTGAGCCAGCGCTTCGAAGCCAACGGTCTGCCCTACGCGCCCATCACGCAACCGCAGGCTTTGTTTGACGATCCGCACTTGCTGGCCAGCGGGGGCTTGGCGCCGTTGGTCATACCTGCGGACGCCAGCGGCGCTGGGCAGGCGGTCAACACGCAGGTGCCGCTGTTGCCCTTGAGCCTGGATGGCCGGCGTCTGCCGGTGCGCCAAGGGCCGCCTGCACTGGGCGCGCAGACCCAGGCTCTGCTGCGCGCGTTGGGCTACAGTCCCGCAGAGATCGAGACACTGCTGGCCGATGCGGTGGTGCTGGGGCCACTGTCGGCGCCTGTTGCTACCCCACGCCCCACGCCCCACGCCCAACATCCATACCCCTATCCGTACCCCGACCCATGACCATCATCCATTCAAGCTGGTTGCGCTTTCAGATCCTGATGGAGAGGTGGCAGGGCCTGGACTTCACGCGTTGCAACCTCCACCCCAGCGACCTGGGTTTGAACGACGACGAGGTGGCGATCCCGGCGCCTTCGGGCGACCGCTTTCTGGTGCGCGTCTTTGAAGAAATGGGGATTCAGCCCAGCGACAACGTACTGGACATCGGCTGCGCAAAGGGCTCGGCGCTGCGCCGGCTGTCGCAGTTTCCGTTCACGCGCGCCGAGGGGCTGGAGTTGGCCAGCGAATTGGCGGCCATCGCGCGCCACAACTTTGCCAGGCTGCAGCGGCCCCAGGTCAAGATCCACTGTCTGGACGCGCGCAGCTTCACAGGCTTCAACGACTTCAACTTCTTCTACCTGTACAACCCTTTTTCAAATCCGATCCTGGAAGGGGTGTTGAAGTCATTGACAGCGCAGGTGGATGCCGGCCGAGAGCGCATCGTCGTCTACAACAACCCCATTGGACACGCGCTGATGCTGCAACATGGTTTTGCACCGATGCGCCGCTACCCAGACTTCTGGGGCCACGGCATCGTGGTCTACAGCAACAGGCCGGCGCAGAGCCGCCTGGGTGCCGCGCGGCCGGTGACGGTGTCGGCTTCTGGCGTCAGCGCCTGAGCGCTGCTGCGTGGCTGAGCGCTTGATGCTCTTGTGCTGCCTCAGTCGCTGGGGTTTTGCTTGGGCAGCGTTGGGCCCCAGGCCCCCACCAAGGCGCCGCCGATGTTGTCGTCGTCGGCATCGGCATCCGGGTCTCCAGGGGCCAGCGGTGCCACCGGCCTGAAAGGTACGGCGCCTGGCCGGTGCCAGCATTCGTCGAAGATGCGGCTGGTGCAAGCGGCGCAGATGGCGTCGTCCAGTTGCGGCACGATGGTGGCGATGGCGATGCGTTTGCTGTCGAAGATGTGGTCGCGGCCGATGTTGTCGACAAAGCCGCTCTTCTCCCACAGCGCCAGCACTTGCGGCCTTGGGCGGTGAAAGTACAGGTCACCGCCCATCTCGCGCCGCCGCTTCAGCTCGGTCTCCCACATGTCGGCGCCGGCCAGGTCGATCGAGCTCATGCTTTTGCTCATCACCATCAGTCGTCGCGCGGGGTGGTCCTCGGTGCGCAGCATGTGCAGGTGCTCGGCCACGTGGCCCACCGCGCCGAAGTAGACCGAGCCCTCCATGCGCAGCAGCTTGAGCTGTGGGCACTCGGGCGGCGGCTGGGGCTGGTTGGCGTCGATGACCACAAAGGGCCGGTGCGCGTCTTCGGTGAAGGACTTGTCAAAGCCCAGCGAGCGCATGGCCGGGCGTGCGCTGCGGTACAGGTAGGTGATCAACGAGGCCACCACGCCGCCCAGCACGGCAATCTCCAGCGACATCGTCAACGTGGCAATCAGTGTGCCGGCGGCGATGGCGGCTTCGGTCTGGTCCATCCTCAGCACACGCTTCCACTCGCCAAAGTCCAGCAGGCCCCAGGCCACCAGCAGCAGCAGGCCGGCGATGGCCGCCATCGGGATGAACTTGAGCACAGGTGCGGCCAGCACCAGCAGCCCCACCACCATCAGCCCAGAGAAAACGGCGGCCAGCGGGCTGCGTGCACCGGCTTGCTCGCTCATCGCGGTGCGGTTGAGCGAGCCGGTGGACACCATGCACGAGAAGAAAGAACCCGCGATGTTGGACAAGCCCTGCCCCAGGCACTCGCGGTTGGGGTCGAAGTGCTCGCCGTGGCGGGCCGCCAGAGCCTTGCCGATGGCCACCGTCTGGCCCAAAGAAATGATGGCCAGCGCGAACGAGATACCGGCTACGCGCTTGATTTCGTCCCAGCTCATCGGCGGCGCGTCGAACTCGGGCAACGCCCGTGGCACGGCACCCACCTGCATCGTGTCCCAGCCTTGCCAGTTCAGCAGCGCCGCCACCGCCCCGCCAGCCACCAGCGCCAGCAGCATGTGCTGGCCTGAAGAAAACCAGCGCCGCGCGTACAGCGCCACCCCCACGGTGACGATGGCCACCAACCGCTCAGGCCAGTCGCCGACGATGTCTTCGACCGCGTGCAGCGCGATCAGCGCAGCAGCGCCGGTCATGAAGCCCAACATCACCGAAGGCGAGATGAAGTTGGTCAGCACACCCATGCGCAGCAGGCCCAGCGCCGCTTGCATCAGGCCCACACCGAGCGTCACACCCACCGCCAGCAGCAAGTAGTTGGGGTTGGTGGTGGCTGCCAGCGGTGCCAGCATGGCCGCCAGGCCCAGCGAGGTGGCGTTGGTAGGCCCTGAGACCATCAGCCGGCTGGAGCCGGCCAGCGCCGCCACGATGCAAGGCACGATGCTGGTGTACAGGCCCCAGGCCGGCGGCAGCCCGGCCAAGGCAGCAAAAGCGATGCCCTGCGGCAAAACGATCAGCGCACCCAGCAAGCCGGCTTGCGCGTCGGCGCGCAACACCGCTTCGTCGACTGACTGGACCCAGGGCCCGAAAGCGCGTGTCGCCCGTGCGCGCCAAATCGCGGGGATCGCGGGAATTCGCATTCCACGAGCGTATCAGGCGGCTTGGGCCTTTTTGTGGGGTTTGGGCCGATGGCGCCGCACGAAAGTGCGAACGTACAATTTTTGTTGGTTCAAACCCTGCGCCGACTCAAGTCTGGCTGCGGCACTGCGCCCTCGCTGCTCAGCCGCTGACCCTCGGCCGTCGGTCCTCGACCTTTCATCTCATCTTTGGAGAAGCCTTCATGCGAATCAACTTTCACGGGCTGCGCGCGGTGTTGCTGGCCGCTTGCGCAGCACTCGGTTTTGCCGGGCCTGCTGCGGCCCAGCAAGGCACCGTCAAGATTCTGGTGGGCTTTCCGGCCGGCGCCACCTCCGACAGCTTGACGCGGGTGACAGCGGAGGCCATGGGCCGCATCCTCGGTCAGACGGTGATCGTCGAGAACAAGGCCGGCGCAGGGGGCCGCATCGCCGCAGAAGCGCTCAAAGCCGCTGCGCCCGACGGCTTGACGCTGCTGATGTCGCCGGTGGCTGCGATCTCGATCTTTCCGCATTCTTTTGCCGGCCAGATGCGTTACGACCCCTTCACCGACTTTGCACCGGTGGCGCACCTGAGCAACTTCCAACTGGGCTGGGGCGTCAACGCCGAGGTGCCGGCACGCACGCTGGCCGAGTACGTCGCGCTGGTCAAGACGGACCCCAAGAAAAACGGCTTCTACGCCTCGGCCGCACCGGGCAGTCTGCCGCATTTCTTCGGTGTGATGTTTGCGCGCAGCGCCGGCATCGAGCTGACCCATGTGCCCTACAAAGGTACTGCGCCTGCGATGCTGGCGTTGGCCTCGGGCGAGATCGCCGCCGCCTCCACGCTGGTGGCCGACATCCGCAGCGTCACCGATGCCGGCAAGGCCCGCTTGCTGGCAGTGGCAGGTGAGAAGCGAGACCCGGCATTCCCGCAAGTGCCGACCTTCAAAGAGCTGGGCTACGACTTGGTGGCCGAACCTTGGTACGGCCTGTTTGCACCCGCCGGCACACCGCCTGCGGTGCTCGAGCGCTTGAGCAAAGCCGCGATGCAGGCCATCCAGGACCCTGGCGTCAACAAACGCCTGCAGGACATGGGCTTGTTGCCCACCGGGCTGGATGCCAAGACATTGGGCACCCTCATGCAGCAGGACTTTGACCGCTGGGGGCCGGTGATCAAGGCTTCGGGGTTCAAGCCGGGGCAGTAGCCTGCTTTGACCAAAGCAGGCGCGCCACTGCCGCGCTCAGGCTGAGGTATCGGCTCAACGTGCTGCCATCTTGGCTGGCAGCGTCATTTGGGGGCACAAGGCACGCTTGTTCGGGGCTTGAGCCGCAGTGCGCGCTGCCGATACTCCTTGAAGCAGCACAAATGCAGGGGCCAGGCGCGCAGAAAGCAACCAGGCGTGGACGTGTTGACCACTTTTTGGCAAAGTTCCAGACCATGTCATTCATCAAGAATCTTCGTATCGGCGCTCGGCTCGGCATTGGCTTTGCCATCGTCATCCTGGCCAGCTTGGCCGTGGCTCTGATCGGCCGTGCTTCGCTGGCCGAAGTCGGCGACGACCTGCGCCTGCTGACCGACGACCGCTTTGTCAAGGTCGACCAGGTGCGTGACATCCGTGACAACGTCAACGTCGTCGAGCGGGCCATCCGCAACCTGACGATGACCGAAGACGGCACGGCCAAGGAGGCCGAGCTCAAGCGCATTCAGGAAGCCCAGGCGGCCAATACCAAGTTGTCCGAATCGCTGCAGGCGTCGATCACGACAGACAAGGGCAGGGCTTACCTCGCAGCCATGCTGGCGGCACGTGTTCAGTACAACACGGTGCTGGGCAAAGCCATCGATCTGGGCCGAGCCAACGACATGGCCGGCGCCCGCGACTACATCCTGAAGGATCTGCGCGCGCCGCAGTCCGATTATTTCAAGGCACTGGATGGCCTGGCGGCCTATCAGGAAGAGCAGATGGCTCAGGCCAAGGCAGAGTCGGCCAAAGACGTGGCGACCGCCAGCCTGCTGATGCTGTGGTTGGCCATAGGCGCAGCGCTGGCCGGCGGCCTGATCGCGTGGCTGGTTGCCCGCAGTGTCATCCGCCCGCTGGCCAGCGCCGTACAGGCCACCGACCGCATTGCCCAGGGGGACCTCAGCGCGGCCATCGACGACGGTGGGCGCGATGAGGTGGGCCAGTTGCTGGCCTCACTGTCGCGCATGCAAGCCAGCCTGTCGCAGGTGGTGGGCACGGTGCGTGGCAACGCCGACAGTGTGGCCACGGCCAGTGCGCAGATCGCCCAGGGCAACCAGGATCTGTCCAGTCGCACCGAGCAACAGGCCAGCAGCTTGCAGCAAACCGCTGCCTCGATGGAAGAGCTGGGTTCGACCGTACGCCAGAACGCTGACAACGCGCGCCAGGCCAATCAGTTGGCTCAAGGCGCCAGCGCAGTCGCCATCAAGGGCGGTGAGGTGGTGGCGCAGGTGGTCGACACGATGAAAGGCATCAACGACAGCTCGAAGAAGATCGCCGACATCATCAGCGTGATTGATGGCATCGCCTTTCAGACCAACATCCTGGCGCTGAACGCTGCCGTCGAGGCGGCGCGCGCTGGCGAGCAGGGCCGCGGTTTTGCCGTGGTCGCAGGCGAGGTGCGCAGCCTGGCGCAACGCAGTGCCGATGCCGCCAAGGAGATCAAGAGCCTGATCACCGCCAGTGTGGAGCGGGTGGAATCAGGCTCGGCATTGGTCGACCAGGCCGGCGCCACGATGAGCGAGGTGGTCAGCTCCATCCGCCGCGTGACCGACATCGTCGGTGAGATTTCAAGCGCCAGCACCGAACAAAGTCTGGGTGTCAGCCAGGTCGGCGAAGCAGTGAGCCAGATGGATCAGGTGACGCAGCAGAACGCGGCGCTGGTCGAAGAGAGTGCGGCGGCGGCGGACAGCCTGAAGCAGCAGGCGCAGGCCTTGGTGCAGGTGGTCTCGGTGTTCAAGCTCGGATCTGATGTCTCATCGGTGCGACCCGGCGCTGGTTCAAAGGCGGCCATGTCTGGTGCCAAGGCAGCGACCCCATCGTCGCGTCAGGCTGCCCATCAGGTCCTGGCAAAAGCGGCTTCGGGACTGGGCTCACCCCAGCGCCAGGCTGCCAGGCCCGCCACAGTCGGGAAAGCCGCGAAGTCACAGAGTGCTGAAAAGTCCGAGGAAGACTGGGCCGCGTTCTGATCCACCTGCAAGGCTGCATTGCACCCAATCGCGTGCCGAGCGAAGCCAGGATGAAGTTGTTGACTAGGCATTGCTGGCGCTGATGACGCCGCCGACCGCCCGCACGATGGCCAGCGAGATGCCAAACATTTTCAGCACATAAGAGCCCACCAGCATCGCGCCGCTGATCAGCAGCACCATGTTTAGTGCGATGCGCCTGGCCAGCGCGCGGCGCGTGTCTTCGCCGGCACCTTCGGTCAGGCCCAGAAAGATCGGTGCCGTGGCCGCCGGGTCGCGGATCGGCAGCAGCGTGGTCAGCACGAGGAAAAAAGCTCTTGCCGGCGTAGAGGATCAGCGTGAGGGGTTCGAGAGGTACCGGCTCAGAAAGCCGCTATCCCCGTGATTGCCCGCCCCAGGATCAGCGCATGCACGTCATGCGTCCCTTCATAGGTATTCACGGTCTCGAGGTTGATCATGTGGCGCATGATGTGGAAGTCGTCGGAAATGCCGTTGCCGCCGTGCATGTCGCGGCTGTGACGGGCGATATCCAGCGCCTTACCGCAGTTGTTGCGCTTGATCAGGCTGATCATCTCGGGGGCTGCACGCCCTTCGTCCATCAGGCGACCGACCTGAAGTGCGGCCTGAAGCCCCAGCGTGATCTCGGTCTGCATGTCGGCCAGCTTCTTTTGATAAAGCTGCGTCTGCGCCAGCGGTTTGCCGAACTGCTTGCGATCCAGACCATACTGGCGGGCGGCATGAAAACAGAACTCGGCCGCCCCCATCGTGCCCCAGGCAATGCCATAGCGCGCGCGGTTCAGGCAGCCGAACGGTCCCTTCAGCCCCTGCACGCCGGGCAGCAGGGCGTCTTCGCCCACTGCCACGTCCTTCATCACGATCTCGCCGGTGGTAGACGCGCGCAAGCTCAGCTTGCCCTTGATCGCGGGCGCTGACAGGCCGTCCATGCCCTTTTCCAGCACGAAACCCCGGATCTTGCCGTCGTGTGCTTCTGACTTCGCCCAGACGACGAAGACATCGGCGAAGGGCGCGTTGGAAATCCACATCTTCGACCCGTTCAGCACATAGCCGTCGGCGGTCTTCTTCGCTGTGGTCT
>JBBQIB010000070.1:0-16331 GCA_038324515.1 Burkholderiales bacterium
GAGTTCTTGCGATCTACATTGCCTGATCAGCTGCGTCGCAGGCTGGATGTGACTGACTTCGGCACGCCGGTCAAGACCGTCACCACGTTCCAGAACGGGGACCGCGTGCGCATGATCGTCGAGCCCACCGGGGCCTGGGAGCACAGCGCCTACCAAAGCGACAACCAGTTTGTGCTGGAGGTGCGACAGGTCAAGGTCGACCCCAACAAGCTGACTCAGGGTGCCGGCTTTCAGGGCGAGAAGCTCAGCCTGAACTTCCAGAACATCGAAGTCCGCGCGCTGCTGCAGGTGATTGCCGACTTCACCAACTTCAACGTCGTCACCAGCGACACCGTCACCGGCAACGTCACGCTGCGCCTGAAGGATGTGCCCTGGGACCAGGCGCTGGACATCATCATGCAAAGCAAAGGCCTGGGCGTGCGCAAGAACGGCAATGTGCTGTGGATCGCACCCAAGGACGAACTGGCGGCCAAAGAGCAGCTGGAGCTGGAATCAAAGAAGAAGCTTGCCGAACTCGAGCCCACCCGTACGCAGGCCTTCCAGCTCAACTACACCAAGTCTGAAGAGGTGGCCAAGGGCCTGACGGGCCAGAGCCTGGGCAACACCAACACCTCTTCCGGGCAAGCCACCCGCATCCTGTCACCGCGCGGCAGCGTGATCTTCGAGACCCGCACCAACCAGCTGTTCGTCACCGACGTGCCGAGCAAGCTCGAAGAGATCCAGTCGCTGATCGCCAAGATCGACATCCCGGTGCGCCAGGTGCTGATCGAAGCCCGCATCGTCGAAGCCGACGACAGCTTCGGCCGCACCTTGGGCATCAAGCTGGGCGGCTCGGATCTGCGCGGCATTCGAGGCGGCACGCCAGGCTACGGACTGGGTGGCGACAACCGGATCACGGTGGGCGGCAACTACAACGCGGTGGGCGCACAAACGCTGCAGGGGCCTGGCTACAGTTTCAGTGACAACTCATTCGTCAACCTGCCTGCCAACCCCGGGGCTTTTGGCGGCGGCAATGCAGCCACTTTTGCCTTGTCACTGTTTGGCGCCACCGCCAACCGCTTCCTGAACCTGGAAATCTCGGCGTTGGAGGCCGAAGGCAAAGGCAACGTGGTCTCGAGCCCGCGTGTCATCACAGCCGACCAGCAGAAAGCACGCATCGAGCAAGGCGAAGAGATCCCCTTCCAGCAAGCCACCTCCAGCGGCGCCACGTCCGTGCAGTTCAAGAAAGCCAGCTTGCGCCTGGAAGTGACACCGCAGATCACGCCCGAAGGCAACGTGATCCTGGACCTGGAGATCAACAAGGACAGCCGCGGCGCACTGACCGCAGCCGGGCCAGCCATCAACACCAAGCAGGTGCAGACGCAGGTCTTGGTAGAAAACGGCGGCACCGTGGTCATCGGCGGTATCTACACCCAGGACGAGCAAAACGAGATCAACAAGGTGCCGCTGCTGGGCGACATCCCGTACATCGGCTTGCTGTTCCAGAACCGGGTCAGAAGCACACGCAAGACCGAACTGCTGGTCTTCATCACACCCAAGATCGTGACCGACAGGTCTGCCACGCGCTGACAGGCGCTTGCCGGCAGGACCTCCAGTAGAGCACGCTTCGATTGAAGTCTCGCCAGGCCACATACGCGCCTGAACGATGCAGGACCACGACCATGACGATGATCAAGAAACTCATTTCCTTGTTGGCGCTGCTGGTGCTGGTCGCTTGCGGCGGCGGCGGTGGCGGCGAAGGCGCACCAGCTTTTTCCGGTGGGGGCAGCGGCGGTGGCACGGGTGGCGCTGGCACAGGCGGCAGCGTGGTTGTGCCCGTGCCTTTGCCGACTCTGGGCCTCGACATCACCAGCACCTCGATCAGCGCCGCATCACCCGCCACCGTCACTGCCACGGTCAGAAACGCGCAGGGCAACGCCGTACCTGGCCAGATCGTCACTTTCTCGGTCGTGCGCGGCTTGGCCAAGACCAACGTCCAGACGCAACTGACAGATACCGAAGGCCGCGCAGTGGTGGTGCTTTCGCCAACGCAAGCGACCTCGGCAGGCGCTGACGAAGTGGTCGCCAAGGTCAGCATCAGCGGCAACCCACTGGAGTCCATGCGCGGTTTTCAGGTGCAGGCTACTGCGGTCAGTCTGGATGCATTCAGTGCCGACCTCAACCCTCTGCCTGCTTATGGCCAGACGACCTTGACACTGACGCTGACCGGCGCGTCAGTGACCTCACCGGTGAACATCACGGTGTCCTCGTCTTGCGTGCTGCAAGGCAAGGCCACGCTCTCACCGGCGGACATCACCGCGACCAGCAACACCGTCTTCATGCAATACCGCGACAACGGCTGCGGTGCCGTGCAGGTGTCGGACCAATTGCAGGCCACCGTGACCGCTACCGGCGCTGCTCGCACCCTGACGCTGCCCATTGCCGCGCCGCGTGGCTCGAGCATCGCTTTCATCGGTGCCAGCCCGGAGCAGATTTTCCTTCGCGGCTCTGGCTTCGTGGAGTCCTCGCTGGTGAGCTTCGAAGCGCGCGATGCGGCCGGCAACGCCTTGCCCGGGCTCGACATCGAGTTGCGCCTGCAAACTGGTGCTGGCGGTGTCACGATGGAAGGTCGTGGCGTCGAATCGGTCAACCCTGCATCGGCCAATCCGGTGATCCTGCGCTCCAACGCGCAGGGCCGTGTCACTGCCAGGGTCAATTCGGGCACCCTGCCGACGCCAGTGCGCATCAACGCCAGGCTGCGGGCGATTCCTGATATCGCCACCGTGTCGAGCAACCTCAGTGTGGCGATCGGTTTGCCCTCGCAGCTGAATTTTTCTCTCTCTCAAGGCACCAAGAACATCGAGGGCTACAACATTGACGGCACGGCCAACACCTACCAGATCATCGCTGCGGACCGCAGCGGCAACCCGGTACCGGTGGGCACCTCCGTCAACTTCGTGACCGAAGGCGGGCAAATTGAAGCGGTTCGCCAGATCGCCCAAGCCAACGGCATTTCACGCACGGTTGCAAACTTCGTGTCCTCAGAACCCAGGCCGGTGGACGGCCGCGTGACGATCGTGGCTTATGCCTTGGGTGAAGAGTCCTTCGTCGACCTCAACGGCAACAACACTTTCGACTTCTTCGAGCCGTTTCAGGATCTGGGCGACATCTTCAAAGATCGGGTCTTCGACGGCTTCTTTGATGCCAGGGACGAAGAGTTCATTCCGCTGGAGATCAACAACGCTTCCACCTGCGTGCGGAACACCAGCCCACTGCTGGGTTTGAGCGCCTCGATCCCCAGTGTGCCCGGCACCTGCGATGGACGCTGGAGCGGTGCGGGGCAGGTCTATGTGCGGCGTGCTGCCGAGACGGTTCTATCCACCTCCAGCGCGCGCCCGTTGTGGGCCGACACCTCCAGATTGAGCGCTAGTTGTCGCAAAGTGCGACTGCAGGACGGACCTGCAGTGGTGGACACCAACATCTATACGGTCGTAGCAGGCGACAGCTGGTACGGTGGATCCGAAGGTGTCTTGACGTTCATCGTTGCCGACAACAACCCCGGCAGGATTCGGCGACCCTTCAACAACCCATCCAGTTTTGATCCGCTGCTGGACTATGTGCAGTTTCCGCGCCTGAACCCGATGGCTGCAGGCACCTTGGTCACTGCAACGACCGTGGGCACTGGATTGACCGTTACTGTCGCCGGCGGCAGCCGAGTGCCAGACACACTGGAGGCTTCTCTGGTGGGCATCGGCTACACATTCAACGACCCTGCTGTATCGAGCGGGGTGATCAACATCACCTTCACCTCGCCCGCCGGCCTGGCAACAACCGTCAGCGTCGCCGTCTTGCGCGCCACCGCGCCACCGTCGCTGTGCCCGTCCCCTTGAGCCTGTCTCTCGTGGGCATGCCCGGATGCGGCAAGTCCACGGTGGCCAAGCACCTGGCGCGTCAACTGGGTCTGCGATTCGTTGACAGCGATCAGGAAATCGAAGGGCGCGCCGGCATGACAGTGCGGGCCCTTTTCGAGGTCCAGGGTGAAGAGCGGTTCAGAGAGCTCGAACAGGACGTGATCGACGTGCTGAGCGGTCAAACCGGCCAGGTGCTGGCTACAGGCGGCGGTGCCGTGCTGCGGCCATCCAACCGCGACGCCCTGCACTCGCGCTCGCATGTCATCTACCTGCGATCGACACCCGAAGAACTGTTCAGGCGGCTGCGCAACGACCAGAACCGGCCGCTGCTGCAAGTCGCAGACCCATTGCGCAAGTTGCGCGAGCTGTTTCGTGAGCGCGATCCGCTGTATCGCCGCACGGCACATTTTGTCGTTGAAGCAGCTCGGCCTTCGGTGCCCGCCCTGATCAACATGGTGTTGATGCAGCTTGAGCTGGCCGGCCTGGTGCACCCTGATCAGGTGCCCTCGTCGGTCACCGGCCACGCCGCCAGGACGGGTTGAGACGCGCAGGCTGGTTGGGGCTGCTGCCCGCCATCCTGGCCACCGTACACTCGGCGGTCATGACTTCGACCTCCGCAGCCCAGACAGCTGCACATCCGCTGCATGTGCAGACCCCGGGCGGCAATTACGACATCATCATCGGCGCCGACTTGCTCGGTTCAGCCGCAACCTGGCAGGGCTTGCCCAAGGCCAGCCACGCAGTCATCGTCAGCAACCCCGCTGTTTTCGGTTTTTACGGCGCTGCACTGCAGCGCGCGTTGAATCAGCACTACGGCCGGATCAGCCAGGTGCTGTTGCCCGACGGCGAGGCACACAAGAACTGGGACAGCCTGAATCTGATCTTCGACCACCTGCTGGGCCAGAGTTGCGACCGCAAGACAGTGCTGTTTGCGCTGGGCGGTGGTGTGGTGGGCGACATCACGGGTTTTGCAGCCGCCAGCTACATGCGCGGTGTGCCCTTTGTGCAGGTGCCCACCACCTTGTTGGCGCAGGTGGACTCTTCAGTGGGCGGCAAGACCGCGATCAATCACCCGCTGGGCAAGAACATGATCGGCGCCTTCTACCAGCCGCATCGGGTGGTCTGCGATCTGGCCACACTCGCCACGCTGTCAGATCGCGAGTTGCGCGCAGGGCTGGCCGAAGTCATCAAGTACGGGCCCATCGCGGACATGCCGTTTCTGGACTGGATCGAAGCGCAGCTGCCGCAGTTGCTGGCGCGCGAGCCCGCAGCGCTGGTGCACGCCGTCCAGCGCTCCTGCGAGATCAAGGCCCAGGTGGTGGGCCAGGACGAGCGCGAGAGCGGCCTGCGGGCCATTCTCAACTTTGGCCATACCTTTGGGCATGCCATCGAAACCGGTCTGGGCTATGGCCAGTGGCTGCATGGCGAAGCGGTGGCGTGTGGGATGGTTCTGGCGGCAGACCTGTCAGCAGAGCTGGGTCTGGTGGACGCGGCTTTTGCGCAGCGAATGCAGCGCATCATCGCAGCCGCCGGCCTGCCCACCCAGGCGCCCGCGATGCCTGCCGAGCGTTGGCTGCAACTGATGCGGCTCGACAAGAAGGCCGAAGCCGGGGCCATCCGCTTTGTGGTGATCGAAACG
This sequence comes from Burkholderiales bacterium, assembly GCA_038324515.1. Classification (GTDB taxonomy): domain Bacteria; phylum Pseudomonadota; class Gammaproteobacteria; order Burkholderiales; family Burkholderiaceae_C; genus Rubrivivax. The sequence goes on from JBBQIB010000070.1 coordinate 5,530, forward strand.
CCCGGCCGCGCAGGCCTGCGCCCGGCCGGCGACGACATGGTGATGCGGGTGATCCAGCGGCACAGCGAGGTGGCGAAGGCGACAGCGAAAGCGGCGGCAAAAGCGGCCGCACAAGCGGCGGTAAAAGCGTCTGAAAAAGCCCCGGCACAAGCGGCGCCCGGCATTGCAACACCGGCTGCAGACCTTCAGGCGGTGGCAGCAGCACTGCGCCGCTGAAGATGCAACTGGACGCTCTGGCATCCTGGGCCTGCGACCCGCGTCAAAGCCGTGGTCGCCGCGTCGCAGAAGCCGCCGCACCGCCGCGCAACGAGCACCAACGTGACCGCGACCGCATCGTGCACAGCACGGCCTTCAGGCGCCTGGTCTACAAAACGCAGGTCTTCATCAACCACGAAGGTGATCTGTTCCGCACCCGCCTGACGCATTCGCTGGAAGTGGCCCAACTGGCGCGCTCCGCAGCGCGCGCCTTGGCGTTGAACGAGGATCTCGTCGAGGCCATCGCACTGGCGCATGACCTGGGACACACGCCATTTGGCCACGCCGGTCAGGATGCGCTGCACGCATGCATGCGCGAGCACGGCGGCTTCGAGCACAACTTGCAAAGTCTGCGGGTGGTCGACAGGCTGGAGATTCGCTACGCAAGTTTCGACGGCTTGAACCTGTGCTTCGAAACGCGCGAGGGCATCCTCAAACACTGCTCTGCCCGCAATGCGCGCCGCCTGGTTGCAGCAGAACCGAAGAGCCCGGCGCAGCGCTTCATTGACGGCAGCCAACCCAGCCTGGAAGCACAACTGGTCAACCTGGCCGACGAACTGGCCTACAGCGCGCATGACATCGACGACGGCGTGCGCTCGGGTTTGCTGGACGAAGACCAGATCATGCAGGTGCCGCTGCTGCACCACTGGCAAACGCAGACATTGCAAGAACACCCCGGCTTGCTGGGCCGCAGGCTGCTCGGCGAAACCTTGCGGCGCATGCTCTCAGCGCAGGTGCACGACCTGGTGCACTGCACGCAAAGCGCAGTGCAGGCACTGGCACCGACCAACAGCGATGCCGTGCGCGCACTGCCGCCGCTGGCCGCCCTGAGCACAGCCATGCGGCTGCAGACCACACAGCTCAAGCACTTCTTGTTCGAAGCGCTTTACCGCCATCCGCAGGTGCAACAGGTCACGGACCAGGCCAAGACGGTGGTCACCGAATTGTTCAGGGTCTACACCGAAGACCCGCTGCAGATGCCGCTGGAGCATGCACAGGCTGCGCGCTCCGGACAACACCAGGCCCTGCCCCGCACGGTCGCCGACTACATCGCCGGCATGACGGACCGCTTTGCACTGCGGGAGTACCTGCGATTGACTGGGCGCCAACCTTTTGCCGACGCGCTGCAGCGTTCAGCACAGTGATCAGCACAGTGAGCGGTACTGTCAGCGGCACTGTCAGCGGCACTGTTGGCAACAATGTCAGCGACACTGTCTGCGGCACTGTCAGCGACGTATTGACTGCGCGATGGCGCGACTGAGCCGCTTGGCGGTGGCCGGCCACAGCCACCTGGTGCTGCAGCGCGCGCACAGCGCGCGCCTGGCCTTCAACGACGCCATCGACAGGCAACAGATGCTGCAGGCCCTGCAGTTGGCTGCGTCGAAGCACAGGGTCAAGGTCCAGGGCTACGCCTTGCTGCCGCATGAAGCCTGGTTGATGCTGGAGCCCGACGATCCCGTCGCGCTGACAAGGATGATGCAAGCTCTTGGCAGGCGCTATGTGGCGGCCTACAACCGGCGCCATGGGGGGCATGGCACTTTGTGGGATGGCCGCTACCGATGCGCGGTGCTTGAACCGGGCGCCACCCGTTTGCAGGCCATGGTTTTCCTGGACAGCGCTGGCGACGACGGGTTGCGCAGCAGCGCGCTGCACCGCAGCGCCCAGTCGGCGCAGCCCTGGCTGCACCAGCCGCCCGAGTTCTGGGCCCTGGGCAACACGCCATTTGAACGCGAGGCGGGTTACCGCGACCTGCTGGCGCAGGGCGTGCCGGACGCGATGGCAAAGAACTTGCGGCACGCGGCAAGTGGCAGCTGGGCTGCAGGCTCGGCAGAATTTGCTGCGCGGCTGGCCGTGCTGACCGGCCGGCCCGCGCTGGCCCGCAAGCGCGGCAGGCCGCGTTTGCACAAGACAGGCGCAAATCCAGATTGAAGATTGAAGATCCAAGACTGTCCCCAATTTATCCTCACGTACTCCCAGTTGCAGCGGTAAATAACTCTGACCCTATTTAATCGATCTTGTGAACATTGCTGCACTGCGATAACCTTCGGCCTTGCAGTGTGGCAGAGCACGTTTCTGCACGCCATGAACTCAGGGATCAGCCATGACTTTCAGCGCCAGCCCATCCAGTCCATCCAGCCCTTCCAGCCTTTCCACTCAGCAGCCAGCACTCAGCCCTGCCGCCACGGCTGCGCCAGTGACCGATCTGAGCTCGCCCAGCAGCGCAGAGGTCAACGAGCTGGCGCAAAAGGGCCTGTACCGCAGCGACGGCGAACACGATGCCTGCGGCGTCGGTTTTGTCGCCCACATCAAGGGCCACAAATCACACGGCATCATCGACCAGGGCCTGCAGATTCTGGCCAACCTGGACCACCGCGGCGCGGTGGGTGCCGACAAACTGATGGGCGACGGCGCCGGCATCCTGATCCAGATCCCTGACGAATACTTGCGCTTTGAGATGGCCAAGCAAGGCGTGTATCTGCCGCCACCCGGGGAGTACGGCGTCGGCATGATCTTCCTGCCCAAAGAGCAAGCCTCGCAACTGGCTTGTGTGCAGCAACTCGAGCGCATGGTCAAGGCCGAGCGCCAGGTACTCCTGGGCTGGCGCGATGTGCCGGTGGACCGCGACATGCCGATGAGCCCCACGGTGCGCGCCAAAGAGCCCATCATCCGGCAGATCTTCATCGGCCGCGGCAACGATGTCATCGTGCCCGATGCGCTGGAGCGCAAGCTGTATGTGATTCGCAAGACCGCCAGCGCCGCGATCCAGTCACTGAACCTGACGCACGGCCAGGAGTACTACGTGCCCAGCATGAGCTGCCGCACGATCATCTACAAAGGGCTGCTGCTGGCACACCAGGTGGGCCAGTACTTCAAGGATCTGAAAGACCCGCGTGCGGTGTCGGCGCTGGCTTTGGTGCATCAGCGCTTTTCAACCAACACCTTCCCTGAATGGCGCCTGGTGCACCCGTACCGGATGGTGGCGCACAACGGCGAGATCAACACCGTCAAAGGCAACTTCAACTGGATGCGGGCGCGCCAGGGCGTGATGAAGTCACCGGTGCTGGGCGACGACCTGCAAAAGCTCTACCCCTTGAGCTTTGAGCACCAGAGCGACACCGCCACCTTCGACAACGGCCTGGAGTTGCTGACGATGGCCGGCTACCCGCTGGCCCACGCGGCGATGATGATGATCCCCGAGGCCTGGGAAAACCACGAGATGATGGACCCGCGGCGGCGTGCCTTCTACGAGTACCACGCGGCGATGATGGAGCCGTGGGACGGCCCGGCGGCGATGGTCTTCACCGACGGCAAGCAGATCGGCGCCACGCTGGACCGCAATGGTTTGCGCCCGGCACGCTATCTCGTCACCGACACCGATCTGGTGGTGATGGCCAGCGAATCCGGCGTGCTGCCGGTGCCCGAAAGCAGCATCCTCAGGAAGTGGCGGCTGCAACCGGGCAAGATGTTCCTGATCGATCTGGAGCAGGGCCGCATCATTGACGATGAAGAGCTCAAGGACCAGTTTGCCAATGCACGGCCGTACCAGCAGTGGATCGACAACGTGCGCATCCGGCTGGACGCCATCGACGCCAAGGCGCAACCGGCCAGCTACCGAGAGAACCTGCTCGATCGCCAGCAAGCTTTCGGCTACACGCAGGAAGACCTGAAATTCCTGATGGCGCCGATGGCGGCCAACGGCGAAGAAGGCACCGGCTCGATGGGCAACGACTCGCCTCTGGCGGTGCTGTCCGACCGCAACAAGCCCTTGTACAGCTACTTCAAGCAGCTCTTCGCGCAAGTCACCAACCCGCCGATCGACCCGATCCGCGAGGCCATCGTGATGAGCCTGAACTGCTTCATCGGGCCCAAGCCCAACCTGCTGGACATCAACGCCGTCAACCCGCCGATGCGGCTGGAAGTCAACCAGCCGGTGCTGGACTTCAAGGACATGGCGCGCCTGCGGGCGATCGAACAACGCACCGGGGGCAAGTTCCGCACCCATGAGCTGGACATCACCTACCCGCTGGCCTGGGGCAGCGAAGGTGTGGAAGCGAAACTGGCGTCGCTGTGCGCAGAGGCCGTGGACGCGCTGAAGGACGGCCACAACATCATCATCATCAGCGACCGCACGCTCGATCGCCAGCACGTCGCGATCCCGGCGCTGCTGGCACTTTCAGCGGTGCATCACCATCTGGTGGCCACGGGCCTGCGCACCACGGCGGGACTGGTGGTCGAAACCGGCAGCGCACGCGAGGTGCACCATTTTGCGGTGTTGGCGGGTTATGGCGCCGAGGCGGTGCACCCTTACCTGGCAATGGAAACGCTGAGCGAGATGCACGCCCCACTGCCTGAATCGTTGGGTGCCGAGAAGGCCATCGCCAACTACATCAAGGCCGTCGGCAAGGGGCTGTCGAAGATCATGTCGAAGATGGGTGTCAGCACCTACATGTCGTACTGCGGCGCGCAATTGTTCGAGGCCATCGGCCTGGACAAACCCTTCGTGGACAAATACTTCAAGGGCACTGCCAGCCAGATCGGCGGCATCGGCATCTTTGAAGTGGCCGAGGAAGCCGTGCGCATGCACCAGGCCGCCTTTGGCAACGACCCTGTATTGGCCCGCGCGCTCGATACCGGCGGCGAGTACGCGTGGCGCGTACGCGGTGAAGAGCACATGTGGACGCCGGACGCCATCGCCAAGCTGCAGCACAGCACACGCGCCAACCGCTGGGAGACGTACAAGGAATACGCCCAGATCATCAACGACCAGAGCCGCCGCCACATGACACTGCGCGGGCTCTTCGAGTTCAAGGTCGACCCCGGCAAAGCGATCCCGCTGGATGAAGTGGAGTCGGCAGCCGACATCGTCAAGCGCTTTGCCACCGGCGCGATGAGCCTGGGCAGCATCAGCACCGAAGCGCACAGCACGCTGGCCATTGCGATGAACCGCATCGGCGGCAAGAGCAACACCGGCGAAGGCGGCGAAGACCCGGCGCGCTACCGCAATGAGCTCAAAGGCATCCCGGTTGTCGCGGGCACGCAAGTCAGTGAGATCGTCGGCGCTGGCGTCATCGAAGCCGACTACACGCTGCAAGCCGGTGACAGCCTGCGCAGCAAGATCAAGCAGGTAGCCTCGGGCCGCTTTGGTGTGACCACCGAATACCTGGTCAGCGCCGACCAGATCCAGATCAAGATGGCCCAGGGCGCCAAACCCGGCGAGGGTGGCCAACTGCCAGGCGGCAAGGTCAGCGAGTACATCGGCATGTTGCGCTTCAGTGTGCCCGGTGTGGGGCTGATCAGCCCGCCGCCGCACCATGACATCTACTCGATCGAAGACCTGGCGCAACTGATCCACGACCTGAAAAACGTCAACCCGCGGGCCGATATCAGCGTCAAGCTGGTGTCTGAAGTCGGCGTGGGCACCATTGCCGCAGGTGTTGCCAAATGCAAGGCCGACCATGTGGTGATTGCCGGCCACGACGGCGGCACCGGTGCCTCGCCCTGGTCCAGCATCAAGCACGCCGGCACACCCTGGGAGCTGGGCCTGGCAGAGACGCAGCAGACCCTGGTGTTGAACCGTTTGCGCAGCCGCATCCGCGTGCAGGCCGACGGCCAGATGAAGACTGGCCGCGATGTCGTGATCGGTGCTTTGCTGGGTGCTGACGAATTCGGCTTTGCCACCGCGCCGCTGGTGGTTGAGGGCTGCATCATGATGCGCAAGTGCCACCTCAACACCTGCCCGGTGGGTGTGGCCACGCAGGACCCGGTGCTGCGCAAGAAATTTGCCGGCAAGCCTGAGCATGTGGTCAACTTTTTCTTCTTCGTCGCAGAAGAAGCGCGCCAGATCATGGCGCAGTTGGGCATCCGCAAATTTGACGAACTGATCGGCCGCGCCGACCTGCTCAACACCCGGCCGGGCATCGAACACTGGAAAGCACGCGGCTTGAACTTCGAGCGCATCTTTCATTTGCCGCAGCTGCCCGCCGAGGTGCCGCGCTTCCACCAGGAAGTGCAGGACCACGGCCTGGCCAAGGCGCTGGACATCAAGCTGATCGAGCGCTGCCTGCCGGCGCTGGAGCGCGGCGAAAGAGTTCACTTCATGGAAGAAGCCAGAAACCGCAACCGCAGCCTGGGCGCGATGCTTTCTGGCGAATTGATCCGTCGCCGCCCAGAGGGCCTGCCCGACCAGACCATCCACATCCAGATGGAAGGCACTGGCGGCCAGAGCTTTGGCGCTTTTTTAGCCAACGGCATCACGCTGTACCTGATCGGCGACGCCAACGATTACACCGGCAAAGGCATGTCGGGCGGGCGCATTGCCGTGCGGCCCAGCATCGACTTCAGGGGCGAGGCGACGAAGAACATCATCATCGGCAACACCGCGTTGTACGGTGCGACCAGCGGTGAAGCCTTTTTCCTGGGCGTGGCGGGTGAGCGTTTTGCGGTTCGGCTGTCGGGCGCCTGCGCCGTGGTTGAAGGCACCGGCGATCATGGTTGCGAATACATGACGGGCGGCACCGCCGTTGTGCTGGGCAAGACCGGACGCAACTTTGCTGCCGGCATGAGCGGCGGCGTGGCTTATGTCTACGACGAAGACGGACAGTTCAGCAAGCGTTGCAACCACGACATGGTGAGCCTGGACAAAGTGCTGCCGCGCGACGAGCAGCCAGAACCGGCAGCCGGCTGGCACCGCGGGACCCCCGACGAGGTGATCCTGCGCAAACTGATCGAAGACCACCACCGCTGGACCGGCAGCCGCAGAGCGCGCGAGTTGCTGGACAGCTGGGCTGGCGCGCGGGCGCGCTTCGTCAAGGTCTTCCCGCACGAGTACAAGCGCGCACTGGCCGAGCGTGCGGCCAAGGCCGAAGCGATCGCAGTCACGGGCAAAGCCAAAGCCGCTGCCAGCATCGCAAACACCATGCGAGCAGTCAGCCCAGCCGAGTAAGGCGGGCTCAAAGCAGGGTCAGGGCTGGATCAGGCTGGAAGGTCTGTCAGGGCCCGAGAGCCCTTCAGTAATCAGTCAAGAGCACATCAGCGAGAGTCAGGCATGGGCAAGGTCACAGGATTTCTGGAGTTCGAACGCGTCGAAGAGGCCTACCAGCCAGTACCCAAGCGGCTCAAAACCTGGAAGGAGTTCGTCATTCCCCTGACTGATGAACAGGCCAAAGTGCAAGTTGTGCGCTGCATGGACTGCGGCACGCCCTTTTGCAACAGCGGCTGCCCGGTCAACAACATCATCCCGGACTTCAACGATCTGGTGTTCCAGGGCGACTGGTTGTCGGCCATCGAGACCCTGCATTCAACCAACAACTTCCCCGAGTTCACCGGGCGTATCTGCCCTGCGCCTTGCGAAGAAGCCTGCACGCTCAACGTCAACGACGACCCGGTGGGCATCAAGAGCATCGAGCACGCGATCATCGACCGCGCCTGGCAAGAAGGCTGGGTCAAACCGCAGCCGCCTGCCACCAAGACGGGCAAGAGAGTGGCCGTGATTGGCAGCGGGCCTGCGGGCCTGGCGGCAGCACAACAGTTGGCGCGGGTGGGCCATGCGGTGACGGTGTTCGAGAAGAACAGCCGCATCGGCGGGCTGCTGCGTTACGGTATCCCCGATTTCAAGATGGAGAAGAGCCACATTGATCGCCGCATCGAGCAGATGCAGGCTGAGGGGGTGGAATTCAGAACCAGCGTGCTGGTGGGCGACTGGCCCGCCGACAGCAAAGTCACCAACGACGCTGAGCAGCAAGTCAGCGCACAGGCGTTGCAGGCCGACTTCGACGCCGTGCTGCTGTGCGGCGGCAGCGAGATCAGCCGCGACCTGCCGGTACCCGGGCGCGATCTGGACGGCGTGCACTTTGCCATGGAGTTCTTGCCGCAGCAAAACAAGGTGGTGGCCGGCGACAAGGTCAAAGCTCAGCTCAAGGCCACCGGTAAACATGTGATCGTGATTGGGGGTGGCGATACCGGCAGCGACTGCGTGGGCACCAGCAACCGCCATGGTGCAGCCAGCGTGACGCAGTTCGAGTTGATGCCGCAGCCGCCCGAAGAAGAAAACAAGCCGCTCACCTGGCCCTACTGGCCGACCAAGCTGCGCACCAGCAGCAGCCACGAAGAAGGCTGCGAGCGCGAATTCGCCATCGCCACCAAAGCCTTTGTGCCCGGCAAAGGCAAGGACAAGGGCCGCATCACGGCGCTGAAGACCGTGCATGTGGCATGGCAGAACGGCAAGATGGTCGAAGTGCCCGGCAGCGAGAAAGAGTTCCCCGCCGATCTGGTGCTGCTGGCGATGGGTTTTGTCGCACCCGTGGCTTCAGTGATCACGGCCTTTGGCGTGAACACCGACAACCGCGGCAATGTCAAAGCCCACACCGCAGAGCACGGCGGCTACGCCACCAACCAGCCCAAGGTCTTTGCCGCAGGCGACATGCGCCGCGGCCAGAGCCTGGTGGTGTGGGCGATCCGCGAAGGGCGCCAGGCGGCGCGGGCGGTGGACGCCTATCTGATGGGTGCCAGCACCCTGCCGAGGTAGAGCAGCGCCGGCCTCTTGGCTGCTTGAAACAGGCGCTAGAACTTGCCGAACTTCAGATAAGCCTCGACGGGGTCCATGCCCGACACGAGCGCGCGACGCATGTCGCTTTCGGTGGCCACGACCTCTTCGGTCTTGGTCACCACCTCCTCGACAATCTCGGCAGGGATGATGACCACACCGTCACGATCACCGAGCAGCCAGTCGCCGGTGCGGATGCTGACGCCGCCGATATCGACCGGTTCGCCGTAGGCGTGCGGAATCCAGCGCGCCACGATGTCGGACGGCGTCAGGAATGAACAGAAGACTGCAAAGCCCTGCCCCAAAACATGCTCGGTGTCTCGCGAGCCGCCGTCCACCACGTAGCCGAGCACGCCACGCGCGGCCAGCGTCTGCGCAGAAAGCTCACCCATCAGCGCCACCTCGTGGTTATGCGGCTGGCAGACCACCACATGACCTGCCGGCGCGTTGGCCAGCAAGGTGCACCAGCCCAGCAGACAGTCGTGGCGGCTCTTGCTGCGGTCGATGTGGCCGGCCACGGTCCACACCGGGCCGGCGAGTTTCTGTCCCGGCTGCAGCGCCTTGATCTCGGGCGGCAGCACGATGTTCTCGTGGCCCATGCCGCGCAGCACATCGTGTACCGCGCCGGTGTAGCAGGCGGCCAAGCGGTCGATCAACAACCGGGTTGGAGGGTTCTGTGTGTTCATGCGGCGATGGTAACGCCGTCCGCCCGCCAGGCACCGTCGAACTGCCGCAGCAGAAAGTCAGCGATCATCTGCAGGCTGGCGACCTTGTGTGGCCCTGGGTGGCTCCGTCTGGCCCTGTGTGACATCGCGCGCGCTCAACCATCGGGTCGGGGAGAAAAGTTCAATCCAGCACGGCCCCACGGGTCGCTCCGCTCGCAGGCTGTGCAATCACCTCCGGCGTCAGCGCGGCGACGGCCTGGAAGTGTGTCAGGAAAACCCGGCCACTCAGGTCGCGCAGCAAGTGGGTGGGTTGCAGCCGGTCCATCACCGGCCCCTTGACCTCGGACAGATGAAACTGGATGCCGGCGTCGCGCAGCCGGTGCGCCACCGCCTCCAGGCTCTCGAGTGCGCTGGCGTCGATGGCGTTGATGGCCGAGCACTGCAGCGCTTCAACGCGGCAGCCTTTCTTGAGCACGTGAAAGTAGATCTCGATCTCCCAGCGGGCGCGGTACCAATCAATGTGCTCAATGGCCTCTGCCAGGGTACTGATCTCACGGTTGGTCAGCAGGTGCCAGCAAACGCGCTCTTCGCCTTTGGGCGCACTCATTTCGTTGGCGATCAGGTACGTCATCATCAAACCGCTGTCGCCCTCGGTGCGCAGGCACATGCGCTTGACGCGCAATTCTTGCTTGACGACGCGGGCTTTGTGGCCCGGCCTGGGCCCCATGGTGAACTCAATCTCACCCAGGCTGTCGCATGCCTGCACCTGCGCCCACAATCGCGTTGCATGGGGCAGCACCCGGTCGTGCTGCGAGCGCACCAGCAAATCCACCGGCCAGTCCAGGGCTTGCGCTCGCAGTATCGACCCGAGCATGTCGCTCTCTCGGTCGCCGACTTGCATCAGTCGTGTGCCGGGCAAGTCCGTCGCTCGCTCGGCCAGGCGCTCGTAGCCTTCGACCCACCGCACGCTTTCGGTGACGCCAGGGCGGATGCCCTGCGCGTTCTTGGGCTCACGTGCCCACATCCACGCATCGAGCAGGCCAAGCGGCTCGCGCTGCGCACTCGCCGCGTACGTCGGGTGCAGGTACATGCCACGCTGCGCCTCATAGCTCAGCGGCCCAAGGCCCTCAATGGTTTGACCGTTGAAGTTCAATTCGGTAGTGTCTTGCAGGCACAGCACCAACTTCTCCTGCGCCATGCAGCGCATGGCGCACCGAACATGCGGCTCAAGCACATCGCGCCAATCAAAGCTGTCGCTGCTGAGCAAGCGGCAGGCCCCAGCGGTGTCGGTCCATCCGCCGCAGGCACCAGGAATGCTCTGGGTCGGCTTGTCACCCAAT
>JBBQIB010000071.1:0-16256 GCA_038324515.1 Burkholderiales bacterium
GAAGGTGCCCAAGACCTGGGCCGATCTGCTCGACCCGGCCCTCAAAGGCGAAGTGCAGGTGGCCAACCCTGCCAGCAGCGGCACCGCCTACACGATGGTGGCCACGCTGGTGCAGTTGATGGGCGAGGACAAGGCCTTTGAATATATGAAGGCGCTGCACAAGAACATCAGCCAGTACACCCGCAGCGGCACCGGCCCGATCAAGGCGGTGGCGCGCGGCGAGACCACGGTCAGCATCAGCTTTGTGCACGACGGCCCGGGCGAGAAGATGCAGGGCTTTCCGATCGAGACCATCACACCGGCCGACGGCACCGGTGCAGAAATCGGCTCGATGAGCATCATCGACGGTGCACGCAACCTGGACAACGCCAAGAAGTTCTACGAGTGGGCGCTGACCGGGCCGGCCCAAGAGATGGGTGCGGCGGCCAAGCAGTTTCAGCTGCCTTCCAACAAAAGTGCCAAGGTCGATCCGCGGGTGCCCGACTTCAAGACGATCAAGTTCATCAACTACGACTACGCCAAATACGGCGCCAGCGCCGAGCGGCGGCGCTTGATCAGCAAGTGGGAGAAAGAAGTCAACTCACTGCCACGTTGACCGCAGCGCTACCGCTGAGGGGGCGTCGCAATCGGCCGAACAGCTGTCCGAAAAGCCGCCAAAGCAGCCGGCCAGGTGGTCGTCGAGGCGCTCTTTCAAGCGCACGTCCAAGCGTGACCCCCTGCTCGGCGCTCAGCCCTTGAAGATGCAACATCTGCAACGCGCGCAGCGCACGATGGCCGGCTGGCTGCTGCTGGGCCTGCTGGCGTTTTGCCTGCTGCCCTGGTATTACCAGCAGGACCGCGGCTTGCTGCAGGCCCTGCCGGGCGTCTTTGGCGGCAGCGAAACCGCCAGTGCTGCCGTGCAGGCCTGGCGCCACGGCCGGCCGTGGTTGTGGCTGGGCTTGCTGGGCCTGGCAGTGGCGGCTTGGGGCTGGCGCCAAGCCCCAGGCCGTCAACAGGGCTGGCTGCTGCTCAGCGGCGGCGCTTTGGGCCTGGTGGGTTTGTTGGTCAGCGGATTTGGCATCGGCGCCAGGGGCTGGTCTTTCGAGATCTTGAACAGCTGGTTTGGTGCGCTCACGGTGGGCCAGTTCGGCATCGGCCTGGGCGGCGCGCTGGTGATGCTGGCGCTGTTGATGCTGATGGCCGCAGGCGTGGCGCGGCTGGGTTACTTCAGGGGCGATGTGTTCGTGGCTGGCGCGGTGCTGTTCTGCACGGCGCTGTTGCTGCTGTTCGTGGCGCTGCCGGTGTCCAAGAGTCTGGTCGGCGCCTTTTTCACCGAAGACGGCACCTTTGCGGTTTCCGCCCTGGCCGTGCGCCTGGGCCACGAGCGCATCTGGGGCTTGTCTTGCCTGAGCGGCGGGGTGCGCTGCGGCGTGGCCTGGAACACGCTCTTTCTGGCGTTGTTGACGGCCACCGGCACCACGATCCTCGGCACCTTGATTGCGCTGTACGCCGAGCGCGGCAACCCGCGCCTGAGCAAACCGCTGAATGTGCTGGCGCTGTTGCCGATCATCACGCCGCCCTTTGTCGTGGGCCTCGGCTTGATCCTGCTGTTTGGCCGCGCCGGGCTGGTCAACCAGGTGCTGGAGGCCTGGTTCGGCATCCCGCCCACGCGCTGGTTCTACGGCTTGCTGGGGGTGTGGCTGGCGCAGATGTTTGCCTTCACGCCGATCGCTTTCCTGATCATGCGCGGTGTCGTGCAAGGCATCAGCCCGAGCCTGGAAGAAGCAGCACAGACGCTGCGTGCCAGCCGCTGGCAAACCTTCAGGACCGTGACGCTGCCGCTGCTCAAGCCGGGGTTGGCGAATGCCTTCTTGGTGGGCTTCATCGAGAGCATCGCCGACTTTGGCAACCCGATCGTGGTCGGCGGCCAGTATTCGGTGTTGTCCACCGACATCTTCTTTGCGATTGTCGGCGCGCAGTACGACCCAGGCCGCGCCGCTTCGCTGGCCTTGATCCTGACGGCTTTCGCGCTGATCGTCTTCTTCATCCAGCAGCGGGTGCTGGGCAAGACCAGCTACACCACGGTCACCGGCAAAGGTGACGCTGGCCTGCCGATGCCGCTGCCCGACCGCGTGCGTCGCCTGTGTTTGGGCGTGGCCGGGCCTTGGCTGGTGTTCACGGTGGTGGTGTACCTGTTTGCCTTCATGGGCGGCTTCGTGCAGACCTGGGGGCGCGACTACACGCCGACCTTCAAACACTTCATCACCACCTTCGGTCTGGAGTGGGGCGAGTTCGGCCTGGTGTGGGCCGGCACAGCCTGGAACTCGCTGTTCACCACCGTCAAGCTGGCGGCGATTGCTGCGCCGTTGTGCGCCGGCATCGGCTTGTTGATCAGCTGGCTGCTGTCGCGCACGCAGTTCGTGGGCCAGCGGGCTTTCGAGTTCAGTGCGCTGCTGGCCTTTGCGATCCCGGGCACGGTGCTGGGTGTCAGCTACATCCTGGCTTTCAACGTGCCGCCTTTTGAGCTGACCGGCACGGGCTTGATCATCGTCCTTTGCTTTGTGTTCAGAAACCTGCCGGTGGGTGTGCGCGCCGGCAGCGCCAGCTTCAAGCAACTCGACAAGAGCCTGGACGAAGCCAGCACGATGCTGCGCGCCGGCACCGCCACCACCTTGCGCCGGGTCGTGCTGCCGCTGCTCAAGCCCGCGCTGGTGGCAGCACTGGTCTACAGCTTCGTGCGCAGCATGACCACGGTGTCGGCAGTGATTTTTTTGGTAACGGCAGAAAACGAGCTGGCCACCACCTACATCATCGGCCGCGTCGGCAACGGTGACTATGGCGTGGCGCTGGCCTATTGCACGGTGCTGATCGTGCTGATGTCGCTCGCCACCGCGCTGATCCAGTTCCTGGTGGGCGAGCGCAAGCTGGGCCGCAGAAAGACCTCCGCATGAAGCCACAGACGAAGCCACAGACGAAGCCACAGACCCTTGCCCCACACCACGATGGCGGGCCTGCGCCCAGCATCGCACCGGCGGGCATCGAGTTCAGAGCGGTCACCAAACGCTATGGCGGCAAAGACGCGCCACTGGTCGTCAAAGGCATTGACATCCAGGTGCCCAAGGGCACGCTGACCACCATCCTGGGGCCCAGCGGCTGCGGCAAGACCACCACGCTGCGCATGATCGCCGGGCTGGACGCCCCCAGCGGCGGGCAGATCCTGATCGATGGCAAAGACGTCACCACACTGGGGCCGGCAGAGCGCAATGTCAGCATGGTGTTTCAGAGTTATGCGCTGTTCCCGCACATGACGGTGCTGCAAAACGTCAGCTACGGCCTGAGCGTGTCGGGTGTGCCTGCGCAAGAGTGCCACAGCCGCGCGCAGGCCGCGATGGACAGCGTGGGCCTCAAAGGCTATGACGATCGCCTGCCCAGTGAATTGAGTGGTGGCCAGCAGCAGCGTGTGGCCGTGGCGCGCAGTCTGGTGCTGGAGCCCAGCGTGCTGCTGTTCGACGAGCCGCTGTCCAACCTGGACGCGCGGCTGCGGCGCAGCATGCGCGAAGAAATTCGCTCGCTGCAGCAGCGGCTGCAACTCACCGTGGCCTATGTGACCCACGACCAGAGCGAAGCGCTGGCGGTCAGTGACCAGATCATCATCATGCATGCCGGCCTGATTGCGCAGGCCGGCAGCCCGCGCCAGTTGTATGAGCAGCCCAACTCGAGCTTTGTGGCGGGCTTCATGGGCGAGGCGATGCTCTTCGACGGGCTGGCGCTGGACAGCGAGCGGGTGCAACTGGGGCCGCTGCAAGTCACCACCTCGCATGGGCAGGCCAGCGGGCCGGTGAAGATCGCCGTCAGGCCCGAGTCCTGGCAAGTGCAAGGCGCTTCCAGCCAGGGTTCGGCGACGCCGCAGCAAGCGCAAGGGCTGGAGGGCCGGCTGCTGAAACTGGCGTATCTGGGCAGCTTTCTGGAGCTCAGCGTGCAAACTGAGCTGGGAGAAATCTTTGTCGTCAGCCCTGACATCCAGCAGCCCTGGCGCGTCGGCGACTCCTTGCGCTTGCGGCTGGCCAGTCGGGGGGTTTCGGTGCTGGCGGCCGAGGCCTGAAATCGACTCTGATTTGCCGCGCAGTTGGTGCCCAGGCAGCGAAAGGCTTTTCGAGCGGCCATCGACACGATTGACCGGAACAACGTGCCATGGCGCTCGACCGTCGGTGCGAAAGCAGGACGGCAGGGCGTGGTATGGCACTCACGTGCTCCGACCTTGGCCTGCAACCAGGCTTTCCGCCTCCACTTCGATCCACACGGCGCCCTGCCGTCTTGCTCTGGAGGCCCTGGCGGCTTGCAGAGAAACTACAGTGGCAACGTGGCGAGTTGGCTTTGCCAGCGCAACACCACCGACTTGGGCTCGATGCGCTCCACAGCCACGCCTGCGGCGGTGCGGCCACCCTCGTAAAGCACTTCACCGTTGAGGATCACGAAGCGGGAAGACGCGCTCGCCGACCAGACCGAGCCACCCACCACCAGAGGTGGCCAAGTGCGGCGCATCTCTGCGTTCAAAGCGGGGATGGGCTGCGCGCCGGCCGGTGTGCTCGTGCTGGGCGAAGGTGTTGCGGCAGGGGAGGCAGGTGCAGTGGCAGCGGCTGCTGGGGCGGCCAGCGAAGCTGGGGTTGCCTGGGTGGCTTGGGTTGACTGGGTTGCTTGCGGTGGCAGCGCGGGTGGTGGAATGGTTCCTGGTGCCGGGATCGAGGGCGCGGGCGGCAGCGCTCTTGGCGGGGCAGGCAGTGCGCTGACCACCTGAGGCCAGGCAGGCACCTCGGCAGGCGTGTTCGGCACCGCTGGGCTGGGGGCAGCCGCTGCACTGGGCTGCCGCTCGGTTGCGAGTTGTGCCCCCGGCACCCCCTGTACCTCCTGCTGCACGGCAAGGCCAGGCGCTGGCGGGGCCTTGGCGCCGGGCACGGCGGCTACATCCTGGCCCGCCCCGCCCTGCCGGCCAGGCGTCAGTGCCACCCACAAAGCCAGGCCCAGCAACAAGATGGCGACCACGACCAGCGCCAGCACAGCCGGCGGCAGTCCGTTTGCCTTGGCAAGCTGTGGCTGCTGTACCGGGTCGGCAGGGAACTCTGCCTGCTGCGCATGCAGGCCAGGGATCTGACCCCGCTCACGGTCGGCCTGGGCGCGGCGCAAAGCGTCGAGGATGTAAGACATCGTTCAGCGCCCGGCTGGCCGCGGCGGCCGTTGTAGCCGCTGAAGTCGTGGCAGCCACTTTGGCCGCTGTGGCGGATGTGGCGGATGTGGCGGTTGCAGCCGTTGCAGCCGTTGCAGCCATGGCGGCCGTGGCGGCCGATGTCGCCACGGTGGCCGTCGTGGCCAGCCTGCCAGGGTGGTGCCGAGGAGAATCGCTGGCCAGCGGCCCACACTGCGCATCAAATTCGGGCCCCGGCAGATGCTGAGCTGCACAGGGTGACTCATCGTGCCACCACCACCGGCAGGCGCGGCTCTTCGACGCCGGCACCACGGTTCATGCGCATCAGAGTCAGCGGGCCGAGTTGCCCATCGGCCTGCAAACCATGCGCGACTTGGTAGATGCGCAGCTTCTCGCTCAAGCTTGCAGCATCGGTGTCGGGTGGCGCCTGCAACTGCGCCAGCAGCCAACTGCGGGTGCTGGCATCGGCCAACGCGGGCCGCCCCTCGCGCCAGCCGGGCGGGGTCTTCCACAGGGTGTGAAAGTCACCTCGCCAGGCGGTGGCCAGGCCTTGCAGCGTCAGGCCGAAACGTTGGCTACCGACCTGCAGCACCGCGTGCCTGTCGCCCAGGCCCACCAGCAAGGCGTGCCGGGTGCGGCCCTGGGCATCGCGCAAGACCACCACACCGGGACGCATCAACTGCCGCACCAGCGTCAGGCCTCCGCCCGCTTCGCCGCTGCGGTAGCAGGACAGCGCCGCCTGCTGCGCTGTTTCGCAAGCGTCACCGTCGCCCACCGCGACATGCCAGCGCAGCGCCAGCTCGCGCCAGGTCAGCCCCGCATCGGCCACCGCTGCCGCCAACAGTGCTGAAGGATCGTCGCTGTAGGCCAGCCATTCGCCGTTGTCTGCAGCCTGCAGCGGCTCGGGCCTGGTCCGTTCAGCGGGTGTGGAGCGCGCAGCGGCAAAGGCCGGCGCAGCGGGCGGGGCACGGGCCAGCGCGACACGTGCAGATGAGGGTTCGGACGGTGCTGCAGGTGCAGATGCAAATGCAGATGCGGGCGCAGGCGCAGGCGCAGGCGCAGATGCAGACTCGGATGCAGACTCGGATGCAGATTCAAAGGCCGACGCAGACGCGGGAGCAGACGCCGTATGGGAGGCAGGCCCGGTCACCGCTGCCACCGGCGCCTTTGCGCGGCCTGGCCCAAGCACACTCCAGACCACCAAAGCAAGCCCGCCCAGCAAGGCTGCGCCGGCAGCCCAAGGCAGCCAGCCCTGCTGTTGCCTCTGTTGTTGCCATCGCTGCGGCCATCGCTGCGCCGATTGCAGCGGCTGATGGGGGACTGCGTCAACGCCAAAGACTTCGCGCGCCGCCTGCTCGACGATCCGCACATCGGCCAGCGCCCTGCCTTGGCCATAGGCACCCAGCAAAGCGCGGTCGGCCAGCAGGTTGATCTTGCGTGGCACGCCACCGGCCAGGTGGTGGATGCGGGCCATCGCTGCGGGCTCGAAGACCTGATGCGCGCGCGCGCCGGCCACCAGCAGGCGGTGGCGCAGGTAATGCGGTGTCTCGTTGGCAGCCAGCGGCTCCAGGTGATAACGCGCAATCACACGTTGCGCCAATTGTTTGAGTTCCGGCCTGGCCAGCAGATCACGCAACTCGGGCTGGCCGATCAGGATGATCTGCAGCAGCTTGCGCTCGGTCGTTTCGAGGTTGGTCAGCAGGCGCAGTTGCTCCAGCAACTCGATGTCCAGGCTTTGCGCTTCATCGATCACCAGCACCGCCTGTCGCCCCTGGGCATGCAGGCGCAACAGAAAAGTGTTCAGCGCATCGACGTAGGACTTCAGGCTCAGCGGCGTGTCGCTGACGGTGGCGGGCAGTTCGATGGCGAACTCTTCGCACACCGTGTGCAGCAACTCGCGTACCGTCAGCTTGGGGTTGAAGATGTAGGCGACGACGCTGTGTTTGGGCACCTGCTCCAGGAAGCCCCGGCACACCGTGGTCTTGCCAGCACCGATCTCGCCGGTCAGCAACACAAAGCCGCCGCCCGCCGACAAGCCGTACAGGAGGTGCGCCAAAGCCTCCCGGTGGCGCTCGCTCAAGTAGAGAAAGCGCGGGTCCGGGGCGATGGAAAACGGCTCTTTGTCAAAGCCGAAGTGCGACGCGTACATGGGCCGCAGGATAACGGGGTAGGCAGGCCCGGAGCGCACGAGGAAACGCCGGGCTACCCCGGGTTGCCTCATTCCCCCAGGAAGCCTGACGTGAAGCGGCCGGTCCGCATGCGCCCTCAAGAGGCCATTGCAGCCGCTGCGGGCTCGCCCAACAGCCTTTGCAGCACCTGGATCAGTGCCGGGCGATGCACGGGCTTGGGCAGCCACGCGTCGTAGGGCTGGGTGCGCGCCTCACCGTCTGCCGCCACCAAAATGCCGACGATGCGTGCAGCCTCACGATGGGCCGGCGGCAGCTGACTCACCTCTTGCAGCAATGCGCTGCCCGAGCGGTCGGGCAACTGCCACGCGGTCAGCAGCGCACGCACGCCGCCTTGACGGCACAGTTGCAGCGCTTGCTCGGCATCGCTGGCTTGCAACACCGGGTGGCCCAGCCCTTCCAGCAACTGGCTGAGCAATTGGCGGCTGCCCGGCTCGGGGTCACAAACCAGCAAGGCACCTTCTTTGCGCAGCGCCATCGACGGGCCAGCGGCCGCCACCAGCAAAGGCAGGCGCAGGCTGACCTGGGTGCCCCCACCGGGTTGGCTGAGCAGATCGATCTCGCCTCCCATGCGCTTGATCCAGCGTTTGCAGACCGAGAGCCCCAAACCGGTTGAACGGCGCTGGCCATCGGCCATGGTGACAGCAGCGAAAGGCTCAAAGACCAGCGCCTGATCAGACGCCGCGATGCCCTCGCCGGTGTCGATGACCTGCAGCAACAGCACCGGGCCCTGCCGCCCTGGCCCTTGCACACCGCCGCGCTCGGCGGGCAGGCGGCTGGCCTGCAGCACGACGCTGCCCTGCTCGGTAAAATTCAGCGCGTTGGCCAGCAGGTTGTGCAGCACCTGTTTGAGACGCTGCGCGTCCAGTTGCGCCTGTTGCGGCAGCAGCGGGTCCCACTCGATGCCGAGCGCCACGCCCTTGGCTTGCGCCGCCGGCTGGTGGGCTTGCACCACCTCTTGCACCAGATCTCGCAGCTGCACATCCTGCACTTTCAGCGGCATCGCGGTGGCGTCGGCCCGCGCGGCGTCCAGCATCTCGTCCAGGCTCAGCGCCAGCTCTTCAGCACTGGCTTGCGCATCATCCAGCCAAGGTGACGGCGCATCACCCAGGCCTTGACGCAGCTGCTGCAAGCTCAGACGCAGGCGCTGGGTGGGCACCCGCAAAGCATGGCTGGCGCTGGCCAGGATCAAGCGGCGCTCTTGCTCTTGGGTGGAATTGCGCTGCCGCAACTGGCGTTCACGCGTCACATCCACCACCACCCCTGTCCAGGTCAGGTAGCCTTCTTCATCACGGGTGCACTCGGTATCGTTGCGCAGCCAGCGTTCGCCTTTGCCGGGCAATTGCACCATCGCCGTGAAGCTGAAGCGATCCTGGTCCTCAAAAGCCTGCCGCTGCGTGGCGACAAAGGCAATCCGACGTTCGGGCAGCATGCGTTCGGCCAGCGCAGTGCCCAACGACTCATCGGGCGCAGGCTCGAAGCCCAGCCACTGCGCTGCGCCCGGTGACAGATAACTGTCGACCATCAGTCCTTGCTCGTCAAACACGTAGCGGTAAGCCACACCCGGCAGGATCCGGCCGATGCTGTCCAGTCGCGTTTGCGCCAGATGGCGCTCGTCGCCGGCGTCATCCATCCGCCGCACCCACCACCAGGTGCTCAGGCCCAGGCCCAAGGCGGTCATCACCGCCAGTGCCAGCACAGGGATGTGACGCTGCCAGGGCGCAGGGGGTGCAACGTGGCTGCCCGCACCCAGCCATGGCGCCAGCAACTCCCGCTGGCGTGCTGCCGGTATGTCGGCCAGTGCGGCGTTGATCAGAGGCACCAGCGAAGATTCGCTGACTGGGGGAACCAGCGAAGATTCGCTGACGGGGCGGACCAGCGAAGCTTCGCTGGCGGGGCCTGCCAGCGTGGCAAAGCGCCATTGGGCCACCAACGACCTGTCTGGCTGCGCTGCGCCGGCCGCCCCCGACGACGTGTCGGACAGAGCCGGGCCCGAGGCGCCATCTGCAGCATCCAGCGTCAGCCCACCCATGGCTTGGAGCTGGCCCGCCCGATCGGCCTGCAGCAGCCGATGCAGCCACAGCTTGGGCACCACGGCCGCCTCGGCCTTGGCGCTTCGCAAGCGCTCCAGAGCCGCATCGTCGCTGCTCACCACTTGCCACTGCACCCCTGGGTAAAGCGAGGCAAGCTCATCCACCAACGGATGGTGTGCTGCGATGGCCACACGCCGACCCCGCGCGCTGCTCAAGTCCCACAGCAATGGGCCGTCCTTGCGGCCAGCCAGTTGGTAGGGCATCTGCAGATAAGGCAGCGAAAAGTCAAACTCGTTGCGGTGCGCCGGGCTGTGTTGCAGCTTGGCCACGGCGTCAATCCGGCCTGCGCGCAGGGCTTTGAGCAGTTGCGCCTCATCGTCGAAGGGCTGCGCCTGCACCGCCACGCCCAGACGCATCGCCACCTCGTGCGCATAGTCCAGAGCCAGGCTGGGCGCCGATGACGCCGGCTGCTGCTGCGCGCCAGGCGCAGTTGACCCGGAGGGCTGGGCAGATGGGCGCGCGGCAACCGGCGCCGCCGGGCTGTCGGTGGGCAGCGTACCCAAACGCCACAGCGAACTGGCAGCCAAAGCCTGCTGGCTGGATGTGGGCAACCACAGCGGTGCCGGCACCCGCAGCGACGGGGGTGCAGAGGCTGCGACCAGGGCAGCGTTGGCCTCGGCAAAGGCAGGCGACACCCTGTAGGCGGCGATGCCTGCATTGAGCGCACGCAGCAGCGGCTGCAAGCCCTGGCGCAAGCCCAGGTGCAGGTAGCCGCCCGCAGCGGGCAGGATGTCCTTGACCTCGAGGCCGGCGACGGGGCTTTGTTTGAGCAGCTCCAAGCCTTCGAGCAGATCAAACAGCGCGGCGTCGGCCTGCGACTGCGCCACCGCCTGCAAGGCTTGCTTCAGGTTGGCCACAGGCTGCAGTGTCGCCAACGGATAGCGACGCTGCCAGAAGGCCTGGCGGGGGTCATCCTGGGCCAGCGCCAGTCGCATCATCGGCGTGGGCCCGGAAACAGCGCCTTGACGCCCCACCAATGCCAAGGGCAAAGGCAGCACACCCAGCGAGAAGTCCATGCGCGCCAGCAACTCGGGCGACCAGTGGCTGGCCAGCAACAAGTCGGCCTGCCCTTGCAGCAGGGCTTGGCGCGCTGCTGCTGCGTGCTGCCACAGCGTGGGCTGCAAGCGCAGGCCCAGCGCTGCCGCCAGGTGCACCAGCACCTGGGCTTGCTGGCCCGAGACTTCACCACTGGCGGAGACTTGCAGATAAGGCGGTTTACCGCCCAGCGGCACCGCGACACGCAGCACGGGCAGCGCAGCGAGCGCTTCGCGATCAGCCGCAGAAACCTGCAAATCGGACAACCAGCGCGGCAGACTCGCAGGCACGGCCGCAAACCGCGCCGCGATTGCCTCAACCCCAGTCCCGGTCCCAGTCCCAGCCCCAGTCCCAGTCGCAGTCCCGGTCCCAGCCCCAGCTCTAACCTCACCCGAGGCCGGCGTGGATGCTGCAGGCCCGGCGGCGAGCGATGCAGCCCCGCTCAGACCAGCGCCGGAGGCCGCGCCGGTGTCCGAGCCGGCGGCCCAAACCGGATCGCTTGCAAGGACCGCAATCGTCCAGGCAACAACCAGCACTGGCAGCAAACGCACCCGGGCCTCCTTGCTCAATCTTGAATCAAACCGATATCTTCATCGCATCCCAGTGTAGGGGCCTGGCCCGCTGCAGCCGTCTGCGCACGACTGCGCCGGCCCGCTTGTTACATGCCTTTACGGTTAGGCAACTCCGGGCTGCGGCGTCCCCTCATCAGCAGGGACGATGGCAGCGTGCTGCAACCCACAACCCTGAACCCGGATCCGGGCTGCACCCCGCCAGCAACCGGGGGTAGCGGCCTACAAGCGCCAGATGCGCGGCGTGCTGGCTGGCAACCCCCAGGCCTCCAGGCGCCAGGCAGCGCGCACAGCCTGCAGCAACTGCAGGGCGGCTTCAACGCCGGGTGAGAGCACCCGCAGCACCAGCAACTGCGCATGCGTTGAGGTACAGCCTGCCGTGGCGGCCAAGGCGTGGGTTTGTGCCGCCTCACGGGCCAGCTCGAGCAGCCGGCTCAGGCGCGCAGGAGCCAGACCTTGGCCGCCGGCAAACCACAAGCTGGCCATCACCGTGTTGCCGGCCCAGCCCAGCCTGGACTGCTGCAACAGCGCATCGCCGGCGCCGATGCGGCCACGCTCGAGCCAGACGCCGGGCAACTCCAGATGCTGCTGAAACCAGCCGCCTGCTGCCCCGGGGCCAGCGGCGAAGCCCTGGCCCGAATGCGGCAGCCCCAGGGCCAGCACGTCCCAGCCGATCATCTCTGCCCCGGGCTGCAGCCGGGCGATGACCTGGTTGGTGGCCTCGCAACCCGGGTGGGCGATGGTTTCAAGCGGCAACCATTCGAGCCGGGCGCCGGCGGCCACCTCCAGGTGCACCGCCTGCGTCGCAGTGCGGCCCCCGCTGCGGTAAAAGCGTGTCGCCCCCGGCGTCGTGATCAGCGCGTGGCTGCCCGAAGCCAACTGAGCATGCACCTCCAGCCGGTCACCGCCGACCACACCGCCCGGTGGGTGCACCAGCACATGGTGGCACACCGACTCGCCTTCCGGGTACAGCGCGCGCAAGACACGCAGTGGCCCCTGGTGGCAGCTCCAGGCACGGGTGCGGCCTTGCGCGCTGGTGTAGCGCAGTTGCAGTTGGCCAAACCAGCCCGTACCAGGGCATGGATCCGGATCTGCACCCGGATCTGTACCCAGTCCCGCGCCCGCGCCCGCATTCAGGCCTGCATTCAGGCCTGCATTCAAGCCTGCCCGGACGCCGACCTCGGCCCCCACCTGAGCGGGCTCCGCTGCCGCGCCGTCAGGCGCCGAAACCGCTGCAGCCGCCGAGACAGCTTGCGCCACGCCGCTGCCCACGCTCAGCGGCCAGACCAGAAACTGCGGTGCAACGCGGCGATCTCTTCGCGCACTTCAGCCACCGGCCCGATCACCTGCACAGCCTTCTGGCCGGCCGCAAAAACCTGTGCGCAGGGCAGATCCAGAGTCGGATTCTCTGCATGGTTGCCCGTCAGCGCCAGCAGTTCACGCTCGCTCATGCCGTACACCAGTCGGCCGATGTGGGCCCAGTACTGGGTGCCGGCACACATCGCACATGGCTCGACGGTGGTGACCAGCGTGCACTGCCAAAGCTGCTGCGGGCCAAAGCGTGCAGCCGCGGCGCGCGCCAGCACGGCTTCGGCGTGGTTGACACTGTCCACGTTGCCTTGCTCCAGCAACACGGTCTCGCCGTCAGGCCCGAGCAGAATCGCGCCAAAGGGATGGTGGCCGGCCTGCAATGCTGCTGCGGCCACGGTGTTGGCGCGCCGCAGTTGGCGTGCGGCCCAGGGCAGATCAAAACTCACTGCCATGGCCTCAACGTCCTTCAATGCCGGGTTCGCGAAGCCACGATCCGAATCGAGTCTTCATGCGCCATCAAGCCCCATTCAAGCCCCATGCCCTTGCGAGCCGCGGTGCGCCCAGCCCGTGGTGCGCATCTCGATCCAGCTGAACAGCTCGTACATCGCCATCGCCATCGCGCCGATCGTCACCAGCCCGGCAAAAGCCAGCGCCATGCGTTGCTGGCTGCCGGCACTTTGCATCAGGTAACCGATGCCGGAGTCGCCTGCCGTCATCTCGGCCAACACGGTGCCGACAAAAGCCAGCGTGATGGCGATCTTCAAAGAGCCGTAGAAGTACGGCATCGAGCGTGGCAAGCCCACCTTGATCAGCACGTCCCAGCGCTTGGCGCCCAGCACGCGCAACACGTCTTCAAGCTCAGGCTCCAGCGTGGCGAGACCCGTGGCAATGTTGACGGTGATCGGAAAGAACGAGATCAGAAACGCCGTCAGGATGCCTGGGCCCAGGCCGATGCCGAACCACACCACCAGGATCGGCACCACAGCCGCTTTGGGCACCGCGTTGAAAGCCACCATCAGCGGATACAGCGCGGTGTAGGCCAGGCGCGAACTGCCAACCAAGAAGCCCAGCATCACGCCCACCACGATGCTCAACCCAAAACCCAGCATCGTGACCCAGAAGGTCTTCCAGGCGGCTTCCAGAAGCGGACCTTTGAATTCAACGAACTGGTGCGCAATCTGGGTCGGGCTGGGGAAAATGAACTCGGGCACGCCCAGCGCCATGACGATCACCTGCCACAACAGCAGCACCACCACCAGCACGATGATCGGCGACCAGCGCTCCATGTTCTTGCTGATCTTCATGGTGCGGCTCCCAGGGCTGCGGTGGCTGCGGGCTTGCGCATGGCGCCGATGTGGCCACGCAATTCGTGCACGATGTCAGTGAATTCTGGCGTGTAGGTCACCTCCAGATCGCGCGGCCTGGGCAAGTCGATGTGCCGCTTGACCACGATGCGGCCCGGGCTCTTGCTCATCACGTAGACCGTGTCGGCCAGAAAGACACTCTCGCGCAAATCGTGGGTGACCAGGATGACGTTGAACTTCTGCGCCGCCTGCAAGTCGCGCAGGGCGCACCAGAGCTCCTCGCGTGTGAAGGCGTCCAGCGCGCCGAAGGGCTCGTCGAGCAGCAGCATCTTGGGCTCGTGGACCAGAGCGCGGCAGATGCTGGCGCGCTGCTGCATTCCGCCAGACAACTGCCACGGGAACTTGTCTTCATAGCCGCCCAAGCCCACGCTTTGCAGCAGCGCGCGGGCTTTTTCTTCGTACGCTTTGCGCTGCGCTCTGAAGTTGCTGCGATAGGGTTCGACGATCTCCAGCGGCAGCAGCACGTTGTCCACCGTGGTGCGCCACGGCAGCAGGCTGGGGGCCTGGAACGACATGCCGCTGATCTTCAAAGGCCCGGTCACGGGCGCGCCGTCGATGTGGATGCTGCCTTTGCTGGGCATCTTCAGGCCTGTGGTGAGCTTCATGAAAGTGCTTTTGCCGCATCCCGAAGGGCCGACGATGGCAATGAACTCACCCAGGTTGACTTGCAGCGAGATGTCTTCAACCGCAAAGTGGCCCTCAGCCAGCAACTCGTCGTTGTAGGCCAGCCAGACGTTGTTGAAGTCTACGAAGGGTCGGGTCATGAATTTCTCAGGTCGATGAATACGCTGAACACGCGAACCAGCACGCGCGCCGGCACCGGCTAAGGGCTGCTGGATACGGGCAGAACTTGTCCGGGCTGTGCATCCCGGGACTCAACGGGACTGGGCACCATCACGCACCGCTTTGGCCACTGCGCCCAGCAATTGCCGGTACTGCTGCGGCACCTCGCTGTGCAGGCGGCTGTGGGTGCCTTCGGCAAACTCCGTCCACTGCACACCGGGCCGGGCTGCGTCGCGCAAGCGCCGGCCCAGCGCGATGGGCACAGTGTTGTCCTTGGCGCTGTGCAGCATGTGCAACGGGGCGTCGATCTGGTCGATGCGCGAGAGCGAATCGAATTCGATCGTGGTCCACCGAGCCAGCAGCCTGCCCACGACGCCAGCTTCTCCTGCCACATCGGGCATGCGGGTGAAGGTGCTTTCCAGCACCAGCGCCGCGTAGTCACGCGCCTTGCCGGCATCTGGCGCCCCGCGCAGCCCACTGGCCAGCCGCACCGCCACCGAGCCCCCCATCGAGTGCCCGAAGATCACCCGCAGCGCAGGGTCGGGCTGCCGCCGCTTGAACTCGGCCCAGGCCAGGGCTGCATCTGCGGTGATCGTGGCCTCGGTCGGGATGATCGCGGTGCTGTCGCCCCAACCCCGGTAGTCCACCGCCAACACCGAGAAGCCGGCCTCGCGCAGCGCGTTGATCTTGGGCAGGTTGCGGTACAGGTTGCGAAAGGTACCGTGCAGGTACAGCAATGAAGGCGCATCCGGGTCGGCATGCGGCAGCCACCAGACAGCCACCAGATCGGGCGTGGTGGCCGGTGCACCGTCGGCGCGCTGGCGGCCATGCGCAGCGATCGGCAACAGGCGGCGCTCGTCTTTGGGCTTGAAGAGTTGATGATCCGGCGCGGTGCCTGCCGGCTTGCCGGGCGTCGGGCGCAGCGCGATTTGATGCTGTTGGGCATCCAGCCAGGCGCAGCCGCTCAGGCTCAGAGCCAGCGCGGCCAACACAACTCGGGCCCACAGGCCGCGAGCCAGAAGACCCCGAATGAAGCCAGGATCAGTCAACATGGCAAAGCTTGCTGCGAGAATTGAGGGCATGAAATCCAGCATCTACAGGGCCTTGGGGCCCGTTTTTTTGACGGCCTTGTGCGCCACCGCGCCACTGACCATGGCACAGACCAGCCCGGTGCCCGCCACCGCTGACGCTGGCCAGGCCGAGGGTCCAGGCATGCTCGTTTCGGCCTGGCGCAGTGCCACCGACACCGAGGCCTGGTTGGGCCCGGGCATCTGGCGCCTGGGCTTTTCGCCTTTTTCTCAGCACTTCAGGCCCAGCGATGAACACCGCAATGTGTGGGCGCTGGGCATCGAACGGGTGCGGCCCGACGATTGGCTGGCCGGCGCTTCGTACTTCAGAAATTCTTTCGGCCAGCCCAGCGCCTATGTCTACTTCGGCAAACGCTTCCCGGCATTGTTGGGCTACCCCCCGTTGTATGCGCAAGCGTCGGTCGGCATGTTGTACGGTTATCGCGGGCAGTACAAGGACAAGGTGCCGCTGAACGTCAACGGCTTTTCGCCCGGCGCATTGGTCGGTCTGGGCTGGCAGTTCAGCCCACGCCTGTCTTTCACGGCCCATATGCTGGGTGACGCTGCGTTGATGCTGCAGCTGTCTTTCGACCTGCGTTGAGCCGGCGCGCATCGTCAAGGCCATTTGTCTGCACCCACTGCTTAGTCGTCTCTGCCAAACGCTTCCTG
>JBBQIB010000072.1:0-16136 GCA_038324515.1 Burkholderiales bacterium
TGGCTTCCCGTTTTGTGAGGCCTCTTCGACTACGCGCCGAAGGTGCCAATTTCTGGAGCGGGAAAGGAGGCTCGAACTCCCGACCTCAACCTTGGCAAGGTTGCGCTCTACCAACTGAGCTATTCCCGCAGGGTTTCAGTGCTGCGCTGTGCCGACTTTGTTTAGCCATCTCAATCTCAGCAACCGAGTCTTACATTGTATGCCGGAAAAACCGCGCTTTGCAATCGCGTGCTGCGGAATTTCCACTGGACCCCGAGGCGAGGGGGGGGGGAATCAGACTCAATGCGGCAGGCCGTCCACCGACGACACAGGAGGCGGCGTTTTGCCTTCTGTGGCCACCACAACCGGCACAGGCGGCACCAGCTCTTCATCGGGCAGCGGCTGCGGCACCCTTTCCAGCGCAATCGCCAACACCTGATCGATCCAGCGAACCGGCACGATTTCCAGATTGGCTTTGGCGTTGTCCGGGATGTCCTGCAGGTCCTTGACGTTCTCTTCGGGGATCAGCACGATCTTGACGCCGCCCCTGTGGGCTGCCAGCAATTTCTCTTTCAAGCCGCCAATGCCCGTGACCTCGCCGCGCAGCGTGATCTCACCCGTCATGGCCACTTCGGCCCGGACGGGAATACCGCTCAGGGCGGAAACCAAGGCGGTGGTCATCGCTGCACCTGCGCTGGGGCCGTCCTTGGGGGTCGCACCATCGGGCACGTGGATGTGGATGTCGCGCTTCTCGAAGATCTCGTCGCTGAGGCCCAGCCGGCGCGCTCTGGAACGTACCACCGTACGTGCAGCCTCCACCGACTCCTTCATCACATCACCCAGTGAGCCGGTGCGGATGATGTTGCCTTTACCGGGCATCACAGTGGCTTCGATGGTCAGCAAATCACCTCCGACCTCGGTCCAGGCCAATCCCACGACCTGGCCCACCTGATTCTTCATCTCGGCGCGGCCGAAGTCGAATTTGCGCACACCCAGAAAATCGTTCAGGTTGTCCTGCGTGACCACGACCTTGGCGTCGTATTTCTTCAGCAATCTGCCCTTGACCACCTTGCGGCAGATCTTGGAGATCTCACGCTCCAGGCTGCGCACACCTGCCTCGCGGGTGTAGTAACGAATGATGCCGCGGATGCCGTCATCGGTCAGCTCCAACTCATCAGCCCTGATCCCGTTGTTCTTGGCCTGCTTGGTGGACAGGTAACGCTGCGCGATGTTGAGTTTTTCTTCTTCGGTGTAACCCGCCAGGCGGATGACTTCCATCCGATCCAGCAGCGCGGGTGGGATGTTCATCGAGTTGCTGGTGGCGACAAACATCACATCGCTGAGGTCGAAATCGACCTCGACATAGTGGTCGCTGAAGGTGTGGTTCTGCTCCGGGTCCAGCACTTCGAGCAAGGCCGACGAAGGGTCACCCCTGAAGTCCATGCCCAGCTTGTCGATCTCGTCGAGCAAGAACAGCGGGTTGCGCGTGCCGACCTTGGTCAGGCTTTGCAGCACCTTGCCCGGCATGCTGCCGATGTAGGTGCGGCGGTGGCCGCGAATCTCGGCTTCGTCGCGCATGCCGCCCAGTGCCATGCGCACATACTTGCGGCCTGTAGCACGCGCCACACTCTGGCCCAGGCTGGTCTTGCCCACGCCAGGGGGGCCCACCAGGCACAGGATCGGCGACTTGACCTTGTCCACACGCTGCTGCACAGCCAGATACTCAAGGATCCGGTCCTTGACCTTTTCCAGGCCGAAGTGGTCTTCGTTCAGCACCGCTTCGGCGTTGGCCAGGTCATGCTTGATCTTGGTTTTCTTGGACCATGGCAAGTTGACCAGGGTGTCGATGAAATTGCGCACCACAGTGGCTTCGGCGGACATCGGCGACATCAGCTTGAGCTTCTTGAGCTCGCTCTCGGCCTTCTTCAGCGCTTCCTTGCTCATGCGCGCGGCTTTGATCTTCTTCTCCAGCTCTTCCAGGTCGGCGCCTTCTTCGCCGTCGCCCAGTTCTTTCTGGATCGCCTTGACCTGCTCGTTGAGGTAGTACTCGCGTTGGCTCTTTTCCATCTGCCGCTTGACGCGGCCACGGATGCGTTTTTCGACCTGCAGGATGTCGACCTCGTGCTCCAGCAACTCCAGCAGCTTTTCCAGCCGCTTGGGCACACTGAACAGATCCAGCACAGCCTGCTTGGCTTCAAGCTTGAGCGGCAGATGCGCAGCGATGGTGTCGCCCAGTCGGCCCGGGTCGTCGATGCCTGCAATGCTGGTCAAGATCTCGGGCGGGATCTTCTTGTTGAGCTTGACGTACTGGTCAAACTGCTGCGTCACGGCGCGGCGCAGCGCCTCGATCTCTGGCGTGGCATCGGTCTGTGCCACGACGGGCGTGACTTCACCCACAAAGAAGTCGTCGGTCTCGGTGATCTTGTGGGTGTTGGCGCGCTGAACGCCTTCGACCAGCACCTTGACGGTGCCATCGGGCAGCTTGAGCAACTGCAAGATGCTGCTGACACAGCCGACCTCGAACATGTCGTCGGCCTTGGGCTCGTCCTTGCCGGCGGCCTTTTGTGCCACCAGCATGATCTGCCTGCCCTGCTCCATCGCTGCTTCCAGCGCCTTGATGGATTTGGGCCGACCCACGAACAGCGGGATCACCATATGCGGAAACACCACCACGTCGCGCAAAGGCAACAACGGCAGAGTAATCGGCTCAGGGGGAAGAACGGGATGTCCGGACATGGAAACCTCTCTTTCTCTCAGCCACGTGGGGCTCGAGACGGCAATTGCAAGAAGCGGGTTTGCGGATCTGGCCCGGCAAGATCAGCCAGATCAGCCAAGCTGCCAAAAACCTGGTCAAGCTGACGCAGGCCAAATTGCGGCAACGCAGTTCATGCGTTGACGGGTACCCATCCAGAGCACCAGTGGTCCGTTCCGTCAATGAGGTTACAAATGAAATTGATGCATTCGATCGTCAGGCTAGGCGCAAGCCACAGCTACAGCTGTAGCTATAGCGCGTATTTGAAACGAAGCATGGCGGGCGAAGGCGCGATTTCATGCCATCGGTTTAGCGGAACGGACCACTAGGCGCTGGCCTTCTTCTCGCGGTAAACAAGCAAAGGCTTGGCACCTTCCTCGACGATGTGTTCGTCAATCACCACTTTGGCCACACCATCCAGCGTGGGAAGCTCAAACATGGTGTCGATCAATGAAAGCTCAAGGATCGAACGCAAGCCGCGGGCCCCTGTCTTGCGCGCCAGCGCCTTGCGGGCAATGGCCGTGAGGGCTGAAGGGCGCACCTCCAGCTCAACGCCATCCATCGCAAACAATTTCTGATACTGCTTGACGAGGGCGTTCTTGGGCTCGGTGAGGATCTGCACCATCGCTTCGATGCTCAATTCACCCAAGGTGGCGACCACCGGCAGGCGACCCACCAGTTCAGGGATCAGCCCAAACTTGATCATGTCCTCGGGTTCAGCGCTGCGGAAAAGATCGGCTGCGCGCTTTTCAGTCTTGCTGTGCACGTTGGCACCAAAGCCGATGCCGGATTTTTCGGTGCGGTTCTGGATGACCTTTTCCAGGCCGTCGAAGGCGCCACCGCAAATGAACAGGATGTTCGTGGTGTCGATCTGCAGAAAATCCTGGTTCGGGTGCTTGCGACCGCCTTGAGGCGGCACACTGGCCATCGTGCCTTCGACCAGCTTGAGCAGCGCTTGCTGCACGCCCTCGCCTGAGACGTCTCGCGTGATGCTGGGGTTGTCGGCCTTGCGGCTGATCTTGTCGATTTCGTCGATGTAGACGATACCGCGCTGCGCGCGCTCGACGTCGTAGTTGCAGTTTTGCAGCAGCTTCTGGATGATGTTCTCGACGTCTTCGCCCACATAGCCTGCTTCGGTCAGCGTGGTGGCATCGGCAATCACAAAGGGCACATTCAACAAACGCGCCAGGGTCTGCGCCAACAGCGTCTTGCCCGAGCCTGTGGGGCCGATCAGCAGGATGTTGCTCTTGCTCAGCTCCACCTCGTCTTTGTTGGCCCCCACCGAGCCCATGTGCTTGAGCCGCTTGTAATGGTTGTAGACCGCCACCGACAAGGTGCGTTTGGCCGATTCCTGCCCAATCACGTACTGGTCCAGGCTGCTCTTGATCTCGGCTGGCACCGGCAGGTCGGACTTGCCGTTGCGCGCACCCGCGCTTTCGGCGGGCGCCTCGTCGCGGATGATGTCGTTGCACAGCTCGATGCACTCGTCGCAAATGAACACCGACGGGCCGGCGATCAACTTCTTGACCTCGTGCTGGCTCTTACCGCAAAAAGAGCAGTACAGAACCTTCTCGCCAGTGGCGCCCTTTTTTTCGGCCATATCAGATGTGAAGAGCTAAAGGAAGACGCCGCCCCTGCAGGCAACGCCAAAGCATCATAGACCAACTGCGCACGCCCAAATGGCGCTGAAATGCGTCTGCAACAGTGGGGCAGGCTACTGTGCAGTCACACACCGAAACCTGACTCAAGAAACGCCGCCAGAAGTCGCTGTCATCCGTCCAAGCCAGGCCACGCTCATCAAGCGCGCTTGTCCAGCACTTGGTCGATCAAGCCGTACTCCTTGGCTTCGGTGGGCGACATCCACAGGTCACGCTCCATGTCAGCCGCGATGCGCTCGACCGTCTGGCCGGTGCGATCGGCATAGATGCGGTTGAGCTGCTCGCGCGTCTTGATGATCTCGCGGGCCTGGATTTCGATGTCGCTGGCCTGGCCCTGGGCGCCGCCCGAGGGCTGGTGGATCATGACGCGCGAGTTGGGCAGCGCCGAACGTTTACCTTTGGTACCGGCCATCAACAAGAACGAGCCCATGCTGGCGGCAATGCCCATGCACAGTGTGGCCACGTCAGGCTTGATGAACTGCATCGTGTCAAAGATCGACAAGCCAGCGCTGACGCTGCCGCCGGGGCTGTTGATGTACAAAAAGATGTCCTTGTCCGGGTTTTCGCTTTCCAGGAAAAGCATCTGTGCGACCACCAGGTTGGCAGTCCCATCGTTGACCGGACCGACCAGGAAGACGATGCGCTCGCGCAGCAGACGACTGTAGATGTCGTAGGCACGTTCGCCTCGTCCGGACTGTTCAATCACGATGGGCACCATGCCCAGGCCCACGGTCTCGTGCACGCTCATCAAGGTTTCCTCAGTCATCAAGCGGTTTGGCTGCGCGGGTTGGCGGTCAAGCGTTGGTGGCCGGGGCCATCAACTCATCGAACGGTAGCACCTTGTCAACAACCTTGGCGCTGGCCAGAACGAAATCGGTCACGTTGTTCTCGATGACCACAGCCTCGACTTCGCTCATGCGCTGACGGTCACCCAGGTACCAGCGCATCACCTCGCTGGGCTTCTCGTAACTCTGGCTCATCTCTTCGATGTGGGCCTGCAGCTGCTCGGGCTTGGCTTGCAGCTTGTGTTTGCGCACCAGTTCGGCCACCACCAGGCCCAGCCGCACGCGCCGTTCGGCCTGCGGCTTGAAGATGTCTTCGGGCAACTCGACCTTGTCGAAATCCTTGACGCCGCGCTGCTTCAGATCGGCGCGGGCAGACTCCTGCAGGCGCCCGATCTCGCCTTGGATCAACGCGTTGGGCAGCTCCAGTTCAGCCGAAGCACGCAGCGCATCCATCACCGAATTCTTGTTGCGCGCCAGCACGCGAAACTTGACTTCGCGCTCAAGGTTCTTCTTGACATCGGCACGCAGACCCTCGACTGAAGGCTCCTTGATGCCCAGTTGCTTGGCAAAGCCCTCGTCCACCTCGGGCAGCTTTTGGGCTTCGATCTTTTTGACCGTGACCATGAAGTCGGCTTCTTTGCCGGCCACTTCCTTGCCTTGGTACTCTTGCGGAAACAGCAGCGGGAAGGTCTTGCTCTCGCCGACCTTCATGCCGCGCACCGCCTGGTCAAACTGCTCCAGCATCTGGCCTTCGCCGATGATGAACTGAAAGTCTTCTGCGGCACCACCAGCAAAAGCCTCGCCATCGATCTTGCCTTCGAAGTCGATGCTGACACGATCGCCTTCGACAGCGCCTTCGGCCGCTGCGCGCAGGCCAAAGGTGCGGCGCTGCTTGCGCAGGATCTCCAGCGTGCGGTCAATCGCAGCTTCGGTGACTTCGGTGCTGACTCGCTCGATTTCCGCCGTGCTCAAGTCGCCGAGCTTGACTTCGGGATAGACCTCGAAGGTGGCCTCAAAGGTCATCTGGCCCTCGGGCGCTTCTTCTTTTTGGCTGATGCGCGGCGCGCCGGCCACCCGCAGCTTGGCTTCGGTGGCAGCGTCAGAAAACGCCTGGCCGACGCGGTCATTGACGACTTCGTATTGCACCGAGTAGCCATAACGCTGGGCAACCACGCTCATCGGCACCTTGCCGGGTCTGAAGCCGTCGGCTTTGACGGTGCGCGCCAAACGCTTCAGGCGCGATGCGACCTCGCCGTTGATGGTTTCTGCAGCCAGGGTCAGCGTGATGCGACGCTCGAGCTTCTCTAGGGTTTCAACTTGGAAGGCCATGGGGTCTCTTAAGGGCTGGAAGGGCAGGAAAACTGGCGGGCATCAACGCTGACACCCGGCTAGACAAGGCAGCCGGTGGTGCGCGGGGCCGGACTCGAACCGGCACGCCCGTGAAGGCGTCAGGACCTAAACCTGGTGCGTCTACCAATTTCGCCACCCGCGCGGGTGCTGTCTTGCCAGGGCCGGGGCCATGGTGCCCGCCAATGCGGTCAACCGGGTAGTTTAGCCGCCCCGCAAGAGTCGCAGACCGGAGCTTCAGGGGCCGGGTGAGATCACAGGTTCACACTTGACCCGGAACCATGCGGCGCACATCGCCGGCAAGGCCTTGTCAAGTGTCCTGCGGCCCGATCGAAGCTGAGACACGCCCGGCCGCCCAGACCAAAGCGCTTGGGTAGCAGCAAGCCCCAGAATCCTGCCTGTGAGTGTTGACCACTATGAAAACTTCCCCGTGGCGTCGGTTCTGTGCCCGCCGCGCATCCGCCCTGCCGTGGTGGCGATCTATCATTTTGCGCGTACGGCAGACGACATCGCCGATGAAGGCAGCACCGGGCCAGCGCAGCGGCTGCAAGAGCTGCAGGCCTACCGCAACGCCCTGCTCGCGACTATGGACGGCCGACCCCCCAGCCAGCGTTGGTGCGCCATCTTTGCTGGCCTGGCGCGTCAGATCGACCGCTTCGAGTTGCCGGCTGCGCCACTGCTGGCGCTGCTGGATGCCTTCGAGCAGGACGTGCACAACCCGGTGTACGCCGATCGCCCGGCCCTGCTGGATTACTGCGCTCGCTCTGCCAACCCCATCGGCCGCCTGCTGATGCATCTGTACCGGATCGACGATGCACTGTCGCTGCGCCAGTCCGACGCCATCTGCAGCGCCTTGCAACTGATCAATTTCTGGCAAGACCTGAGCGTGGACGGGCCTCGCGGCCGCCATTACGTGCCGCTCAGCGATCTGCACGCCCACGGTGTGCAACAAGCTGCCTTGAGCGCTTGCCAGGACTGCCCAAAGACGCGTCAACTGGTGGCCGATTTGTGCGCGTGGGCAGACGGGCTGATGCTGCAGGGTGCAGGCCTGGCTTTGCGTGTGCCCGGGCGAGCCGGCTGGGAATTGCGGCTGGTGGTGCAGGGTGGCCTGCGCATTCTTGAGAAAATCAAGCACAACAACCACGCAGCACTGCTGCAGCGCCCGATCCTTCGTGCCCACGACGGGCCGCTTCTGTTGTGGCGTGCGCTGCGCATGTCGGCCGCTTCACCTTTCAAAACCTCCGAAGCTCTTTGAGCCTTCAGCCCATGACGCCGCAGCAGTATGTGCAAGACAAGGCCGCTGGCAGTGGTTCGTCTTTTTATTACGCCTTTCTCTTTCTGCCGCCCCCGCGCCGCGCTGCGATCACAGCCTTCTACGCCTTCTGCCGAGAAGTCGACGACGTGGTGGATGAGACCATTGACAGCAGCGTGGCCGCCACCAAGCTGCAATGGTGGCGACATGAGGTGAGCCAGGCTTTTGCGGGCCAAGCCAGCCACCCCGTGATGCAGGCGCTGATGCCACACGCCAAGGCCTATGAGTTGGAGGCCAGCCACTTGCACGCGGTGATCGAGGGTTGCCAGATGGACCTGGAGCAAAACCGATTTCTGGATTTTGTCGGCCTGCAACGCTATTGCCATCTGGTGGCCGGCGTCGTGGGCGAGGTGGCCAGCAACATCTTCGGCCGCAGCCAGCCTGAGACGGTTGCCTACGCCCACGCGTTGGGCCAAGCCTTGCAACTGACGAACATCATCCGCGACGTGGGCGATGATGCGCGCAGAGGGCGCATCTATCTGCCGGTCTCCGAGCTGCAACGCTTCGACGTCAAGGCCCATGAACTGCTCAAGCGCGAGTCGCCCTGGGGCTACAGCGAACGCTTCACAGCGTTGATGAAATTCCAGGCACAGCGCGCGCAAGAGGCCTACGACAAGGCTTTTGCCCTGCTGCCAGAGGCTGACCGCCAAACGCAGAAACCGGGCCTGATGATGGCCAACATCTACCGCAGTCTGCTGCATGACATCGAAGCGCAAGGCTTTCAGGTGCTGCACCAGCGCACCTCGATCACGCCGCTGCGCAAGCTCTGGATTGCCGCCCGCACACATCTGCGGGGGCGCTGAACCGGTGCAC
Organism: Burkholderiales bacterium; assembly: GCA_038324515.1. Classification (GTDB taxonomy): domain Bacteria; phylum Pseudomonadota; class Gammaproteobacteria; order Burkholderiales; family Burkholderiaceae_C; genus Rubrivivax. The sequence continues at coordinate 8,647 of JBBQIB010000072.1, forward strand.
CCGCAACAAGCAGTCATGGCCGCAGATGCAGCCGCCCCGTCCAGACGGGTGGCCGTGGTCGGCGGCGGCTGGGCTGGTCTGGCAGCAGCAGTACAAGCCTGCCAGGCAGGCCATGCTGTGACGCTGTACGAGAGCGCAGGCGACCTGGGCGGACGGGCGCGCACCGTACACAGCGAAGGCGTGGCGCTGGACAACGGCCAGCACATCCTGATCGGGGCCTACAAGCAGACCCTGGCGCTGATCAAGACAGTGGGCGCCGACCCGGACAAGCTGCTGCACCGCCAGCCGCTGGAATTGCGCTATCCCGATGGCAGGGGCTTGCGTCTGTCCAAGGGTCCGGCCGGGCTGGCGTTTGGGCTGGCCGTGATGCGCTGCAAAGGCTGGAGCGCCAGCGACCGCTGGGCTTTGCTGCGCGAGGCTGCACGTTGGACCCGCATGGGCTTCAGTTGCGACCCCAAACTGACTGTGGCAGAGTTGTGCCAGACCCTGCCAGCGCCGGTGCGCAAACTGCTGATCGACCCGATGTGCGTCGCAGCGCTGAACACACCGGCCGAAGAGGCCAGCGCCACGGTCTTTTTGCGCGTGCTGCTGGACGCGCTTTTCAGCGGCCGCGGCTCAGCCGACTTGCTGCTGCCGCGGGCGCCTTTGGGCAGCTTGTTGCCAGAGCCGGCTGCAGAGTGGCTGTTGCAGACGGGCGCAGAACTGAAACTGGGCACACGGGTCCAGGCACTGCACAAGCAAGACCAGGGCTGGCGCATTGGGGAGCAGCACTTTGCTGCCGTGATCCTGGCCTGCCCCCCTGGCGAAGCGGCCCGGCTGGCCGAACCTTTTGACGCCCACTGGGCCCAGCGCGCGGTGGCGCTGCGTTACGAGCCCATCGTCACCGTCTGGCTGCACTCGCCCAAAGGCAAGCTGCCGACTCCGATGGCTGCACTCTTCGAAGGCCCGGGCAGGCCGGCACAGTTTGCTTTTGACCATGGTGCACTGGGCGGAACACCCGGGCACTTCGCCTTCGTGATCAGCGGCGCCGCAGCCAGTGTGGCCAAAGGGCTGAAGATCACTGCCAACGAAGTGCAGCAGCAAGCCATCTCCAGTTTCCCTGAAGGCACCTGGTACACCCGACCCCAGGTCCTGAAAGTCATGGCAGAAAAACGCGCCACCTTCCGCTGCACGCCCGGTCTGGACCGACCGCCGATGTGGATTGCGGGTCACAGCAAGCTCGCTGCCGATGGGCCGCCATTGCTGGCTGCGGGCGATTACGTTGCTGGCCCCTACCCTGCCACCCTCGAAGGCGCCGTGCGTGCGGGCCAGGCAGCGGCCCACGCGTTGGGCCCCGCCACGGCCTGAAACCCCGGCTCGATCCGGCCTGAAGCAACGGCCCGAAGCAGTGGCTCAGCGCATCGCTGCGCCTGGCAAGCACCAGACCACCACCGCTTCGCCTGGAACTGCACTCTGGCCCAGGGCATTGCCCAGGTCATGAACTCAGCGCCTGGCGAAGGGTGCAGCCAGCGGCTCACCCACAAAGAGGCTCTGCTGCGGCCACGCCACACTCTTCCAGTAGGCCTCGATGGCGGTGGCGCCTTGCAGGTAATGCAGCAACAGCACCTGGGGGTGCGGAAACTTCTGCAAATGGTTGCAGGGCTCGCTGACTGCGCCGTGACTGGCTGTGGCCCCTGATGCGATCCAGTCCAGCACCGTGGTCTGACCATGCTCACCCACCAGCGCGCCACCGGCTGAAGTGAGGTGATCCCCCAGGCCGCCCGGCAGCCAGTCGGGGGCTGGCTCCAGCGCCACCCGCACACTGCCGGTCAGTGCCAGCATCACATGCCTGGCCATGCTCAGTTTTTCTGCCGGCCCCACCTGCAACTCCACGCCCGGGCCCTGCAGCACAGCAGCGGCCGGATAAAGCGCTGCCCGCACATTGCGCGCGGCGTCGCTTGTACTGAGCAGCAGGGCACTCACCAGCGGCCGACCACGCCGGGCCATGGTGCCGTCGGCAGCCACGCCTCGGTCGATCATGGCCTTGGCTGATTCAACACTGGGCGCTGCCAGCAGCATGGCCGGGCGCATCGACAAAGCAGAAAAAGGCGCCGCCGTAGCGGCGTTGAAGTAGCGTGAGCTGCGCGAAATGGCACAGGTGTTCTGGCACAGTTCCGCGTCAAAACCCATCGCCAGCGCACCCGTGATGGCATTGCATTGCACCGCGTAAGGCAAGGTCCAAGCCAATGCCAGCGCTTGCGTGGCGGCGCCAAAGTGCGCTGCGATGGCCAGTTGCAGCTGTTCGAACTCCGCCACGTTCAACGCCGGCTTGACAGGCAGTGCCAGACGCAACACCTGTTCGGGCTTCAGACTGCGGGCCTGGATGTAATGCTCGCCCACCGCGACCGAGTAGGGGTCGGCGGTATTGATGACCAGCCCGAGATCAGGTGCGCGCAGCCTGCCTGTCAAACGAGGAATCTGAACCGGCGGCATGGGCCTGGCCTTCTGCTGCGGCGGAGGTGGGGCAGACGCAGGGGATGCGGCGGGTGCGGCGGATGCGGCGGGCACGGTGGGCACGGTGGGCACAGCGGGCACAGCGGGCTGGGGGGCTGGCACCTGTGCTGTGGCGAGATTCCACCCCAACTGCAGGAAGCAAAACGCTGCTGCCAGGCCCAGGATCAAGCCACGCCGCACCGCACTGCACAAGCTCAAAGCGTCACGGCCCTGGCCTGGCAGACAGACAGGGGGGAGGGACACTGGTTTTCGGGATGTAATATTTCTTTCCGTCATACAAAATCGAGTTAAGCTCGCGAGGAAAGGCCAGGTCGCCCCAAGTTTCCTCATCCCCCTCGGGGGGCCTGACTTCGGGCGCCAGGTCTGGGGGCTCTCCAAAGACTCAGACGATGCCCAAAGAACACAACACCAAGCTCACGATTCAAGTTCTGGAGCGCAGCTTCGCATTGCTGGACTTGTTGGCCTCGCGCCAGGAGCCGGTGAGCCTGAAAGATATCAGCGCTACCACCGGGCTGCATCCCTCCACCGCGCACCGAATCTTGAACGACCTGACCATCGGACGGTACGTCGACCGGCCCCAGGCCGGCAGTTACAGGCTGGGCATGCGACTCCTGGAGCTGGGTAATTTGGTCAAGGCCCGGCTCGATGTGCGTGAAGCTGCCCTGGGGCCGATGCGCGAGTTGCACCGCCTGACCAGCCAACCCGTCAATTTGTCGATGCGCCAGGGTGATGAAATCATCTATGTCGAGCGCAGCTTCAGCGAACGTTCGGGCATGCAGGTGGTGAGAACAGTAGGCGGACGCGCGCCGCTGCATTTGACATCGGTGGGCAAGCTGTTTCTGGCCAATGACGACCCTTCGCGGGTGCGCGCCTACGCCACACGAACAGGGCTGACCGGACACACCCGCAACAGTTTGACCGATCTGACCCGGCTCGAGCGCGAGCTCGCGCAAGTGCGACAAACCGGCACGGCCCGCGACAATGAAGAGCTGGAGCTGGGGGTGCGCTGCATGGCTTCAGGCATCTACGACGACCAGGGGGTGCTGGTCGCCGGGCTTTCGGTCTCTGCACCAGCCGACCGGCTTGAAGAGAGCTGGCAAGACCGCGTGCGGCAAACCGCAGGGCAAATCTCGAAAGCGCTGGGCTATCGCGGCTGACTCGAGCTTGCACGCAGCGCTGCCGCCGGCAGATGAGCCAGCGCCTCGGCACTGGCCAGGAAAGACCGCAGCCGCTCCGCGTCGCCCATCCGCGAGTACTTGCCCGTCGAGTCAAGCAGCACCATGATCAGCTGGCGCCCGGCCATCTGGGCCTGCAGCACCAGGCAGCGCCCAGCGGCTGCGATGTAGCCCGTCTTCTGCAAGCCGATCTCCCATTCCGGATTGCGCACCAGCCCGTTGGTGTTCCTGAACTGAACAGCCTTTTGCCCCACCGGAACCTCCATTTCCAACGAGGTCGACAGCTCGCGGATTGTCGGATGCGAAAACGCGGCCTTCACCAGGCGCGTCAGATCGACGGCGCTGGAACGGTTGTCCGAGGACAAGCCTGTGGGCTCGACATAACGTGTGGCGCTCATGCCCAGCAACTGCGCCTTGGCGTTCATCGCGCTGATGAACGCCGACATGCCTCCCGGGTAGGTGCGGCCCAGAAGATTGGCAGCACGATTCTCAGATGCCATCAAGGCCAGATGCATCATTTCCGCCCGGCTCAGTTCGGTACCCAAAGCCAAGCGAGAGCGGCTTCCAGAGGTGGCTTGCACATCTTCTACACCCACAGTCAGCAGTTGATCCATCGGCAAATCGGCCTCCATCACCACCAGCGCCGTCATCAACTTGGTGATCGAAGCGATCGGCAGAACAGCCGACGGGTTCTTGCTGAACAGCACTTCGTTGGTCTCCTGATCGATGACCAGCGCCACACTGCTCTTGAGGTTCAAGTCATCTTCGATGGCGTGCAGACCGATGGCCTCGCCAACGGAAGTCCGGCGAGGCTCAAGCGCCGCAACCCGACGTGCATTGCGCGAACTGGAGGCTTTCAGGCCGCTTCCAGCGGCAGCTCTGGGCGTTGCCTTGCTGGAAGAACGAGCACTGGCCTGGGGTCTGTTCTTGGCCGCTGGGGTGGCTCCGGAAGTAGCCCTGGAAGCGGAAACTGCAGCCTTCGAGGATCTGCTGGAAGACTGGGCCGCGGTTTTTGCCGTGGTTCTGTCGCTCGTGTTGGCGGTAGTGGTCGGGCTGGTGCTGGCCGCCGACTTTTTGGCTGTGACGCTGGATTTTTGGGTCTTTTCGACTTTTTGCGCGATGACGGCCGTCGGGCTCAACAACAGCGCAGCAACACAAACTGCCAGCGCTCCGATCCAGCTGACAGGGCCGCTAGATGCCTTTGCTTCGGCCCGGCCGCATGGAATCCGTGCATCGTCAACCATAGCGGCAGCAGTTGTAACGAACGAAACTGCTTGCGCTTGCGTGGGCAACCACCCCGAAAACCTGTTTCTGATCTGCACCGCTGTCCTTTTGATCGCCTGCGACCCAGTGTAGGCCACAAGAAAAACTTGCACAAGAACAAAAACTTGCGCCGGCTTCCTCAAGTGATCTCTGGCTGCCGATGGGCAGCGATTGATCGACTCTCCGAAAGAGGCTACAACCTCACTGAGGAACAAACATTTTGAGCAGTATGTCAATGAACCATTCCTTGGATCAGGTCCCAATTGACAGCGCTTGTCGGCGGGATGACAAGGGGGATGCCATGGGTCTCGCAGTACCTCTTGCTGTACTTCTTGCTGTACTTCTTGCTGCACTTCTGGCCCTGGTGCCTGGCGTCGCCTCCGCGTCGGAGACGGCGGCAAGCCGGCTCGGGGCCCTGAAGGTGCTGCGCCTGGCCAGCGAAAGCGAAACCGGCTTCGACCCGGCGCGTGTGGGAGACGCACGCTCGCTGCGGGTCACCTCGCACATCTTCGAAACGCTGCTGCAATACGACCCGCTGGCCCGGCCCGTCAAGCTGCGTCCCAACACCGCAGCAGCAATGCCCGAGCCGTCGCCCGACTTCAAGACCTGGACTGTGCGGGTGCAGCCCGGCATCTACTTCACCGATCACGCGGCCTTCGGCGGCCAGCCACGTGAGCTGGTGGCGGCCGACTATGCCTACAGCCTGAAGCGCCTGGCCGACCCAGCGACCAAGAGCCCGAGCTGGAGCTCGCTGGAGCAGGCAGCGATCAGCGGCCTGGCAGCGTTGCGGCGCGAAGCGGTGGCCAACAAGACGGCCTTTGACTACCAGCGGCCGTTGGCCGGCATCCAGGTGCTGGACCGCTACACGCTGCGCTTTCAGCTTGACGAGGTGCGGCCACGATTTCCGCAGTGGCTGGCCGAATCATCGAGCGCCGCCGTGGCGCGCGAAGTCATCGACGCGGTGGGCGAGTTGTCGATGCAGGTGCCGGTGGGCACCGGGCCCTTTGTGCTGAGCGAGTGGCGCCGCGCCTCGCGCATCGTGCTGAGCCGCAACCCGAACTATCGCGAACGCTTCTATGAGGCCGAGCCCGCAGCTGATGATGCCCAGGGCCAGGCGTTGCTGAAGCTGCTGAAAGGCCGCAAACTGCCGATGATCGACCGCGTGGAGATCGCCATCATCGACGAGAAGCAGCCCATGTGGCTGGCCTTTCTCAACGGCGAAGCCGACTGGGTGGAGTTGCCCGACGCCTTCGCCACCGTGGCGATGCCAGGTGGTCGTCTTGCGCCAAACCTGGCCCGCCGCGGCATGCGCGCAGAACAGGTGGTGATGCCTTCGACCTACTACACGATGTTCAACATGGAGCACCCGGTCGTCGGCGGCTATCAGCCGCATCAAGTGGCGCTGCGGCGCGCGATCGCATTGGCCATCGATGTGGACCGCGAGGTGGAACTCTTGCGCAACGGTGCTGCAGTGCCAGCGCAGTCACCCGTGGCCGTGCATCTGAGTGGTTATGACCCCCACTGGCGCAGCGAGATGAGCGAATACAGCCCCGCCAAGGCACGTGCATTGCTGGACCTCTTTGGCTACACCGACCGTGATGGCGACGGCTGGCGCGACTTGCCCGACGGCAGCCCGCTGCTGCTGGAAATCTCGACCCAACCCAGCCAGGAGAACCGTCGCTTCGACGAGCTGATGCGCCGCGACATGAAGGCCATCGGCCTGCGCACCACCTTCATCACGGCGCAGTGGCCAGAGCAATACAAGGCAGCGCGCGCCGGCAAGTTGATGATGTGGTCGGTCAGTGGCCGCGCCAGCGCGCCTGACGGCATCCAGGGCCTGTTGCGCTACGACGGCGCGGCGTCTGGCGGGGTCAACCTGTCACGCTTCGATCTGCCGCAGATGAATCAGACCTTGCAACAGTTGTTGAGCCTGCCCGACGGGCCCGAGCGAGAGAAGGTGTTCGAGCACGCCAAGCGGCTGACCGTGGCCTGGATGCCCTACAAGCTGCGCACTCACCTGGCGGCCACCTCACTCAACCAGCCTTGGCTGGTGGGCTTCAGGCGGCCGCTGTTCTGGAACAACTGGTTCGAGTTTGTGGATATCGAACCCCGAGCTGCTTTGCCTTGACACTTGGCCTGCACAGCCTGCACAGCCTGCACAGCCTGCACAGCCTGCACGGGTTGCGAGGCCTGCCGTCCCAATCGCCTGCGCACTCAGCCTTGTGCGGCGACCCGCTCGGCCTTGCTCTGCAGCTTGTTCAACGCTGACAGATAAGCTTTCGCTGAAGCCACGACGATGTCCGGGTCGGCACCCACGCCATTGACGATGCGGCCGCCCAGTTGCAACCTGACCGTGACCTCGCCTTGAGATTCGGTGCTGCCGCTGGTGATCGCGTTGACCGAATAGAGCATCAGCTCAGCACCACTGTTCAGCTTCGACTCGATGGCCTTTAGGCTGGCGTCCACCGGCCCATTGCCGTCACTCTGCGCATGGTGTTCGGTGCCGCCTGCAGCAAATGCCACGCTGGCATGCGGCCGCTCACCCATCTCGCTGTGTTG
>JBBQIB010000073.1:0-16108 GCA_038324515.1 Burkholderiales bacterium
CAGCGCCACATGCTGTTCCTGACTGCCACCCCCCACTCTGGCGACGAGGCGGCTTTCCACAACCTGCTGGGCCTGCTGCACCCTGACTTTCTGGCTTTGGGCACGCTTGCCGGCCCAGCACGCGACGTACTGCGGTTGCGCCTGGCCGGGCATTTTGTGCAACGCCGCCGGCAAGACATCAAGGAATGGAACGACGAGGGTGTGTTCCCCCGCCGGGAAACCGCCGACCTGCCCTACAGCCTGGGCGGTGCCTGGGAAGCCTTCTTCGACGCCGTGATCGACTACTGCTCGGAGGTGGTGTTGCGCGCGGGGACCGACCAGCGCCGGCAACGCCTGAACTTCTGGGGCACCTTGGCGCTGATGCGCAGTGCGGCCAGCAGCCCGGCAGCCGCGCTGCGTTCGTTGCGCACGCGTATGGCCACGCAGTTGAATGAGGCTGACGAGGATTCGCTGCGTGAGCGGGTATTCGACGGCAGAGAAGACGCCATGGTCGATGACGATGGTGAACTCCCCGCCAACAACGCCGACCCCGCCCTGGCCGAATTAATGGCGCAGGCCGAGCGCTTGGTGGGTGCTGGCAACGACCCCAAGCTCGGCGCGCTCATTACCCACTTGGGCGCCGATCTCGTTCCCGGTTTCGCGCCCGTCGTCTTCTGCCGCTACATCGCCACGGCGCATTACCTGCACCAGCACTTGAAGGGCAGGTTTCCAGGTGTGACGGTCGATGTGGTCACCGGCGAGCTCGCCCCTGAAGAGCGCAAGGCCCGGGTTGCCGCGCTGGGAGAGGCTGAAAACCGTCTGCTAGTCGCTACCGACTGCCTGTCTGAAGGCATCAACCTCCAGCAGCATTTCAGCGCCGTCGTGCACTACGACCTTTCCTGGAACCCCACCCGGCACGAACAACGCGAGGGCCGGGTTGATCGTTTCGGCCAGGAAAGGCGCGTGGTGCGCGCCACGCTCATGTACGGCCGCAACAACCCCATTGATGCGGTGGTGCTCAAGGTCATCCTGCGCAAGGCGAAGAAGATTCGCGACGAGCTGGGCGTGCCCGTGCCCTTGCCGGACGACGACCACTCGCTCACGCAGGCGCTGATGCAGGCGGTGCTGGGGGAGAGCCGGCGAAATCGCACGCGCGATCTCTTTGACATCGACGAGCTACCCGCCGCCCAGCAGCTCGAAGTGGCTTGGACCGACATCGCCGAGCGCGCCAAGCGCAATCGCACCGTGTTCGCCCAACAAGCCATCAAGCCCGAGGCCGTGTTGCCGGAGTGGCAGAAGATGCAGGCCGCGCTGGGTGATGGTGACGACGTACAGCGTTTCGTGGCCCGCTCGATGCGCCGCCTGGGTGCTGCGCTCGAATCGCGCGGCGGTAACGCCCAACAGGGCAAGCGCGGTTGGCGTGCCAGCTTGGGCACCTTGCCCGAAGACCTGCGTGAGCGCCTGTACGCAGAAGGGCTGCAGGGTGGTGTCGGCATCGGCTTCACCATGCCCCCACCGGCTGGCACGCGCTTCATTCACCGCAGTCACCCGCTGGTCGGCACGCTGGCTGACGGGCTGCTGGAGCGCACCTTGGCCGACGCGGGCCTGGAACCTGATCAGGCAGCCACCGGCGCCGCCACGTTGGGCCGTGCGGGCTGCTGGGTCAGCCCGGCCGTGAGCACGCTGACGACGGTGCTGCTGCTTCGGCTGCGCCACCAACTCAGCCAGGCCGACGCGCAGAGCGGCGATGCATTGCTGGCCGAGGAGGCCACCGCCGTGGCGCTTCAATCGAATGCAACCGGCGCGAGCCAGTTGGTCGCCGGCGGCGAGCCCTTGGATTGGCTGACCGCGCCGCCGAGCGAAACCGTCGATGACCGCGTGCGCGAACAACGCGTGGCCGCTGCGCTGGCGCAGTGGCCCGCCTGGCAACCGGCGCTGGAGGCGTTTGCCCGTGACCGGGCCAACGCACTTCTCGCTGACCACCAGCGTGTGCGTGCCGCTGCCCGCACAACCGGCCGCGCGCGTTACCAAGTCAAGCCGCTGCTGCCCGTGGACGTCATCGGCGTCTTCGTGCTGCTGCCGCCGCTCGATCTCTGAGCCCAACCCCATCACTCTGACCTGCTCATGCCACAGCGCGAGGCCGCCCTCCACATCGACACCCTTGCCATCGAAGGAGGCCTCTTCACCGCAGAGTGGCTGACCAAGGTCGCTGCGCAGCAAGCGCCTGCCCAGGCCGATGCGGACTATGGCGTCCGCGCCGGCTTCACCTTGCGCGAAGAGATCGCACTCTCATGGCGCTCGGCCCAGGCCTTGTGGAGCCAGTTCAACGCCGCGCGGGCTCAACCCCATCACGATGCCTGGGCCGTCACCCAACGCTTCACCACCGAGTTGCTGCGGCAGTGCTTTGCGTTCCAGTTGCAGCAGGCCACCAATCCGCGCGTGATCGGCGAAAGGCACTACCCCGTGCCTTTCAGCGCCCTCGGCGGCCGGGTGCCTGTGGTGCTGTCGCCGCATGAAGAGACCAAACCCTTGGACAGTGCGCACGAGCGCTTGGGCGACAACTCCGGTGAACGCGTGCGTCGCCGCAGTGCCTTCGGCTTGCTGCAAGAAACGCTGAACGCCCAGTCGGACGCCCTGTGGGGCTTGGCCACGAATGGGTTGCTGCTTCGCATCGCCCGCGATAACGCCAGCCTCACCCGGCCCGCCTGGGTCGAGGTCGACCTGGAGCGCCTCTTCGTTGAAGAGCGGTTCGCCGACTTCTCCGTGCTGTGGCTCTTGCTGCACGCCAGCCGCTTTGGAGGCGAAGGCGGCGCCGCGACCGACTGCGCGCTTGAGCAGTGGCGAAGTTCTTGCCGTGAACAGGGCACGCGCGCTCGTGAGACTCTTCGCGTAGGCGTCGAGCAAGCTCTGTTGGTACTGGGCCGGGGGTTTGTCAGCCATCCGGCCAACACCGCGCTACGCGAAGCACTGTCATCGGGCACGCTGACCGCGCAGGACTATTTCAAGGAACTGCTGCGCCTGGTCTACCGGCAGATCTTCCTGCTCACGATCGAGGAGCGGGAGATCCTGCACCCCCGCGGAGCCGACTCACAGGCGGTATCCCTCTATGCGCAGGGCTACGGTCTCCGAAGGCTGCGCGACCGCGCCGTGCGCCGCAGCGCCCACGACCGGTACGGCGACCTCTGGCAAGGGCTGAAGCAAGTGTGGCTTGGTCTGGCTGTCGGTCAATCGGTGCTGGCTTTGCCGCCGCTTGGCGGTTTGTTCGAGACCAGCCAATGCCCGCACCTTGATGCAGCGCGGCTGGAAAACCGCCATCTCTTGCTCGCGCTGTTCCATCTGGCATGGTTGCGGGCTGAGCCCAACGCGCCGCTCGCGCGAGTGAACTGGCGCGACATGGGACCCGAAGAGCTGGGCAGCATCTACGAAAGCCTGCTGGAGCTGGTTCCGCAGCTTAGCCAAGAGCATCGGCATTTCAGCTTCCAGACAGGTGCTGCGGTGCGCGGCAACGCGCGGAAGACCACGGGCAGCTATTACACCGCCGACCCACTGGTGCAGGAGCAACTGGACTCGGCGCTGGAGCCTGTGATCGCAGCCATCCTTGCCGCGCATCCGACGGGCGAGGGCGCAGTCCAGGCCCTGCTTTCCATCAGCGTGATCGACCCGGCTTGCGGCAGCGGCCACTTCCTGCTTGCGGCTGCGCGTCGCATCGCCGTGCATTTGGCGCGGGTGCGGGCGCAGATGCGTGATGCGGTGGCCGGCAACGGTGGTCAACCCACGCCCGACGACTATCGCCATGCCCTGCGCGACGTGGTGACGCATTGCGTGTACGGCGTGGACATGAACCCGATGGCGCTGGAACTGGCGCGTATGGCCTTGTGGCTGGAGGCTTATACGCCCGATGCGCCGCTGAGCTTCATCGACCACCACTTCTGCCTGGGCAACGCCCTGCTGGGCGTGATGGACCCCAAGTCGCTGCTCGACGGAGTACCTGATGATGCCTACAAGGAGCTCACGGGCGACAGCGCGGCGCTGTGCCGTGACCTGAAGCGCCGAAACAAGAAGGAGCGCGAGGGGCTGCTCAAGATGCGCGCCGCGGCCAGCTTCAGCCACGGACTAGAGGCGATGGAGCTGGCCGCCACCGCGGCGCCGTTGCAGCAACTCGACACGTTGCCCGACGCCACGCTGGCCGACATCGTTGCCAAGCGCCAAGCCTACGCCGCGCTGCAAGCAGGTGCCGGCGACGATGGATTGACTCTTGCTCAACACCTGTACTGTGCCGCCTTCCTGCTGCCCAAACACGGCACTGAAATTAGCACGGCGGTGCCGACCACGCAGGACGTCATGAACGCGCTGCTGGGCCAGCCGGTGGCACCGCTCAAGCGCAATGCAGCACAGCGGCTGGCGGCGAACACGCCACTGCTGCATTGGAGTCTGGGCTTTGCACAGGTTTTTGCCCGTGGTGGATTCACCGTTGTGCTGGGCAATCCGCCGTGGGATCAGTCCCAATTCAGCGATGTCGAGTTCTTCGCAAACCGAGCGCCGGCAATTGCCGAACTCCCGGGCGATGCTCGGAAGCGCGCCATTGGGCGACTCGAAGCCGAGGAGCCCTCACTGTGGGCTGAGTTACAGCAGCGAACTCGCGCCGTAGAAGCGCAGAACAGCTTCTTCCGGGGATCAGGGCGATACCCGTTGACCGCGGTAGGAAAGTTGAACACCTACCCTCTGTTTGCCGAGACAGCTCTACAGATACTTCATCCTCGCGGCCGCGCGGGTCTAGTCTTGCCAAGCGGGATCGCTACCGATGATTCCACGAGCGGCTTCTTTGCGGCCATTTCAGCAGGGCGGTTGGTCAGTTTGTACGACCTGAGAACTGGACCTGGCCTCTTCCCCGATATTGGTCACCAACGATTCAAATTTTGCCTACTGACTCTGGGGGAGTCTCGCGTCGCCGATTTCGTGTTCTTTGCGCTGAAAGTTGAGGACATTTCTGACCCGCGGCGCCACTTCGCGCTGACGCCCGACGAGTTCCGCCTTCTGAATCCCAACACCCGAACCTGCCCAGCATTCCGGAGCAAATACGACGCCGAATTGACCAAGGGCATCTACCAGCGCGTCCCGGTGTTGTGGGACGAGGCCAAGCCTGATGGCAATCTCTGGGGCATCACGTTTCGACAAGGCCTGTTCAACATGACTTCTGACAGTGGCCTGTTTCGTGAGAGCCGCCGCCGCTTCGAACTGACCGACCCAGTACCACTGTACGAAGCCAAGATGGTGCACCAGTTTGATCACCGTTGGGCGACGTATGTGGGCGACGCGGACGAGTCGCGAGACATGACCGAAGCGGAAAAGCACGACACCACACGAGTAGTGCAGCCGCACTATTGGGTGGAGCGCCGAGAGGTCGATGCTCGACTTGCCGACAAAGGCTGGAAGCGCGGGTGGCTGCTGGGATTTCGAGACATTTGCCGAGCAACGGACGAGCGAACCGTGATCGCCGGTGTCATTCCGCGGATGGGCTGCGGCAACAAGTTCCCGCTGATGTTGCCCAGTTCCGCTACGCCGGGATTCGTTGCCTCCTTTGTTGGCAATCTCGGTGCACTGTGCTTTGACTTTGTTGCACGCCAGAAGCTCGGCGGCACCACGATGAACTACTTTTACATCAAGCAGTTCCCAGTGCTTCCGCCATCTGTATACGGGCCAGACGAGTTGAACACCATCGTCCCGCGCGTCCTTGAGCTCACCTATACAGCCCACGACCTGCAGCCCTACTATGCGGACGTGGTTGCTGAGAACCCCACTTGGGATTCGCGCACCGGCGCTGACCGTGGCCAACCTTGGCAATGGAACCCCGAGCGCCGAGCGCTGCTACGTGCCGAACTCGATGCCATCTACGCCCGTCTCTATGGCCTGACGCGTGATGAGCTCCGCTACATTCTCGATCCTGCCGACGTGATGGGTGACGACTACCCCAGCGAGACTTTCCGTGTCCTCAAGGGCAAGGAAATTCGAGAGTTCGGGGAATACCGAACTCGAAGATTGGTGTTGGAAGCCTGGGATCGAATGTCCTGAGTCTTCGCAAAGACCGCTGCACCCAGAAGAAAACACAAACAGACATTAGGGAATCAAGCAAAGCATGGACGCATCTATCTCGAAACACGGACCCGTGGCAGCCATTGCCGATGACGTACTCGGCACTTTCGAGGCGGTCGAGCGCGTTGCCGCCAAAGGGCTGCAGAGCGAGTCGTACTTGACCCCGGAATCGATCGGCATCGTCAACCCGGTGCGTGACCACCGTGCGATGCAAACGCTGACGCAGATCAACTCCGATAAGGCCAGCAGCTACCTGCTGTTGAGTCGCGAGCCCGCCATCGCGCGTGTCGTGGTCACCGATGCGTCCGGGGCCATGCGGACGTACTACGTCTGCCGCACCAGCCCGCCCACCGGGTTGGGCCTGCCGCTGATCTCCTACCGCTCGCCCGTGGGCGCGATGGCGTCGCGGTCGATCGGCGACACCTTTACGCTCGACAATGGCGACCTCGTGGAACTGCGCCAGCGGGCGCGCCTGCGACCTGTCAAACAGGACCTCTGGGACTCGCGAGACAGCATCTTCGAGAGCGACAGCTTCGGCACGCTCACCATCCATTCGCTGCGCGAACTGCTTGCCCCAACCGGGGAGGTGTCAGACGAAGACGTGTTGGCGGCACTGCTGGCCGAAGACGACGCTGCCAAGAACATCATCGAGGGCGTTCGCCACAGCGTCATCACCAAGATGGGCCTGCGGGACCAGCCCATCCTTGACCGCTACCAGGACACGATCTTCCGACTGCCGCTGAACAGCCGCCTCCTGATCCTGGGCCCACCGGGCACGGGCAAGACGACAACGCTGATCAAGCGGCTGGGGCAGAAGCTCGATCCCGAGTCCCTGGACGATGGCGAGCGTGATCTGGTTCGCCGCATGGACGAATCCAGCGAAGTTGCGTATGCGCAGAGCTGGCTGATGTTCACGCCCACCGACTTGTTGCGGCAGTACGTGAAAGAGGCGTTCAACCAGGAGGGCATTCCCGCACCCGAGCAGCGGATCCGCACCTGGGCCGAGTACCGGCATGACCTCGCGCGCAACCGGTTCAGCGTGCTGCGATCGGCAACCGGTGGCGGAATCTTCGTGCTCAAGGACGCGGCGGCCACGCTGGCGCCGGTGGCCCGCGATAGGCCCATCGATTGGTTTGGCGACTTCGACCAATGGCAGAAGACCGCGTGGCTGGACGCGATTCGACAGGCAGCGGAGGAACTTCACGCCGATGCCGAGCCAGCCGTTGCCGCCATGGCGGGGCCCTCGGTGGAGGCGCTGACCGGCGCGACGGCGGAAGGCATCGACGAAGTCGTGGTCGCGCTCAGTCGCGAGTCGCGCACGATCCAGGCGCGCATCGCCGAGATGAAGGCCTACACCGATGGCAAGGTGAAGGACGCGTTGACGCTGCAAGTCAATCGCAACCGGGCCTTCCTGGACGAGCTGGCTCGCTTCATGGATACCTTGCAAGACGCCACGGATGGCGACGACGAGGACGGCGATGATCCTGAAGTCGAGGACGAAGACGAGGTCGTCGAACTGAAGACCGGACGGGCCGCTGCGATGCAGGCCTACCAACGGTGCGTTCGGGCCGTGGCTCGTGCCCAGGCGCGCAAGCGCTCGATGAAAAAGACCGGGCGCAACAGCAGGATCGCCGAGTGGCTGGGCGATCGCGGCCTGGCCGCCAAAGACCTGGCTGAGGTGGGGCGGAGCCTGGTGCAGCAATCGCGCGCAAGGCGGCTGGTCAATCCGGCGACCTCGTTCATCCAGGGTGTACCCAGGCGATACCGCAGCTTCAGGCGCCCACGCCAGGCTGAGGCCAGCTGGTACACGGCCACGGGCTACACCGTGACCGACCTGCATCCGCTGGAGCTCGACATCATCTTGCTCAGCATGCTGCGCAATGGGTCGGGCCTGCTGCGGCGGGCCCAGGTACGCCGCGATCTGGAGCAGCCTGAGTGGGCCGCTCTCCGCGGCGTACAGGCCACAGCCAGGCACCAGATCCTGGTGGACGAGGCGACTGACTTCTCGCCCGTCCAGCTGGCCTGCATGGCCGCGCTCGCCAATCCGTTGGGGCAGTCGTTCTTCGCCTGCGGCGACTTCAACCAGCGCCTCACAACGTGGGGCAGCCGTTCGTTGGATGAGATCACCTGGGCGTGCCCTGGCTTGTCGCACCAGACCGTCACGATTTCGTATCGTCAGAGCAGCCAACTGAACGAGCTGGCCAAGAGCATCGTCCGACTGAGTGGCGGCGACGACAGCGCCATGGCGCTGCCCGATGGTGTGGACAACGCGGGTGTGGCGCCAGTGCTGGTGGAGCAATTGGCATCAACTGCCGACACCGCGTTGTGGCTGGCCGCTCGCATCCGCGAGATTGAGGCCTTCGTGAAGAAGCTGCCATCGATAGCCGTGCTGGTGATGAGCGAGGGCGACGTGCAGCCGCTGGCCGAGATGCTGAGCGAGCAGTTGGCCGATAACAACATTCGGGCCGTGCCTTGTCGCGATGGTCAGACCATGGGCAAGGAGAACGATGTACGGGTGTTCGACATCCAGCACATCAAGGGCCTGGAGTTTGAGGCCGTATTCTTCGTCGGCGTCGACCGACTGGCGTCGAGCCAGCCCGAGTTGTTCGACAAGTACCTGTACGTCGGTACCACCCGGGCGGCTACCTATTTGGGCATGACCTGCGATGGGCCCTTGCCGACGGCGCTGGAGCCGCTGAGGGGCATGTTCGCGGAGCACTGGATGCCAGCGTGAGCTGACGACGAGTACGACAACCGGCTGGACTCATAGGAACGGGCAAGACGATGCGAGTGGAATCAGGCAACGTGGTGGCGGCCAAGATGAATGCGCATCGTCACCAATGGAACGGCACGATCTGTTCGCAGCCACAATCGTGGAACTGCGGTGCGGAGGCCACGTTCAGGGCCAATTTCTGTGACGCTGGCGTGCCGCGGTGCTTTCACCTGGACGTTTTCAAGCCGGGCTCGCCCCGGTTCTTCACCCCGGACAGCAGTGTGGTGCTGGCTGTACAGCAGCAGCCCAGGGTCTTTGATGATCAGGTGCTCGTCTTCTACGGCGGGCGGTTCGGCACACAGCAGGGCATCGCGCCAGGGGACTATGAGCAGAGTCTGTTTGGCTTCTACCGCGTCAAGCACGCGAGCTTAGACACAGCTCGGACGCCATACCGTTTGGTCGTCGAGCCCTACGCCGATGCATGGGCGATGTTCCCCAGGATGCACCTCAGGCCAGCGGCCCTGCGCACGATCGCAGGTGTCGCGTACCTGAAGCAGATGCGGGCGAAGGCGCTAAAGGACGCCATCGACGAAGCATTGGAGGCAGCCGAGTCGCTTCCAAAGTCAGAAGGATGGAGCAGCGAGCTTCAGCGGCGTCTGCAACGCGCGGGCGATGCATTGCCTGGTTGGCTGCAGAAGGCTGAAGAAGCGCTGGCCAAGCTGCCACCCCCGGGCGAGGCGCCACGGATGTCCGCGTCGTTCGGGAATCTCGAAGGTTCGCTCGCAGCCAAGCTGAAGGGAATCAGAATTTCGACGGCGCCTTCCGCGTCGGCGGCTGCGCCAGCCGTTTCGGCTGATGCCGCACCGCCAAGCGCCGCAGTACCGTCGGCGCCGCCTGAAGTGCCGCCCCATGGCGAACTGGGGAACCCCGTGCCCGAGCCTCGTGAGCTCCCGCCGGCACCGATCAAGGCAGAGGACGGCCCGAAGACCGATCTGACAGACGAACTGCCGGCCAATGGCGCCGCCGTCGCAGCAGAGACTTCCGCGGAGACGCAGCCTGAGGGTGAACTAGCGGCGGCCGAACCAATGATGCAGGAACCGGCCTTGGCTGAGGAGGTGCTCAGGCCTGCATCAGCAGCGGATGTGCCGCAGGTTGAAGTGCACTTGGTCGCGACCGTCGTGGAGGCCCAGACGGAAAGCTTGGCTGTCGAGGCGGCGGTCGAAACGCTACCCGTTCATGCGGTGCCCGAGCCTCTGGGCAGGCAGATCCTGGAAGACCGGTTCGGCAGGCCGCTCGTCGATGCCCTCAGCGTCGCCTTCATCACCAAGAGTCTTGTCATCCTGACTGGCGCACCTGGCGCAGGAAAGAGCTGGATCGCGAGCCGTTTGCTGGACGACAACGCACGAGACCGGACCGTCATCGTTCCCGTAGCGTCAACATGGCGGGGCCGGGAGGACCTCTTGGGCTACGTGAACCCGATCAACGGCAGCTTCGAGGCGACCGATTTCACCCAGTTCCTGTGCGACGCGCAGGATGCCTGGGAGGAGGGTGACCGAAGGGCACGCCTGGTCATCTTCGAGGAGTTCAACCTGAGCCAGCCGGAACACTGGCTCAGCGATCTGCTGGTCCGCCTGGAGTACGACGCCGACCAACTGGCAGACAGGACCGTTCGGCTTGGCGGCAAAGAGATTGCCGGCCGCCCTGGGCGTGCGTGCAGCGTGGTGCTGGTGCCCAGCCTTCGCTTCGCCGCCACGCTCAACAATGACCACACGGTGAAGCCACTGTCACCACGCGTACTGGACCGAGCTGCACTTATCGCAGTCACCAGCAGTGGGCGGGCGGCACTCTCCCGAGCCGGTGTGGAATTGGGCGACGACGTAGAAGATGTCATCGACGAGCTCAACGATCTTCTGGAACCGCGCGGTGCCGCCTTTTCGGTCCGTTCGGCCCGTTCGCTTCAGCGTGCGATGGAAGCTGGCAGCACGAATGGCATGGGTCTCGCCCGCGCGCTCGACTTGGTTCTTGCGCAGGAGGTGCTGTCGCGTGTACGCCTGTTGGCCGGAGATCCGCGGGACGAGCAGTTGCTTTCCCGACTACAAGCCTGGGCGCAGAAGCCAGGCTGCGCAGAACTCGCCGGGTGTGCTGCCCGGGTGGCTGACTGGGCAGACCTGTTGAGCGCAGGTCGCGACGTGTTCCAGGCATGAGCTACGCGCTGCCGCGCTGGTTGCCCACGGTCGTCGCCGATCTGCGACAGGTTTCGGCCGACCTGTTGGAGCCCGGCCTTGCCGACGCCGCCCCGATTGGCGCCGTGGGCGGGCATGGACCGCTGCTGCGCGGTTTGCTGATGGCGGCCGATGCGTTCGCAGCCCTGACCCCTCGGCTGTTGACTGAGCTCGACTTGACGACCGATGGCTCATCGGGTGAGTGGCGACCGACCATGGTGCCGCGTGGGGCACGTCCGTCGACGGCACCTCATGACTACGTACTGTCCAACGGGGTAGCGC
Organism: Burkholderiales bacterium; assembly: GCA_038324515.1. GTDB lineage: Bacteria > Pseudomonadota > Gammaproteobacteria > Burkholderiales > Burkholderiaceae_C > Rubrivivax. The sequence goes on from JBBQIB010000073.1 coordinate 11,287, forward strand.
TTCCGCTGCGTTGGTTGCGCTTCGATGCCGAGCAGCGCCCGGATGCCAGTGCGCTGCGCTGGGCGCTTTTCCTCTGTGATCTGCTTAGGCAACAGCTGCACACGCACAGCCTGCGGCTCGGACGACAGCTCGAAGAAGCGTTGCTGGTTCGCTCTGGCGAGAGCACCTGGGCAGTGCAGGACTCACAAACCCTCAGAGCCCTGGCGCAGGACGTGCAGCAGCGACTCGTGTCGATGCGACAGGCGGAGGCCAGCTTTCGGGCGGTGGCAGGCCAGCAGATTTTCGGCAGCGATCGTGCGCCCATGCCCTATCCGCAGCAGCCCGCATGGTCACGCCTCAAGCGCCTGGCGCGGGAGCTGTTGAACCCGGAAGCGATGCTCGGAACGATGCTGAACGACCTGTTGGCTGAACCCATTGCGCTCGCCGACGTGCCGTTCCTCTATCAGCGGTGGTGCGGCCTGCACCTGGTTCAAGCCTTCGAGCGTCTGGGGTGGAAGCGGCGTGGCGACCTGACGGGCGCACTCTTTCTCGGCGGCCGGGTTGAGCTCTTGGGTGTAGGGGCAGGGCAGATGACGATCTGGATTGAGCCGAGAGTTTCGCGAGCAACGATGCCCTTGACCGGCTGGGGCTGTGCCTCGAAGGGCGTCGAACTGACGCCTGACTTCCTCATCACCTGCGGAGAGGCTGGCATGCGTGACGCATTCGTGCTGGATGCCACGCTCGCGACGTCGGACGAGGTATTGAGCTCGAAGTCGAAATACCGCCTCGGCATCGTCGGCATCGACACGCTGCTCGTTGCCGGTGTTCCCGTGGCTCGGCGTCCCCTGCGGTCCTGGGCGATCGCGCCACTGGACAGCACTTTGTGCCGCCTGAACGATCCTGAAGGCCGCACGGGTGGTGTGCCCCTCCATCCGGGTCGGCGCGATCTGCGCGCCCTGGATTCGTGGGTGGCCGACGTGTCGTTGCACGCACAGCGTCAAGCCATTCGGGGGTATACCTCGTCAATGGAACTGGAAGGGGTAGCGCAGTGATGAAGCGGGGCAGCAAGGCCGCGCAGAACAGTAAGGGAATCCATGAAGGCTGAAGACACCTCGTTCTTGAACTTGCTGGGCGGGGGTTCACGACAGTTTGTGATTCCGGTCTTCCAGCGCCAGTACAGCTGGACGGAGACGCAGAGCAGCCAGTTGCTGGGCGACGTGGTGCGCGTGGCGAAGCGCCCGCAAGGTGCCACGCACTTCGTCGGGTCGGTGGTGTACGTGGCCAGTGGCGACCACAGTGCGGTCTTGCCGCAGTGGCTGGTAATCGACGGCCAGCAGCGGCTGACCACCTGCACCATCTTGCTCGCGGTGCTACGTAATCGATTGAAGCTGCGCGAAGGTGAAGTTCCGATCACGGATTCACCGGCCGCGCTGGACGAGCAGTTTCTGCTCAACAAGTTTGCACCGCCGGCCCTGCGCGCGCGCTTGGCGCTGCGTGGCACCGATGACGTCTACCTCCAGAAGCTGTTGATCGGCCAGCCACTGCCTGACGACTCGACCAACCGAGTGGCAGCCAACGCTGCCTTCTTCGAGCAAGCTTTGGTGAATCACGACGAGTTGGAGGTGCTGGCGGGCCTGCGCCGGCTCATGGTGGTGTCGGTGTCATTGAAGCCGGGTCAGGACAACCCGCAGCTGATCTTCGAGAGCCTGAACTCCACCGGTATGACGCTGACGCAGGCCGACCTCGTGCGCAACTACGTGCTGATGGGTCACGCGGAGCCCCAGCAGACCGAGTGGTACCAGACGTTTTGGTACCCCCTGGAACAGGCCTTCGGCGCCCACTATCGCGCCTCTTTCGACAACTTCCTGCGCGACTTCCTGACCCTGGAGCTGAACCCGCCGCGGCCGCTGAAGCTGGACAGCGTCTACCGCGAGTTCCGCAACTGGTACCCGGCGCAGTTGGCCGAGGGCCACGATTCTGATGCCGTCGCGAAGCTGGAACGTATGCTGCGTTTCGGCCGTCACTACTGCACCTTTATGTTCAACCCGCAGGCCGATGACGCCGCTGAGGTGGGTCTTCGGCGTGTCCAGCGTCTGGTGGATGTGGCGGCCCCCGCAGTGATGGTGCTGCTGGAGCGCCGCTGGCACGAAAAGGTGATCGACGACAAAGAACTTGTCCAGGCGCTGGACCTGATTGAAAGCTACGTGCTTCGCCGTTCGATGACGGGCGCGGAGACGCGAAGCGGCGGCCAGGTATTCTCCACGTTGGCGCAGCGCATCACCGTCGATCAGCCGCTGGCACGCTTGAAGGCAGCGCTGGTCAGGCAGCCGAAGGGCGCCGAGTTTCCCGACGACGTGACGTTCGCCCATGCGCTGCGAACCCAGGATCTGTACGGGCGCCGCAACCTGAAGTTCTTGCTGGATCGGCTGACCAACTCCGGCAAGGAGAAGGTCGTCACCGACAACCTGACGATCGAGCATGTGCTGCCGCAGAAGGAGAACCTGGCTCCGCAGTGGCAGGCCATGCTCGGGCCTGAGTGGAAGACAGTGCGAGCCCAATGCGTTCACAAGCTGGGCAACCTGACGCTGACGGGCTTCAACAGCGAGTTGGAAGCACGGCCGTTCCTCGAAAAGAAACAGCATGCCGAGTGGGGCTACATCCAAAGCCCCGTGTGGCTGAGCAAGAGCGTTGCAGCCGAGGACAGCTGGGGGCCCGAGCAGATCGACAAGCGCGGTGATCTGCTGGCTCAGAAGGCCGTTCAGGTCTGGCGTCCTGTCGTGGCAGATCCGGCCATGCTCAAGACCCTTGAGCTAGACGATGAGAAGGAGCGCTCTTCCGCCTTCTCGCTGGAGGCGCTCAAGTGGGCAGCGGGCACGCGACAGTGGTTCGACGAGGTACGCGAGACCATCCTGTCCTGCGCTGAAGAGGCCCTGGAACTGCCTCGCGCGAAATCGGTCTTGTACCGGGCGCCCGACTGGATTGTCGAGATTCTTCCCCGGGCCAAGGGTTTCACGATGCGCCTGGCGGCTGACGCCAGCGACCTGGTGGAGATCGCGCCCGAGGTTCAGGATGCAGCGGCATGGGTGTTCATCACGAACAGTACGGTGTCAGGCGGCAGTCTGTATTCGGTGTCATCGCCCGCGCAGCTGGCTGTGGCTAAGGCGCTCGTCGCCCGAACCTGCCAGCTCATGTTCGAGCCGCCGTGACATGAACTTGCGCGCACTGGGCATGCTCGACCGCGCTGGTCTGCGGAAGATCGCGACCGACTGCGGGTTCGACGTTCTCGAGGACAGCGAAGACTGGGTTGAAGCCGCCAGCACCCAGGCGCCGTTACGCGCGTGGGTCGGCCTGTCCATGGAGGGTCCAGTCCTCGGCCTGTCGATGTCGTCGGTGCTGACTGAACTGCCGGCGAAGTCGATGGCGGTTCCGGTCTCTACAGCTATCCCTGCCGCCGGCTGGATCCAGCTCGCTGATCTGGGGGCACTTGATCGCACGCTGCTGCGCGCTTGGCGCTTGTCGCGGGCACTGCCTAACCAGCTCGAGTTGCGCTACACGGAAAAGCTGTCGACGCTTTCGGCCACTGAGCGCGACGCGACGGTCCGGCAGCGCATCGGGCAGGACTTCTTCCGCGACGGCCTGCTGACCCTGTGGCGCGGCCGGTGTGCCATCTCGGGCCTGAACGTCCCGGAGCTGCTGCGCGCCAGTCATGCCAAGCCATGGGTATCCAGCACCGACGCCGAACGTCTGGATGTCTACAACGGGCTGCTGCTGGCCGCGCATCTGGACGCGGCATTCGACTGCGGACTGATCACGGTCGAAGAAGACGGAGCGATCGCCTTGTCGACCTCTTTGCCGGGCGAAGTCCTGACTCTTCTGCATCTGGGTGCGGGTACCAGGGTGCCGCTGTCGCCGCGACACGAGCCATACCTGGCTTGGCATCGCACTCGGATATTCAGGCGGTAAAGGCCCCTGCACGATCAAAGGGCACCGTGCAGAAAAGCGTAAGAGTGATGAAGATCTGTCCGGTCCGGCGATCACGCGGGACCCTGGAGGCAGACGCGATTGACGCTGGGGCAACCCGCATCGGATTCCGGTAGGGGTGTGGCCGGCAAGAGCCGCGAGGAGCTTTAAAAAGGCACATGGGCTGCCTCGCCGCTCTGCGGTTTCACCGCGCGAACGATTTGTCCATTCTTGGGCTCTCCCAGTGCTGAACGCGTCATCACTCGACGGCAAGACAACACGACGTTGCCCTTGCGTCGCAAGGCGGGATCAGTGAAGTCATGGCGGGCATCGGCCGCGTTTCCGCGCGTGGCGCCGCTCTCGACCAAATTTGCCTGGGTTGCCACGCGCGTTTCAGTCGGACACATGTTCTGCCAGATCCTCGAGCCGGCACTCGAAGTAGATGCACAGCTTGTCGAGCGTGTCGGTCCCCGTGCTGTGGCCTTTGTGATTCAGGATCTTCGACAGCGTCATGCGGTTGACTCCCGAGGCCTCGGCCACCTCCTGAATGGTGATGCGCCGCGACTCCTTGAACTGCTTCTTCTCGATCTGCTCAGCGAGCTTGAAACGGATCACGCGATGCCTCAGAAGAGCGGTTGATAACAAAAAACGTCAAAAGCTCTTGCAAAGCATCAAGCGATGACTATCATATGCATCAGTCGCTGCGAAATCGTTGCGTCTGATGACTTTGATTATCAACTGCGAGGGGCGCATGAGCCAAACCTATCTGACGACCGACGAGCTGTCGGCCCGCATCAAGTACGACGCTCGAACGATCCGTGAGCGATTGAAGGACAGTGTCCTGTTGGAGGGCAAGCACTATGTGCGACCCTTTGGCGGCCGA
>JBBQIB010000074.1:0-16034 GCA_038324515.1 Burkholderiales bacterium
TTGCTTGAACAGCTGCGGGCTTTGCGGCAGCGCAAAGAAGTGGCCGTCGTGCACGCGGCTGGGCACCAGGTAATCACGCGCACCTTCGGGCGTGCTCTTGGTCAGCATCGGGGTCTCGATGTCGACGAAACCCTGCTCGTCCAGAAACTTGCGCACCTCGACGGCCACGCGGTAGCGCAGCATCAGGTTTTTCTGCATCTGCGGGCGGCGCAGGTCCAGCACGCGGTGGGTCAGGCGCACGGTCTCCGACAGGTTGTCGTCGTCGAGCTGAAAAGGTGGTGTGGCGCTGGGGTTCAGCACGATCAGCTCATGGCACAGCACTTCCACCTTGCCACTGGTCAGCGCGGTGTTCTCGGTGCCGGCCGGGCGGCTGCGCACCTTGCCCAGCACTTGCAGGCAAAACTCGCCGCGCACTTCTTCGGCGATCTTGAACATCTCGGATCGGTCGGGGTCGCAGACGATCTGCACGAGGCCTTCGCGGTCACGCAGGTCAATGAAGATCACGCCGCCGTGGTCGCGGCGGCGGTGGGCCCAGCCCATCAGGGTCACGGTCTGGTCCAGATATCGATCGTCAACCAGGCCGCAGTACTGCGTTCTAGAAGAGGTACTCATGATTCAGCTCCATAGGGGAAATTGTTCTTGCGGCAATGCCGGCAGCGGCGGTCTGCTCAGGGCTGGACGACGGCAGCGCCGCGCCAGCCCCATCAGTTTCGGGCCGGCAGCGGCAGGGCCGCAGGTTCGGCAGTGCCAGGCACCACCACGCCCATCGAGATGACGTACTTCAGCGCCTGATCCACGGTCATGTTCAGCGGCAGCACCTCAGAGCGCGCCATCATCAGAAAAAAGCCCGAGGTCGGGTTGGGTGTGGTCGGCACATAGACGCTGACATGTTCACCGTTCAGATGCCTGGCCACTTCGCCGCCGGGTTTGCCGGTGACAAAAGCGATGGTCCACGATCCGGCTCTGGGGTACTGCACCAGAACAGCTTCGCGAAAGGCATTGCCGTTGCTCGAGAACAGCGTGTCAGAGACCTGCTTGACAGAGTTGTAGATGCTCTTGACGATCGGGATCTTGCCCAGCAGGCGGTCCCATTGGCGCAAGCCCCACTGGCCGACGATGTTGGCAGCAAACACGCCTGTCAGCAGCAAGCCGGCCACCATCACCAGCACGCTCAGGCCGGGCACGTTGCGCAACTTCTCCAGCCAATTGCTGGCCGCTTGCGGCAACACGGCCTGGACAGCCGACAGCAGATGCGCAAAGACACCATCCATCGTGCTGAGCAACCAGCTCAGCACCCAGATCGTGATGGCCAGCGGCAGCCACACCAACAAGCCGGCGATGAGAAACTTTTTCACGGATGGGCTGCTCTCAGCTGCCGCTACCTGAAGAAGAGCCTGAAGAAGAACCCGATGACGGCGTGGGCTTGCCGGCAGCAGGGGCTGAAGACCCTGAAGACGCTGCTGTGGAGGCGGCGGGTTTGTTGGCAGGTTCCGCTCCGCCTTTGCCGGGCGTTTCGGGCTTGGCGTCGGTCTTTGCCTGCGTTTTGGCATCAGACTTCGAGTCGGCTGAGGTCTCGGCTTTGGCGTCCTTGCCGGCAGCGTCGTCGCTCTTGCCATCACTGGCCTTTGTATCCCCAGGCTCGCCACCTTTGGCCTCGGCCTTGCCTTTGTTGCCTTCTCTGAAGTCGGTCACATACCAACCCGAGCCCTTGAGCTGGAAACCGGCGGCTGTGAGTTGCTTCTGGTAAGCCGGTGCGCCACAGGCCGGACAGTCGGTCAGCACCGGGTCGGACATCTTCTGCAACACGTCCTGCGCGTGACCACAAGCGGAACAGCGATAAGCATAGATCGGCATGGTGCGGGTGCGAGCAGTTGTTGGGATTGCAAAGGGCAACCGCGCATTATAGAAGCTCGGGGGCAATCAGAGCACTCAGTCAGCGCTGTCGGTCAGCGCAGTCGGTCAGCGCAGTCGGTCAAGGCCACCAAGCCACGGCAGCGCGCGCCACCAGCAAGCCCAGCACAAAGCCACCCGCAGCCCACCACAGCGCCTTGAGCAAGCGGTTGGTGCGCTTTTGCTCGGCCAGCATCTCTTGCAGCAACTGGTGGTTGCCGCCCCGCCCTTGCTGGCGCAGCGCCTGGTGCACCAGGCGCGGCAACTCGGGCAGCAACTGGGCATAACGCGGGGATTCGTTCTTCAAACGCTCGATCAACCCGCGCCAGCCCACTTGCTCGTTCATCCAGCGCTCCAGGAACGGCTTGGCGGTCACCCACAGGTCCAGCTCAGGGTCGAGCTGGCGGCCCAGGCCCTCGATGTTGAGCAAGGTCTTTTGCAGCAGCACCAGTTGCGGCTGGATCTCGACATTGAAGCGGCGCGAGATCTGAAACAGCCGCAGCAGCACCTGGCCGAGCGAAATGTCCTTCAGCGGCCGGTCGAACTGCGGCTCGCAAACGCTGCGGATCGCGCCTTCGAGTGAGTCGACACGGGTGTTGGGCGGCACCCAGCCGCTTTCGATGTGCAGCTCGGCCACACGCTTGTAGTCGCGCCTGAAAAAGGCAATGAAGTTGTAGGCCAGGTACTCTTTGTCGGTCTCGGTCAGCGTGCCGATGATGCCGAAATCGAGTGCGATGTAGCGGCCAAAACTCTCCGGCGCCAGGCTGACCTGGATATTGCCGGGGTGCATGTCGGCATGGAAGAAGCCGTCCCTGAAAACCTGGGTAAAAAAGATCGTGACACCGTCACGGGCCAGCTTCTTCAGGTCCACGCCAGCAGCGCGGATGCGGTCGATCTGGCTGATCGGCACGCCCTGCATGCGCTGCATCACGATGACGTTGTGCCGGCAATAGTCCCATACCATCTCGGGCACCAGCACCAGGTTCAGGCCTTCCATGTTGCGGCGCAACTGAGTGGCATTGGCGGCTTCGCGCACCAGATCCAGCTCGTCGTGCAGATAGCCGTCAAACTCGGCCACCACCTCGCGTGGCTTCAGGCGCTTGCCGTCGGCAGAGAGCCGATCGACCCAGCGCGCCAGCAAGTGCAGCAGCGACATGTCGTGGTCGATGACCGCCAGCATGCCCGGCCGCAGCACCTTGACAGCCACCTCGCGGCCACTCTTGAGCACTGCAAAGTGCACTTGCGCGATGCTGGCGCTGGCCACCGGCTCGGCCTCGAAGCTGGCAAAGATCGCTTCGATCGGGCGCCCAAAGGCCTGCTCGACCAATGCGCGGCTTTGTGCCGCAGGAAAGGGCGGCACCCGGTCCTGCAGCTTGGCCAACTCGTCGGCCACATCCAAGGGCACCAGGTCTCGGCGCGTGGACAGCACCTGGCCAAACTTGACGAAGATCGGGCCCAGCCGCTCCAGCCCCTGCCGCAGCCGCTCGCCCCGCGGCGCGTCCAGCTTGCGGCCCACGGTGACCAGACGGACCAGCGCACGGACCCAGCGTTGCTTGAAGACACTCAACGCCACCTCGTCCAGGCCAAAGCGCAGGACGGTGATGATGATGAAGAGCAGCCGGGTGTATTTCCTCATGCGGGCGCGGGCGCAGGCGCTGGGGCAGACATCAGCCCGGATTGCGCCAACGGCTGCGCAACTGGTTGGCGCCTTTCACGGCCGACTGCACCCCGGCCTTCAAGCCTTTGCCCACCTGGTGCAACTGCTGCGCCACGGCCGGGCCGAACAAGCGCTCCAGGTCGGCTGCCACGTCCCAACGCAGGTTTTGCAGCAGCCAATTGACCTCACCCGCCAATTGCGCGTCGCCTTCGATCTGCACTTGTGGCACTTCGCCGGCCACTGTGCGGGCAAACAGCATCGCCGGGTTTGAAGCGTCCAGGCGAACTCTCAGATCTGCAGTCGCGCTGCCTCCCGCAGTTGCATCGGCCGGCGCGGGGGGTACCGCTTCGCCCGCCCATTCCAGCAAACCTGCGGGCGTGATGCGCCAGGCCAGCTCGGGCGGGGAAGGCAGCAAAGAAGGCCAGTCGTGCAACTCGAGCCGTATCGAGCGGCCGCTGAAGGCGCGCAGCCGTTCAGTCGCCACCGGCTCGGCCGCCAGTACGTGGTTGAATACCAGCGTCAGGCGTTGCGCCAATGCCGGGCCGATGATCGGCCCGAGGGCCGCTTCGAATTGAGCTTTTATTGCGTGAAGCATGACCGATTGTAGGCAGCCACAGCCCGATCGCGCTGGCCGGCCAGCGGCCAATGGCGGCTGAAAAACTGCCAGAATCAACGACTCTGCTCGCCTGCGATGCACCACATGGGTCAGACCAACGTGGGCGTGGGCTTTGCAGACACTGCCCGCCGGCGGCGGCCAGGTGCCTTTTGGCGCTGGCCTTGTGGCACCGGGCCTTCACGGTCCAGCCAGACACGCGGCGGCCTGCAGTCCCTTGTCTGGCCCCTTTCAGTCCCCTTTCAGTCCCCTTTCGGCCCCTTCTTCAGGCATACCATTCCGACTGACCCGCCCGCATGTTTCAGGAAAGAGGCTCCACCCGCACCTTCTTCAGCGCACCGCAATCGGCGACCTCGCTGCTGGCAGCGTTCTTGGAGCCCACGATCACGGTCGCGATCTATCTGGGCATCACCTGGTTGTTCGACGACCCGGTGCTGCGCTCAGATCTGGTGCTGTGTTTGCTGATCTTTGCGTTGTCCTTCCCGGGGCGCAACCGCTTCTGGGACCGACCGCTGAACGCTGCGGTGGACGTCACCGTCTCATGGTTCAGCCTGTTGGCGATCCTCGCGCTGTGTGCCTACGCCACCAACAGCATGCCGCTGTTCGACCCTTATGTGCTGATGTGGTGGGCACTCGTGACACCCGCGCTGCAATGGATCGCTGTTTTCAGCATCCGCGCCTACATCCGCTACCACGCTGCATTGCCTGACAACCGACGCACTGCCGTCGTCGTGGGTGCCAGCGCGCTGGGCGTCAAGGTGTCCAAGGCCTTCCAGCTGCGCGGAGACATCGGCCTGTCGTTTCTAGGCTATTTCGATGACCGGACCGACGAGCGCGTAGACCCGGAGACCGCCGGCAAACTGCTCGGCACACTCAACGATTTGGCCCACTACGTGCGTGAACACGGTGTGCACGAGGTCTACGTGACGCTGCCGCTGGGCTCGCAGCCGCGCATCGTCAATCTGCTGGAGCAGGTGCAAGGCACCACCGCCAGTGTCTTTTACGTGCCCGACGTGTTCGGTATCAGCATCATCCAGGGCCGCTTGCAGGACATGAACGGCGTGCCTGTGGTGGGCTTGTGCGAAACGCCCTTCACCGGCAGCAACCGCCTGCTCAAGCGCTTTTCCGACATCGTGCTGGCCAGCATCATCCTGGTGCTGATCGCGCCGCTGCTGCTGGTGATCGGCATTGGCGTCAAGCTCAGTTCACCCGGTCCAGCCATCTTCAAACAAAAACGCAACGGTCTGGATGGTGACGAGATCGTGGTCTACAAGTTCCGCTCGATGCGCGCGCAAGACAACGGGCCTGTGGTGCAACAAGCCACCAAGGGCGACCCCCGCGTGACCCCGTTTGGCGCTTTCATCCGCAAGACCTCGCTGGACGAGTTGCCGCAGTTCATCAATGTGTTGCAGGGCCGGATGAGCATCGTGGGGCCGCGCCCGCACGCGGTGGCGCACAACGAGATGTACCGCCAGCTGATCAAGGCCTACATGGTGCGCCACAAGGTCAAACCCGGTATCACCGGCTGGGCCCAGGTGCACGGCCTGCGCGGCGAGACCGAAACCATTGACAAAATGCAGGCCCGCGTGGAGTACGACCTGGAGTACCTGCGCAACTGGTCCCTCGGTCTGGACTTGCAGATCATGGCCCGCACCATCAAGGTATTGCTCGTCGACCGTGCAGCATACTGACCGTCAACGACGAAGCCAATACAAGCCAAGAAGACCCGAATTGCAGGCACTGGTCGCCCGCTTGCCCATCGCCACACCAAAACCCAGTCGAGGAGCCCCCCGCCATGAAACTGCGCACATCCCGCCGCCTGCAACCACTGGCCTGGGGCCTGGGGCTTGCTTTGGGCGGCGTGACATTGGGCGGCGTGACCTTGGCCGCATTGGCCGAGAACTCGCCCTACTACATCGGCGTTTCTCAGGCCCTGGGCTACGACTCCAACCTGCTGCTGCTCAGCGATGGCCAGCCTACGCCTGCAGGCTTGAAGAGAAGTGACGTGCTGTCCACCACCTCAGTGATTGCTGGCCTGGACCAACCCATCAGTCGTCAACGCGTGTTTGGCAACCTGGCGCTGCGTGTCAATCGTTACGCCAGCAACTCAGAGTACGACAACCAGAGTTACAGCGGCACCCTGGGTGTGGATTGGGCCACGGTCGAACGGCTGTCGGGGCGCCTGGTGGGCAACGTCAACCGCAGCCTGGCCAGTTTCGACCAGCAGGGCATCGGGTTGGTGTCGGCCAAGAATTTCGAGGATTCGCGGGCCTTGGACTTCAGCGCCAACTTGGGCCTGGTGACGCAATACTCGCTGTACGGCACGCTGGGCTGGCGCGAAATCGAAAACTCGCTGAACTTGCCGGCGCTGCAGTCCCGCGACTACAACCAACTCTCATACTCGGCCGGCGTGCGATGGAACCCGAGCAGCCGGAGCACTTTTGGCATCGGCCTGCGTCAGACTGACGGCGAGTACCCGCGTTTTCAGCCACTGCCGGGCGGCGGCTTTCAGGCCGATAAATTCTCGCGCCGCGACATCGATCTGACAGCCACCCTGCAACCCAGCGGCGCCAGCACAGTCAGCGCCCGCATCAGCACCGGCGATACTGAGTACGATCTGGCCACGCAACGCGACTTCAGCGGCGTTACGGGGTCGGTCAACTGGACCTGGGTGGCCACCGGCAAGACCCGCTTCAACGCCACGCTGACGCGCGACACAGGGGTGGATTCTTACGCCACCATCGTCTTCAACACCCCCGGCACTTCTGACTTCAGCCGCGTCACGACCGCGCTGAACGTCGGCGCCGACTATGCGGCCACCTCCAAGATCATGTTGACGCTGGGCCTGGGCACCAGCCAGCGTGATCTGGTGCGCAGCCTGCCGGCGGCCTTGGGCATCCCGGGTCAGGCCAGCAAAGACCGCACCAACGCGCTGAATCTGGGCGCCCGCTGGACACCCTCGCGCAGTGTGCAAGTAGGCTGCAATGCGGGCGTGCAGCGCCGCAATGCCAGCGGCGTGCTCAGCTCGGACTTCAAGTCCAACACCTTCAGCTGCTACGGCCAGTTCACCCTGCAATGAGCCGGCCCACCGTCCTGCTGACAGGCGCAGCGGGCTACATCGCCACGCACACCTGGCTGGCATTGCAAGCCGCAGGTTTTTCGGTGGTGGGCGTAGACAACTTCAGCAACAGCTCGCCCCAGGTGCTGCAACGCGTGCAAAAGCTGCTGGGCCAGGTGCCGATGTTCGAACGTGCCGACGTCTGCGATGGCCATGCACTGCAGCAGATCTTCGATCGCCACGCTGTCGACGCCGTGGTGCACTTTGCAGCGCACAAGGCGGTGGGCGAGTCCACCGCCAAACCGCTGCACTACTACGCCAACAACCTGGGCGCGCTGCTGACGCTGTGCCAGACGATGCTGGCCAAGAACACGCAGCGCATCGTGTTCAGCAGCAGCGCCACCGTCTATGGCGATCCGCAGCAACTGCCGATCACCGAGGATGCCGCGCTGAGCGCCACCAACCCCTACGGCCAGACCAAGCTGATAGGCGAGCAGATCCTGCGTGACCTCGGTGCAGCCCACCCGCAGTGGCAAACGGCTTGCCTGCGTTACTTCAATCCTGTTGGCGCCCACGAGAGTGGCTTGATCGGCGAAGACCCACGCGGCGTGCCCAACAACCTGATGCCCTTTGTGGCGCAGGTGGCGGTCGGCCGCCGGCCCCGGCTTGCGGTGTACGGCAACGACTACCCCACGCCCGACGGCACAGGGGTGCGTGACTACATTCACGTGATGGACTTGGCGCAAGGCCACGTTGCGGCGCTGCAGCGGTTGCTGGCGCAACCCGGCTCGTTCACAGTCAACCTGGGTACCGGCCGCGGCTACAGCGTGCTCGAAGTGGTGGCTGCATTTGCGCAAGCCAGCGGCCGCCAGGTGCCTTACCAGGTGCATCCCAGACGCCCGGGAGACATCGCCGCCTGCTATGCCGACCCGGGCCTGGCGCAGCGGCTGCTGGGTTGGCGTGCAGAGCGAGAACTGCAGCAGATGTGTCAGGACAGCTGGCGTTGGCAATCGATGAACCCGCAAGGATTTGAAGCATCATGAGCAGCATGACCACTTCTCCCATCCCCGTCTGCCCGGTGATCATGGCCGGTGGCTCGGGCACCCGGCTGTGGCCCTTGTCACGCAGTGCTTTCCCCAAGCAGTTTCTGGTGTTGTCGGGTAACACCACGCTGTTTCAGCAAGCCGTCACCCGGCTGCTGGGCCTGGGCGACACACAGATCGACGTCGCAGCCCCCTTGGTGGTCGGCAATGAAGAACATCGCTTCATGGTGCTGGACCAATTGCGCGAGATCCAATGCCCGCCTTTGGCTGTTTTGCTCGAGCCAGTGGGCCGCAACACGGCACCCGCCGTCACCTTGGCTGCGCTACAAGCGCTGGAAGGTGGCCACGACCCTGTGCTGGTGGTTACACCCGCCGATCAGACCGTGACCGATGGCGCAGCCTTCACCGCAGCACTGCGTCGCGCCGTGCTGGCAGCGGCAGAAGGCGCCATCATGATCTTGGGCGTCACACCCGACCGGCCCGAGACCGGTTACGGCTACATCCACGCCGACAACGGCCGGGTCGCAAAATTTGTCGAAAAGCCGGACCTGGCCACAGCGCAGAAGTACGTGAACGACGGCGGCTACTACTGGAACGCTGGCATGTTTGTGCTGCGTGCTTCCCTCTGGATGCAGGCGCTGGAGCGTTTCCGCCCCGACATCGCCAGCGCTTGCCGCATTGCCTTCGCCGGCCGCAAGACCGACGCAGAATTCGTGCGCCCGGCCAAAGCCGAGTTTGCCGCTGTGCCCAGCGAGAGCGTGGACTATGCAGTGATGGAGAAGTGCCCCGGCGTGCTGGACATCCGCATGGAGCCATTGGCCGCAGGCTGGAACGACCTGGGCGCCTGGGAGGCCGTCTGGCAGGTCGCGCCCAAGGACGCCGACGGCAACGCAACCGTGGGCGACGCGATGATCAGCGACAGCCGCAACACCCTCGTGCACGCCACCAGCCGGCTGGTCAGCGCCGTGGGCCTGCAAGATGTGGTGGTGGTCGAAACTCCAGACGCAGTGTTCGTCAGCAGCCGCGACAAGAGCCACAACGTCAAGAACATCGTCGCCCAACTGGGCCGCGAGCAGCGCGGCGAGCAGATGCTGCACCGCAAGGTGCACCGCCCCTGGGGCTGGTACGACAGCATCGACCAAGGCGAGCGGCACCAGGTCAAGCGCATCATGGTCAAGCCCGGCGCCACGCTCAGCCTGCAGATGCACCACCACCGCGCCGAGCACTGGATCGTCGTCACCGGCACTGCAGAAGTCACGGTCGGCGACAAGGTGGCGCTGCTGACGGAAAACCAGAGCACCTACATCCCGCTGGGCGAGACCCACCGCCTGCGCAACCCCGGCAAGCTGCCGCTGGAGATCATCGAAGTGCAGTCGGGGAGTTACCTGGGCGAAGACGACATCGTGCGCTTCGAAGACACCTACGGACGCGTGGAATGATGGAGCCCCCAAGCTTGTCGCTTCGCGCCTTCGCTGCCCCCCGCAGGGTCTCTTGCAGCGGCCTGGCAAAGCCAGATCCGCGCGAGGCCTTGATTTGCCCTGCAGCTTGGGAGCGCTGACGTGACGATCTTGGTCACTGGCGGTGCGGGCTTCATCGGCAGCAATTTTGTGCTGGACTGGCTGGCGAGCAGCGACGAGCCGGTGGTCAACCTGGATGCTTTGACCTATGCAGGCAACCTGCAGAATCTGGCTTCGCTGCAGGGCCATGCCAAACACCATTTCGTCAAAGGCGACATCACCGACCGCGCTTTGTCGGACCGTTTGCTGGCCGAGCACAAGCCGCGCGCAGTGCTGCACTTTGCAGCAGAGAGCCATGTCGACCGCAGCATCCACGGGCCGGGCACTTTCATCAAGACCAACGTCGACGGCAGCTTTCAGTTGCTGGAGGCCACACGTGCCTATTGGCAGGCTTTGGACGAGACGGCGAAAGCAGCTTTCAGGTTCCACCATGTCAGCACCGACGAGGTCTATGGCAGCCTGAGCCCCAATGCGCCGGCCTTCACCGAGACCCACCCTTACGAGCCCAACAGCCCCTACAGCGCCAGCAAAGCCGCCAGCGATCATCTGGTGCGCGCCTGGCACCACACCTACGGCTTACCGGTGCTGACCACCAACTGCAGCAACAACTACGGGCCTTATCACTTCCCCGAGAAGCTGATCCCGCTGATGATCGTCAACGCGCTGGCGGGCAAGCCTTTGCCGATCTACGGCGACGGCCAGCAGGTGCGCGACTGGTTGTATGTGAGCGACCATTGCAGCGCCATCCGCGCCGTGCTGTCCAGGGGCCGCATCGGCGAGGTCTACAACATCGGCGGCTGGAACGAGATGACCAACCAGCAGATCGTGCACCGCGTCTGCGACCTGCTGGACGAGTTGCGGCCACATGCCGAAGGCTCGTACCGACGCCTGATCACGCATGTCAAGGATCGCCCAGGCCACGATCGGCGCTACGCCATCGACGCCCGCAAGATCGAAAGAGAGCTGGGCTGGCGCCCCGCTGAGACTTTCGAGACAGGTATCCGCAAAACCGTGCAGTGGTATCTGGACCATGCCGATTGGGTGGCCAATGTGCAAAGCGGCGGCTACCGGGACTGGATCGCGACCCAGTACAAGACATGAGCATTCCCAGCCCCGGCCTGCGCCCTGGCCGTCGATGAAGATTCTGCTGCTCGGCAAAAACGGCCAAGTCGGCTGGGAGCTGCAGCGCGCGCTGGCCCCGCTGGGTGCGTTGGTGGCCTGCGACTTTGACAGCTTGGGTGATTTGCGCGCTGACTTCAGCCAGCCCGAGACCCTGCCAGCCCTGATCGAACGCGTGCGACCGGGCCTGATCGTCAATTCGGCAGCCCACACTGCCGTTGACAAGGCCGAAAGCGAGCCAGGCCTGGCGCAAGCCATCAACGCCACCGCACCCGGTGTCATTGCTCGCTGTGCAGCCAGGCTGGGCGTCCCGCTGGTGCACTACAGCACCGACTACGTGTTTGACGGCAGTGGCCATCAGGCCCGCTCTGAAGACGCTGCTGCCGGCCCGCTCAGTGTCTATGGCCGCACCAAACTCGAAGGCGAAGACGCCATCCGCGCCAGCGGCTGCAGCCACCTGATCCTGCGCACCAGCTGGGTCTACGCCGCCCGCGGCGGCAACTTCGCACGCACGATGCTGAGGCTGGCCGCCGAGCGTGATCAACTGCAAGTCATCAGCGATCAGATCGGTGCGCCCACGGGTGCGGAGCTGCTGGCCGATGTCACGGCGCACACGGCCCGGCATTTGTTGGCCCAGCCTGCAGTTGGCGGCACCTACCACTGCGTGGCGGGCGGCGAAACCAGCTGGTTCGACTACGCGCGCTTTGTCATCGAAGCAGCACGCGCCAGCGGCCAAGCGATCCAGGTCGCACCCGAGGGCGTGTGTGCCATCGCCACCAGCGCTTACCCCACGCCGGCCCAACGGCCGCTCAATTCGCGCTTGGCCACCGTCAAGTTACAACAGCAGTTTGGGTTGCGTCTACCGCACTGGCAAGACGGTGTGACGCGGTTGCTGACCGAAATCTTGCCGCAGAAGTAATCAAGCAACAGATACCTTCAGGGATTCGATGAACATTGCCAAGTCCAGCTCAAGCGCCGCCGTTCAACGCAAAGGCATCATCCTGGCCGGCGGCTCGGGCAGCCGGCTGCATCCGGCCACTCTGGCGATCAGCAAACAGCTGCTGCCGGTGTACGACAAGCCGATGGTGTACTACCCGCTCAGCACGCTGATGCTGGCCGGCATACGCGATGTGCTGCTGATCAGCACGCCGCAAGACACACCGCGCTTCGAAGCGCTGCTGGGTGACGGCAGCCAGTGGGGCATGATCCTGAGCTACTGCGTGCAGCCCAGCCCCGATGGTCTGGCGCAAGCTTTCATCCTGGGCAAGAGCTTCGTTGACAACCAGCCCAGCGCATTGGTGCTGGGGGACAACATTTTCTACGGCCACAGCCTGCAAGCCCAGCTGGCACGGGCTTGCGAGCGTGAGACTGGCGCCACGGTGTTTGCGTATCACGTGCATGACCCCGAACGTTATGGCGTGGTCGAGTTCGACGCGCACAAGCGCGCGCTCAGCATCGAAGAAAAACCCAAAACCCCTCGCAGCAACTACGCTGTCACCGGCTTGTACTTCTACGACCGCCAGGTCTGCGACATCGCGGCCGACATCCAGCCCAGCGCACGTGGCGAGCTCGAAATCACCGAGGTCAACGCCCGCTATTTGCGCCAGGCGGAGCTCAATGTAGAGATCATGGGCCGCGGCTATGCTTGGCTCGACACCGGCACCCACGACAGTCTGCTGGAGGCCGGGCAGTTCATCGCCACGCTGGAAAAGCGACAGGGCCTGAAAGTGGCCTGCCCGGAAGAGCTGGCCTACCGCGCCGGCTGGATCGACGCTGCGCAGCTTGAAAAGCTGGCCGCACCGCTGGCCAAGAACAGCTACGGCCAATACCTGCAACAACTGTTGCGCGAACGCGCTTTCTAAACATGAAGCTCTTGCCCACCACGCTGCCTGGCGTGCTGATGATCGAGCCCGCCGTGATGGGTGACGCGCGCGGCTGGTTCATGGAGAGCTACAACCAGCCTCGTTTTGCCATGGCATTGGCTGAATTGGGCGTGCCGGAAGCACCTCAATTTGTACAAGACAACCATTCGTGCAGCCAGGCCGGCGTGCTGCGCGGACTGCATTACCAGCTTCCTCCGCATGCCCAGGGCAAACTGGTGCGTGTGGTGCAAGGTGCGGCCATCGATGTCGCAGTCGACATCCGCCAGGGCTCACCGCACTTTGGCCAGTGGGTCGCAGTGGAACTGACGGCCATCAACCACCGTCAGCTCTGGATCCCGCCCGGGTTCGCCCATGGCTTCATGGCGCTGCAGGACAACACCCACTTCTTGTACAAGACCACCGATGTCTACGCCAAGGCCTGTGAACGCAGCATCCGCTTTGACGACCCCACCCTGGGCATCCATTGGCCCGCACTGGCGGGGGGCGGCGCACCCATCGTGGCGGGCAAGGATGCTGATGCACCACTGTTGGCTGACGCCGAACTGCCCGGATACCGACGAGAGTGAGCTGAAGAACGCGAACTGAAGAAGACGAAAAAAAAGCCGCAACGCAGGTCACGGCTTTTTGCATCCCCGGCCTGCAACAGGCTCGGGGGCTGTGTCAGTTGAACTTATCCGACAGAGCGGATGTTCGAAGCTTGCGGGCCTTTTTGGCCTTGCTTGACTTCGAACTCAACTTTCTGGTTCTCGGCCAGGCTGCGAAAGCCGCCGGTGCTCTGGATTTCGCTGAAGTGGGCAAACAGATCCTTGCCGCCGCCGTCAGGCGTGATGAAACCAAAGCCCTTGCCGTCGTCGAACCATTTCACGGTGCCAGTTTGGGTAGACATATCGATATTTCCTTTCACGGTTGCTGCGCAGCACATGCTGACGCAGTGCAGAAATTGCCAAGCGTCACCGATCCAGGAAACCAACCGCGCTGGCATGAGCCAACTCAGCAGAAGCCGTCAAACAACGAACTGTCTTGCTCAAATCTACCTGCGCAGTGTAGCCCTTTTCACCGGCACCCGTCTTTGGCACGGCCAAGCCGTTGTCAGAATGCACAAAAGCAGGCAGCGGCCGGTGGCAGCCGGGCAGCACGAGGATTGCGCCCGGGGCTCGCGCCCGGAGCTTGCGCCCGGAGCTTGCGCAATACTGCCGCAGCCCCACACTTGCGGGCCGGCGCCACGCGAGCCGACCACGGCCCAGGTGGTATCTTCCGGGGTTGATTTTTGCACTGCACCATGACCAAGACCGCACTCATCACCGGCGTGACCGGGCAAGACGGCGCCTACCTGGCGCAACTGCTGCTTGAAAAGGGCTATCACGTGCACGGCATCAAGCGCCGCGCCAGCCTCTTCAACACCGACCGCGTGGACCACTTGTACCAGGACCCGCATGTCGAGAACCAGCAATTCACGCTGCACTATGGCGACCTGACCGACAGCACCAACCTGATCCGCATCGTGCAGCAGGTGCAGCCCGACGAGATCTACAACCTGGGCGCGATGAGCCATGTGGCGGTCAGCTTCGAGCAGCCCGAGTACACCGCCGACGCAGACGGCATCGGCACCTTGAGGTTACTGGAGGCCATCCGCATCCTGGGCCTGGAAAAAAAGACGCGCTTCTACCAGGCCAGCACCAGCGAACTGTACGGCCTGGTGCAAGAGACACCGCAAAAGGAAACCACGCCTTTCTACCCGCGCAGCCCCTACGCGGTGGCCAAGCTGTATGCCTACTGGATCACCGTCAACTACCGCGAGGCCTACGGCATGTATGCCTGCAACGGCATCCTGTTCAACCACGAAAGCCCGATCCGCGGCGAGACCTTCGTCACGCGCAAGATCACGCGGGCGATGGCCCGTATCGCCCTGGGGCTGCAATCGACCTTGCACCTGGGCAACATGAGCGCGCTGCGCGACTGGGGCCATGCGCGTGACTATGTGCTGATGCAGTGGCTGATGCTGCAGCAAGAGCAGGCCGAGGATTTTGTGATCGCCACCGGCCAGCAGACCAGCGTGCGCGACTTCGTGCGCAGCGCCGGCCAGGTGCTGGGCATGAGCATCGAGTTTGAAGGCGAAGGCGACAAGGAAGTAGGTGTGATTGCCGCACTCGGGAAGACCGCCGGCGAGATGCGCAGCAAGTGCAAGGTGGGCGATGTGATCGTGCGCGTCGACCCGCGCTACTACCGCCCGACGGAGGTGGAGACGCTGCTGGGCGACCCGAGCAAGGCCAAGGCCAAATTGGGCTGGGAGCCCACCACCAGCCTGGCTGAGTTGGTGCGCGAGATGGTGGAAGCCGACTACACCAGCGCCAAACGCGACAGCCTGGTCAAGCTGGCGGGGTTTCAGGCCTACGATCATCACGAGTAGGCAGGTCGGAGGCTGGAGCATGCAACCTCAACCTCGCATCTACATCGCCGGCCACCGCGGCCTGGTGGGCAGTGCCATCCTGCGCCGCCTGCAAGCCGCCGGCCACCGCAACCTGCTGCTGCGCACCCACGCCGAGCTGGACCTGACCGACGAGCGCGCCACCCGGGCGTTTTTTGACGCTGAACGGCCCGAGTTCGTGTTCCTTGCAGCAGCCAAGGTGGGCGGCATCGTCGCCAACAACGTCTATCCGGCCGAGTTCATCCGCGACAACCTGGCGATCCAGACCAACATGATCCACGCCGCCTACCTGGCCGGCGTGCAGCGTTTGCTGTTTTTGGGGTCGAGCTGCATCTATCCCAAGCTGGCGCCGCAGCCGATGAAGGAAAGCGCGCTGCTGACCGGCCCGCTGGAGCCCACCAACCGGCCCTACGCGCTGGCCAAGATCGCCGGGGTGGAGATGTGCTGGAGCTACAACCGCCAGTACGGCACCCGCTACCTGGCGGCCATGCCCACCAACCTGTACGGCCCGGGCGACAACTACCACCCGACCAACAGCCATGTGATACCGGCGCTGATCCGCAAGTTTCACGAGGCCAAACTCAGCGGCGCACCCAGCGTCACCGTCTGGGGCACCGGCACACCCCGGCGGGAGTTTTTGTACAGCGACGACATGGCCGACGCCTGCGTCTACCTGATGAACCTCACTGACGACCGCTACAACGCATTGCTGGGCAGCGACGAGAGCGTCACCGGCCGCTTCGAGCCGCCGCTGGTCAACATCGGCGTGGGCGACGACGTGACGATTGCCGAGCTTGCCGCCAGCGTGGCCCGGGTGGTGGGCTATGCC
>JBBQIB010000075.1:0-16018 GCA_038324515.1 Burkholderiales bacterium
GGTTGGGCTTTCAGCTTAAGCCAAGGCTGCCCAGGGTTCGAGTCCAATCCTGGAGGAAGTAGGCTTTTGTTCGATACGGGGTTGAGCGTTGGCGTTGGCGTTGGCGTTGGCGTTGGCGTTGGCTAGGCCACAACTACAACCCCCTTCGGACTGCCGCCTTGTAGCGGGCAAATGGCTCCCCGAACTTGGCAGCGAGGACACGCTCTTCAGGCTTGATCTGAGACTCCGTGATGTAGGCGATGAACGCTCCGACCACGAGCATCGATGCGGGGTGGCGAAGAAAAACGGACCACCCCAGCAGCACAAGCGCCAAGCCCAGGTACATCGGATTTCTGGTCCTGGCGAAGATGCCAGTTGTGACAACCGTAGAAGTCGCTGCAGGTCTGCGCGGGTTGACGGTGGTGTGGTGCGCTCGAAACGCCAAGATGCCTGCTGCAGCGACCAAAAGGCCAAGCGACGCAAGGAAGATGCCCAACAGCTTGGCGTCAGCAAGTTCGAACGAGGCCGTGGGCCAAGCAACAGAAACACCCCACATGGCAGCAGCAAAGGCTGCTGCGACGACGGGTGGCGGAACCTTGAGCTCAAGGCTTGACATAGAGTGGACCTTTCAGCCTGACGTTCAGGTTGAGCAGACCCAACCAACGCTCGACCACCAAGGGACGGCTAAAGTCCAGGAAGAAGGCGCCATCGTCACGACAGGAGCCGATTTTGGTCGCAGCGATGAATCCGGGATAGGCGCTGAGTTCGAGCAAGAGCAGCGCCCTAAAGACTCTTGAACCTGGAATCCGCAGTTGGCCACGCCCGAGCGGGTGGTCATGAATCGCAGCACCCACGCGGCTTGTCCAGCGGTGCCAAGCGGTCAATTGCGGTTTCTAGGTTGAAGTGCACTTGCTGCCCGATGCGCTGCCCGCTGACGCAGCCAAGGGCTGACGCGGTAGCGCTCTCCTCGGTAGTGCGCATCCAGCGCTTCGAGCACTGTCACGACTTGTGGGGCACCCCACTGTGCCAACCACTCGAAGGGCCCGGCTGGATAGTTCAGGCCCAGCTTCACCGCGTCATCTGCGCCGGCTTCGGTGCACACTCCTTGCTGCACAGCATCTGCGGCTTCGTTGATCAGCATCGCCAGCGTGCGCGTGACGACCAGCCCGGGCGCATCTGCAAGTCGCAGGGGCATGAAGCCCAGCGCCGTCAACCAGGCGGCGGCCTGGCTGTGCCATTGCTTTGAGGATTGGGCAGCCAAGGCATAAGCCAAAGGCAAAACGAACGATGGCGTGGCTGTGTCGACGCGGGCGGCTTCTTTCGCATCCCCTGCTCTACCGGCACCTTCTGCACCGGCTGCACCGGCTGCAGCGGCTGCACCAGAGGCACCGGCTGCAGCCTCCGATCCACCTGGCAATACATGCCAATCAAACACCGCCACATCGCTCAGACCTGTTTCGACAGCCACTTCGGTGGCGCTGCGGCCGTCACTGAGCCTCAAGTGCGAGTCGTCGGCGCTGATGCCTTGCCACTCGCTGTCGGGCTGGCGCGCGACGGCTCGGCCCAATGCCAGGCTCAGGCGCTGATGCCAAAGCTCAGCCAAGGCCCCACGCCCGTGCACCACCACCGACTGCACGGGTTCCAGGCTTTGCAGCGCCGGCGGTTCAAGCGGCGGCAGACCCGCTGGATAGCGGTAAAAACCTTGGCCACTCTTGCGCCCCAGCAGCCCACCGTCCACCATCTCGCGCTGCAAGAGTGAAGGCACATAACGCTTGTCAAAACTGTTGGCCTCAAAGACCGATTGCGTGACTGCGAAGTTGGTGTCTTGGCCTATCAGGTCGATCAACTCGCAGGGGCCCAATCTGAAGCCCACAGCGCGCAGGCAGGCGTCGAGCACCTGCGGTTGCCCTGCCCGCTCGTGAAGCAGGGCCAGCGTCTCGGCGTAGTAGGGCCGGGCAATGCGGTTGACGATGAAACCAGGGGTGCTGCGCGCATGCACCGGCACTTTGCCCCAGGCTTGGCTGAGCGCAAAGATGGCCTGGGCCACGGCTGGATCGGTGCGCAAGCCCGACACCACCTCGACCAGCTTCATCAACGGCACCGGGTTGAAAAAGTGCATGCCCACCAGCCGCTGCGGCAAACGCATGCCGTTGGCCAGTGCAGTGACCGAAATCGACGAGGTGTTGGTGGCCACGATGCAGTCGTCCGAGACGCAGGCTTCGAGCTGCTTGAACAGGCTACGTTTGATCTCCAGGTTTTCAATGATGGCTTCAATCACCAGCGCCACATCACCGGCTTCGTCCAGGCTGTCGATGGCGCTGATGCGGGCCATTGCCTCAGTCACCGCTGCGGGCTTGAGCTTGCCTTTGTGGGCCAGTCCTTGCAGCGTCGTGCCGAGCTTGCTGATGGCCTGCGCCGCTGCACCAGCACGGCTGTCAAACAGACGGACAACGTAGCCGGCTTGTGCCGCCACTTGAGCAATGCCGGCGCCCATGATGCCGGCGCCCACCACCAGCACAGTGGCGCCGGCTTCGATATTGTTTTGCATGAGGATTCCTTGAAGTGCAGACGTTCCATGACCGCCGGCAGTACCCAGGATCATGAAACTCAGTCAGGAATCCATTTTGCGCGCCGCTTGCCCAAGAAAGCCGCAAAGCCTTCGCGCGCCTCAACGGTGCCGCGTACGCGGCTGATCGTCTGCGCTGTCAGCTCACGCACTTCATCGCTGATCGGGCCTGCCTGCAGCTGCGCAAACAACTGCTTGATCTCAGTCTGCGCCTGCGGCCCACCTGCCAGCAAGTCGTTGACGATGTTGTCCACTGCCGCGTCCAGCGCTTCAATCCGGCAGACCTGCTGCACCAGGCCGATTGCCAGCGCCTCGGCAGCCGCGATGCGGCTGGCGCTCAAAGCCAGGCGCTGTGCCTGACGTTTGCCTACGGCGTTGACCACATAGGGCCCGATGGCTGCCGGCAGGATGCCAAAGCGCGCTTCACTGACCGAAAAGGTGGCGGTGTCTGACGCCAGCGCGATGTCGCATGCGCAGGCCAAGCCCACGCCACCGCCCAGCGCCGCGCCCTGGATGCGGGCTACGGTGGGCTTGGGGCAAGTGGCAATGCGATGCAACATCTGCGTGAAGCGGCGTGCGTCTTGCAGGTTCCACGCTTGGCTGGCCTGGCTGGCACGCTGCATCCATTGCAGATCGGCGCCGGCACTGAAGTGTTTACCAGCACCACTGAGCACCACCACACGCACTGATGGATCCTGGCCCAAAGCGGCAAAAGCCGCATCCAGCTCAGTGATCATCGCCTCGTCAAAGGCGTTGAAGACGGCTGGCCGCGACATGCAGACCTCCATCACACCGGCGGCGCGTTGCCTGAGTTCCACGGCTGCCATCTCAATAGGTCTCCAGATGCAGCCTGGCGTCTGTCTTCAGCGCCGCGCTGGTCTGCTGCCAGTCCAGGCCGTGCTCTTGCGCAATGTCGCGCAAAGCCAGGAGCACACCTTCTTCCATCGCCTTCAGGCCACAGACATAAAAATAGGCCTGCGGGTCGGCCATCAGCCCTGCGACGTCGGCTGAACGCTCGCGCATCAGGTCTTGTACATAACGTTTTCTTTTTCCCGCCTCGCGCGAAAACGCGAAGTTGATGTCGATGAAGTCCTTGGGCAAGCTCTTCAGCGGCCCGAAGTAAGGCAACTCTTCTTTGCTGCGGGCGCCGAAGAACAACAACAGCTTGCCGCCTTCGAAGCTCTCACCGCCTTTGAGCTGCCTGGCGCGCAAACGCCGCCGCCACTCTGTCATCGCACGCATCGGTGCGCTGCCGGTGCCGGTACAGATCATCACGATGTGCGAGCGCGGGTGGTTCGGCATCAAGAAAGTGGCGCCAAAGGGGCCGATGACCTGCACCCTGTCGCCCACCTTCAAGTCGCACATGTAGTTGCTGGCGACACCACGCACCGGCTGGCCGCTGTGGTCTTGCAACACTCGCTTGATGGTCAGCGAGACATTGTTGTAGCCCGGCCTTTCGCCGTCTCGGGGGCTTGCGACCGAGTACTGACGCGCATGGTGCACCCTGCCCTTGTCATCACGCCCCAGCGGCACGATGCCGATCGATTGACCTTCCAGCACCGGAAAAGGCTGCTGTCCGAAGTCCAGCACGATGTGGTGGGTGTCGTAGTCGCTGCCGAGTTCGGTGACACGCACATTGCCTGTCACGCAGGCTTCAATGGTCTTCTCTGGCGCCTTGGGGCCATACAGTTTGGTGAAGGCGTGCGCGGCCGACCAAGGCGGCAAAGTCGCACCGTAATGGGCGCTGTCGAACGCCCAGGTGGTCAGCGATTTCGCGGCCGAGGCTGCGATCATTGCTGCTTCGTCCCCAGCTGCTGCGAAGCTTGAAGACGACCGTAGCGCTTGCGCTTGCGCTTGCGCTGCGCCTTCCGCTGGCGCAGCATCGCCCAGCGCAGCTGCGCTCAGCGCTTCGGGCAACTCCTCCCAACCCAACTGCTCGGCCACGGTGTAAGCCTTGCTGCGTGGCATCTGGCGCCAGTTGTCGATCGAGCCGGTCGGGCAAGGCGAGATGCAGTCCATGCACAGGTTGCATTTGCCAGGGTCCACCACGTAATTGTTGTCATCGTGGGTGATGGCACCCACCGGGCAAGTGGCTTCGCAAGTGTTGCAGCGGATGCAGATCTCGGGGTCGATCAGGTGCTGCCTGATCAGCTGAACGGTGGCGGCTTCCATGCCTCAGTTGAAGCGCACGTACTCGAAGTCCAGCGGCTGTCGATTGATGCCCATCACAGGCGGCGCAATCCAGTTGGCAAATTTGCCGGGTTCGACCACACGGCCCATCAGGCTCGCGACATAGGCCCGGTCTTGCGAGGTAGGCAGCCACTTGTCTTGGTTGGCGTGCCATTCGCTGTCGCTCAGCACGCGGCCATCAGGCGACACCTTGGCGCCCGACAAGGCACCAATATTGCGGTGAAAGGCCTTGTGCGGCACGCTCAGTTTGAACGGGATACCGGCCTTGTCGATGACCTTGTTCCAGCGATTGACGCCGCCCACCGAGTCCTTGATGTAGTCGTCGCGCAGCACTTCGTTCAGCGCATTGAGCATCGGCACTTCTTTCTCGACGAGTTGCCCGCCCTGCACTTCCAGCACCTTGTAGGTCTGGCCTTTGAGCACATGGTCGTCGTCGCGCTTGCGTTCTTCATAACGGCCCTTCAGGCCCGTGCTGTAGAAGGTGGCGGCGTTGCTGCTCTGGTCAGCACCAAACAGGTCCACCGTGACGCTGAAGTGGAAGTTGATGTAGCGCTGGATCGTGTGCAGGTCGATGACACCGGCAGCGCGCAGCTTGCCCACCTCGTCGGTCTTCAGCTCGTTCATCGCATTGACGGTGCGCTGGATGATGCGGCCCACACCACTCTCGCCGACGAACATGTGGTGCGCTTCTTCGGTCAGCATGAACTTGGTGGTGCGCGCCAGCGGATCAAAAGCGCTCTCTGCCAGAGCACACAGCTGGAATTTGCCGTCGCGGTCGGTGAAGTAGGTGAACATGAAAAAGCTCAACCAGTCGGGCGTCTTCTCGTTGAAGGCGCCCAGGATGCGCGGGTTGTTCTCGTCACCGCTGCGCCGCTCCAGCAACGCTTCAGCCTCTTCGCGGCCATCGCGGCCAAAGTGTTTGTGCAACAGATACACCATCGCCCACAGGTGGCGGCCTTCTTCGACGTTGATCTGGAACAGGTTGCGCAGGTCGTACATGCTGGGCGCGGTCAGCCCCAGGTGGCGCTGCTGCTCCACACTGGCCGGCTCGGTGTCGCCCTGCGTGACGATGATGCGGCGCAAGTTGGCACGGTGCTCGCCAGGCACGCTGTCCCAGGCCTTCTCGCCTTTGTGGTCACCAAAGTGGATCTGGCGCTCAGCGTCACCCGGATTCAGGAAGATGCCCCAGCGGTAGTCGGGCATCTTGACGTGGCCGAACTGTGCCCAGCCCTGAGGATCGACGCTGACGGCCGTGCGCAGGTAGACATCCATGTTGTTCGAGCCCTCAGGGCCCATGTCGCTCCACCAACTCAGAAAGTTAGGCTGCCATTGCTCGAGCGCCCGTTGCAAGCTGCGGTCGCCGCCGAGGTCGACGTTGTTGGGGATTTTTTCGCTGTAATTGATGGTGTTCATGGGGACTTCCGTCGTTGATGGCGTGTCGGTCGATCAAATGCGCGTCCAGCTGAATCCAGCTTTTTCGCCCGTGCCATAGACCTGCAAGGCGCCCTTTTCTCCGACTGCATTGGGCCGCTGGAAGATCCAGTTCTGCCAGGCTGTCAGGCGGCCAAAGACGCGGGTGGACAGGTTCTCAGTGCCGTTGAAGCGCAGGTTGGCTTCCATGCCGGTCAGCGCATCCGGGTTCATCGCCGCGCGCTCTTCGGTCGCGATGCGGATTTCTTCGTCCCAATCGATGTCGTCGGGGTTGGCCGTGCACAAGCCCAAGGCCAAGGCGGCGTCTGCAGCCAGCGGCTGGCCGATGCGAGTTCGCACGGCCTGCAGAGCTGGCTGCTCGTCGTAAAAGCGACGCTGCAAACGCGATTGGCCGGTGGCCATCGGGTAGATGCCAAAGTTGGTTTCAGACAAAGCCACCTGGGGCGCTTTGGCTGCGTCATCAGGCAAAGCCAGGTGGTAGATGCGGTCGCACACCAGTGCCAGCTCAAAGAAGCTGCCTGCAAAGCAAGAGCCCGGCTCGACCAGCGCGAAGAGGCTGCGCGAAGACACATCGAAGCGGCTGAAGGTGCGGCGCAGCAAGCCGGTGGTCTCGCGCACCAGCCAGTGATCCTTGTGCTGCATCAGCGTGGCGTCCAGCGCCAACACGGCCGCGATGCTGCCTTGGGTCTTGATCAGCCAGGTGCCGATTTCGGTCTCGTTGGTGCGCATCTGCAGCACCGCGTCTTCCAGCTCGCGGCCCAGTACCAGCGGGTACCAGTCGGCGCCCGCAGCTTCGATGCCTGGCAAGTCGCTGGGTTGTGACGCTGAGGGGCCTTGGATGGTCCAGGTGGCCACGCGCTGGTCGCGGTCGATCTGCACCTGGACATGGCTGTAGTGCAAAGCGTCGTCATCTATTCTTCGCTGCAGCGGCTTCAATGGCACGCCTTTGCCATCGCTGGGCCGATCGCTCAGCTCGGCCAGTTGCAACGCGCGCTCTTGCACTTTTTGCGCAAACACGGCCGGCTTGGCTATTTCGTCCACCAGCCGCCAGTCTTTGGCGCGCTGACCGCGCGCGCCTTCGACGCTGGTGCAAAAGAGGTCGGCCAGGTCGTGACGCACTTTGCGTTTGTCGGTGACCCGTGTCAGGCCCCCGGTGCCGGGCAAGACACCCAGCAACGGCACCTCGGGCAGGCTGACCGCGCTGCTGCGGTCGTCGACCAGAATGATCTCGTCGCAAGCCAGTGCCATTTCATAGCCGCCTCCGGCGCATGCGCCGTTGACGGCGGCCAGAAACTTCAGGCCCGAATGGCGAGAAGAATCCTCCATTCCATTGCGAGTCTCATTGGTGAACTTGCAGAAATTGACCTTCCAGGCATGACTGCTGAGACCCAGCATGAAGATGTTGGCGCCTGAACAGAAGACCTTGTCCCTGGCGCTGGTCAACACCACGGTGCGCACCTCGGGATGCTCGAAGCGGATGCGGTTGATGGCATCGCTGAGCTCGATGTCCACGCCCAGGTCATAGCTGTTGAGTTTGAGTTTGTAGCCGGGCCGCAGACCACCCTCCTCGTCGATGTCGATCGCCAAGGTCGCCACCGGCCCTTCGAAGTGCAACTGCCAATGCCGGTACTGATCCGGATGGGTTTGGTAATCGACCCGATCAGTGTGTTTGCTGGCGGGGGTCACGGTGGCGCTCATCGACGTCTCCTGATGCGTGGGCTGAATGGCGTTGACGATACTGACTGCGCTGAGTTTGCTGAGTTTGCTGAGTTCGCTGACGTCGTTCAGGCTGTGCAACCAAGCCCAAAGCCAAGTGACACACATCCATCTCACTCAAGAATATGCATCATAGTGCCATTCGTGAAGAGTAAAAGCATTATTTTGCATGTTTTGACTTTAGGCCAGCGCAGACCCGGCGCCGCTTCAGCTCACAAGGCTTCGCCATGCATCTCTCAGCAGCATATTTCAGTCCGGCATGCCCAAGGTCTGACGCACCATCTGGCGCAGCGCCAGAAAGCTGGGTTCCAGCGGCTGGGCGCTGGTGTCGAGGCTGAGCTTGGCCTTGGCATAAAAGGCGGTGCGGCCGGCCAGAATGCTCTTCAGGTCTTCCATCGCTTCGCGGCTGGCCGCCATCGGGCGCATGTCGCCCTGGGCGGCCACACGCTGCATATGGTCTTGCGGGGTAGCGCGCAGCCACACGGTGGTGCAGTGGCTCAGCAGTTGGTTGAAAGTGGCGGGGTCGGAAACCAGCCCGCCGGGAGTGGCGATCACGGCTTCGGGATAGATCTGGATCGCCTCTTCCAGCGCCCGCCGCTCATAACGCCGATAGGCATTGACACCGTACAGGCCGTGAATCTCGGCGATGCTGCAGCCGGCAAATTTTTCGATCTCGCGGCTCAGCTCAACAAACGCAAAACCCAGGTCTTCGGCCAACATGCGGCCCAGCGTGGATTTGCCGGCGCCACGCAAGCCGATCAAGGCCACCCGGGTGTGGTGCTGCTGCGGGTCGCCGCCCGTGCGCAGCAACTGGCCGATGGCCAGGCGCACGCGCTGCAGCGCCGTGTCGTCGCGCTCTTGCAACAACTCGCGAATCAGCAGCCACTCAGGTGACGAGGTGGTGACATCCCCCACCAACTCGGCCACCGGGCATTGCAAGGCTTGCGCAACTTGCAGCAGCACCAGGATCGAGGCGTTGCCCACGCCGTATTCCAGATTGGCCAGGTGCCGCTCTGAGACATCGGCGGCCAATGCCAGCGCCTTGCGTGTCATGCCCTTGCGCGCGCGCAGCGAGCGCACCCGCAGCCCCAGTGCGACCAGAAACGGATGCTTGGCGGGCTCGGCAGCAAGGTCCTGCGAGCCTTCTGCAGCGGGATGCAGTATAGTGCTTGACACGTTCAAAGCTTGCACATCGAGTTCATTCATGCACGATACTGCATTGACCTGCCGCCCGCAACAAGCGCCCGGTAACGCGCGCTGCTACGGGCTCAGGTGGCTCGCGCATCTCGAAGCTTCGCAGTGAGCCGGCCCTTCAAGCCTGCAGCACCTTCAAGCACTGCGGGGCTCGAAGCGGAAACATACGAAGCGACGGCGCCGCCGCAGTGGGTACAAATCGACTGGGCCGGTCGGCAGGTGGGTATCGAATACCAATGGCTGAACGCTGCGCGCAGCGATCAGCCGCTGCTGGTCTTTTTGCACGAAGGTCTGGGCTCGCTGTCGATGTGGCGCCACTACCCTGCGCAGTTGTGCGATGTGCTGGGTTGGCGGGGCCTGGTGTATTCACGGCCGGGCTACGGGCGATCTTCGCCGCGCCCATCCGGTGAGCCGTTGCAGCCCGACTTCATGCACCGGCAAGCCCGGCAGGTGTTGCCTGCGTTGCTGTCAGCGCTGGGAGTGGACGCCGCGCGCCAGCCGCCGTGGTTGCTGGGCCACAGCGACGGCGGCTCGATCGCGCTGTTGTATGCAGCCGCCTGGCCGCAGCAAATTGCCGGTGTCGTCGTGCTGGCGCCGCACATCCTGGTCGAGGCACTGTCGCTGCAAAGTATCCTCCACGCGCGCCGGGCCTTCCTCGACACCGACCTGCGCCAGCGCCTGGCGCGCCACCACGCTGACCCCGATGCAGCCTTCTGGGGCTGGAACGACATCTGGCTGCACCCGTCCTTCAGCACCTGGTCGATCGAAGACGAGATCCGGTCGATCCGTTGCCCGCTGCTGGCCGTGCAGGGCCTGGATGACGAATACGGCACACTGGCGCAGATCAGAGGCATCCAGCAGCGGGCGCCACACACGCGGCTGCTGGAGTTGCCCGACTGTGGCCATTCACCGCACCGTGACCAGCCGCAAACCCTGAGTGCGGCGATCGCCCACTTCCTTCAAACTCCAACGCAGCAATTGCTGCCGCCTTCTCGAACTGCGGCTTGAGCCATTCTTTCCATTGACAGGAGACCCCCGATGAACTTGCCCCGCCTGAACACACTCGCTGCAGCCACCTTGCTGGCCTGCGCCATCGCCACACCTGCACTGGCGCAATCCGGCCAAAAGCTCAAGGTCGGCCTGATGCTGCCAGCCACCGGCACCTTCGCCGCTTTGGGCACCGCGATCGAAAACGGCTTCAAACTTTATGTGGCCGAGAACGGCGGCAAACTGGGTGGCCGCGAGATCGAGTTCGTCAACGTCGATGACGAGTCCGACCCCTCCAAAGCCACCGACAACATCAACAAGTTGATCAAGCGCGACAACGTCGATGTCGTGGTGGGCACGGTGCACTCTGGCGTGGCGATGGCGATGGCCAAGGTGGCCAAAGACACCGGCACGCTGCTGATCGTGCCCAACGCCGGCGCCAACGCCGTCACCGGGCCGATGTGTGCCAAGAACATCTTCCGCAGCTCGTTCACCAACGCGCAACCCGGCTATGCAATGGGCGAAGTGCTGGCCAAGAAGGGCATCAAGCGCGTGGTCACCATCACCTGGAACTACGCGGCGGGCGCTGAGTCGGTGGGCGGCTTCAAGGAGGCTTTCGAAAAAGGCGGCGGCAAGGTGGTTGAAGAGTTGGGCCTGCCCTTTCCCAACGTCGAGTTCCAGGCGCTGCTGACGCAGATCGCGTCCATCAAGCCCGATGCGGTGTACACCTTCTTTGCTGGCGGCGGCGCGGTCAAGTTCGTCAAGGACTATGCGGCTGCGGGCCTGAAGACCAGTATCCCGCTGTATGGCGCGGGCTTCTTGACCGACGGCACGCTGGCCGCGCAAGGTGAAGCGGCACAAGGCATTCAGACCACGCTGCACTACGCCGACAGCTTGGGCACGCCGCGTGACATGGCTTTCCGCACGGCTTATGCCACCACCTACAAGCTGCAGCCGGATGTGTACGCGGTGCAGGGTTATGACGCGGCGCAGATATTGGGTATCGGGCTGGCGGCGACCAAGGGCGATGTCAAAAACAAGGACGCGTTTGCAGCTGCGGTGCAGAAGGCGACGATCAACAGCCCAAGGGGGCCTTTCAAGATGTCGCCGACGCACAACCCGATTCAGGACTTTTATTTGCGTGAGGTGAAGGGCAATGAGAACCGGGTGATCGGCATCGCCAGCAAGAGCCTGATCGATCCAGGCCGCGGCTGTCGGATGTAGTGCATCTTCCTGCTGCGCGCCCGGCTCTCAGGCCTGCGCTGCTCGCCGTACGGGTGTACGGCTGTGCTGCTCGACCTGATATCCGGGCGCTCGCGACGGAATCTGCACTACATCCGGCGCTGGCGGGTTTTGGCTCGCTGCGCTTTGCCACTTGCTCGCTGCGCCTCGCTTTAGGCTCGCTTCGCTTCGCGGCGCTGAAACTTCTCACTGATGGACCTGGCCACCTTTCTCATTCAATGCCTGAACTCGCTGCAGTACGGGCTGCTGCTGTTTTTGGTGGCATCGGGTCTGACGCTGATCTTCGGGATCATGGGCGTCATCAACCTGGCGCATGGCAGTTTTTACATGATCGGCGCTTACATGGCCTTTGCGCTGGCGCCGCTGGTGGCGGGTACTTTGGGCGGGGGGTTCTTTTCGACGATGGCGGTGGGCGTCGTGCTGGCGGTCATCCTGGGCTACGTGCTGGAGTGGGCTTTTTTCAGCTTCTTGTACGAGCGCGAGCACTTGCAGCAGGTGCTGATGACCTACGGATTGATCCTGGTGTTTGAAGAGCTGCGCAGCATGCTGGTGGGCGACGATGTGCATGGCGTGCAGGCGCCTGAGTTCTTGTCGGGCACTTTGCCGCTGGGCGATTTGATGACCTATCCGGTCTACCGGCTGTTCATCTCTTTTGTCTGCCTGCTGCTGGCGCTGGGCATGTACCTGGTGTTCACCCGCACACGGCTGGGCATGATGATCCGTGCCGGCAGCACCGGCCCGGTGCAGCGCGAGATGGTGCAGTCGCTGGGCATCGACATCAAGTTCTTGTACCGCGTGGTGTTCGCTGCCGGCGTGGCGATCGCGGTGCTGGCGGGCATGGTGGCTGCACCGGTGTCTTCGGTCTACCCGGGCATGGGCAACTCGGTGCTGATCATCTGCTTTGTGGTGGTGGTGATCGGTGGTATCGGCTCGATCAAGGGTGCGCTGGTGGCTGCGTTGCTGATCGGCGCGGTGGATACCTTTGGCAAGGTGCTGCTGCCCGAGGTGGCAGGCGTGCTGGTCTACGTGATGATGGCGCTGATCCTGCTGTGGAAGCCCGATGGTTTGTTCAGGGCAGCTTGAGCGGCATGATTGGCATGAGCGGCATGAGCAGCAAAGAAGTCAGACCGATCAAACCCAGCGCAACCGGCACCGTTGTTGCAAGCGCTGCGGCCAGCACAGCCGGCGCGGGGCTGGCCGGGGGCATCCCGCGCGCCAAACTGCTGGCGGTGATCTTTGCGTTTGCTGCGCTGGCGCTGTACCCCCAGGTGGCGGGCGACTACGGCCTGGGGCTGGTCAACAAGATCATGATCTACGCCATCCTGGCGCTGAGCCTGGAGCTGCTGGTCGGCACCACCGGCTTGGTGTGTTTCGGGCAAGCGGCGTTTTTTGGCATTGGCGCTTATGCCGCCGTGCTGCTGTCGCCGCAAGACCAGTCGCCCTCGTTGCTGTGGCTGCTGCCGGCTTGCATCGCGGCGGCTGCGCTGTACGCGCTGTTTGTGGGTGCCTTGTCGCTGCGCACCAAGGGCGTGTACTTCATCATGGTCACGCTGGCCTTTGCGCAGATGGCCTATTTTGTGGTGCACGACACGCCGCTGGGCGGCGGCACCGACGGCATCTATCTGTACATGACACCGGTGCTGGGCACCTGGCTGGATCTGGGTGAGCCGAAGGTGCAATACGGCTTCACGCTGTTTTGCCTGGTCGCCGTGTTCGCGGTGCTGGCGCAGTTGCTGCGCTCGCGCTTCGGCCACGCGCTGGCCGGCATCCGTGTCAACGAGCAGCGCATGCGGGCCACCGGGTTTTCGACCTATGGCTACAAGCTGGCAGCCTTCGTGATCTCAGGCGCCATCGCCGGTTTGGCGGGGTTCTTGTTTGCCATCAAGGACGGTTACGTCAACCCCGAGATGCTGAGCTGGCACATGTCGGGCGCGGTGCTGATCATGATCATCCTGGGTGGCCTGGGGCATTTGCGCGGCGCGCTGATCGGCGCCTTTGCTTTTGTGCTGCTGCAGGAGTTTTTCAAGTCCGACGCCATCTTTGGCGCTTACGCCAAACACTGGCACCTGGGCCTGGGCTTGACCATCATCGCCAGCGTGGTGCTGTTGCCGCGTGGACTGGTGGGCCTGCCGGCGCAGATCAGCCAGCGCCTGCAGGGTGCCAGCCCCGGCACCCAGGCCGCGCATGAACAGCCCTGAGGTGTTGCTGCGCGGCCAGGCCATCACCCGCCGCTGGGGTGGGCTGGTGGCGGTGGACCAGGTCGACATCGCACTGGCGCGTGGGCAGGTGCATGCAGTGATCGGCACCAACGGCGCTGGCAAGTCCACGCTGATCAACATCCTGTCTGGCGAGATCGAGCCGAGCGCCGGCCAGGTCGAGTTGCTGGGGCAGGACGTGACGGGTTGGTCGCAACCGCGCAGAGCCCGCGCCGGGTTGGGCCGCAGCTATCAGCGCACCACCCTCTACCCCAGCTTCAGCGTGTTCGAGAACTGCAGGCTCGCTGCGCAGGCGAATCAACAAGCGCCTTGGGCCTGGTGGCAAAGCGCAGCCCGCTGCTCCGGCAGTGGTGCCGCTGCCCACGCCGCTGCAGCACGCGCTGGCCTGACACCGCTTTTGCAGCGGCAAGCCGGGCTCTTGTCGCATGGCCAGAAGCGCCAGTTGGAAATCGCGATGTGCCTGGCCACCGACCCCCAGGTGCTGCTGCTGGACGAGCCGCTGGCCGGCATGGGCGCAGAAGAAACCGACCGCATGCTGGAATTGCTGCAAGAGCTGAAGGACGGGCACGCGATTCTGCTGGTCGAGCACGACATGGACGCCGTGTTTCGCATCGCCGACCAGATCACCGTGATGGTCAATGGCGCGGTGGTGGCTTCGGACCTGCCTGATGCAGTGCGCAACAACCCGCAGGTACGGGCCGCCTATCTGGGCGAGGACGACTGATGAGCCGGCTGTGATGGGCCAGGACGACCTGATCGTCGACGCCCAGGACCTGCACGCCTGGTACGGCTCCAGCCATGTGCTGCACGGCGTCAGCCTGCAGATCCAGCGTGGCCAGACCGTCGGGCTGCTGGGCCGCAACGGGATGGGCAAGAGCACGCTGATCCGCACGCTGCTGGGGCATGTCACCCAGCGCCAGGGCCGCATCCATCTGTTTGGGCAGGACATGTCTGCTGCCCGGCCACACGAGGTGGCACGCCTGGGTGTGGGGTATGTCCCCGAGGGGCGCGGCATCTTCCCTAACCTGTCGGTGCGTGAGAACCTGGTGATGGCGGCGCGCCCTGGGCGTGATGGCCAATTGGTCTGGAGCCTGGAGCGGGTGCTGGCGACTTTTCCGCGCCTGCAAGAACGCTTGCGGAATCAGGGCAGCCAGCTGTCGGGCGGCGAGCAGCAGATGCTGTCGATCAGCCGCGCCTTGATGACGCATCCCGAGTTGCTCATCTTGGATGAAGCCACCGAAGGCTTGGCGCCGATGATCGTGCAAGAGATCTGGCGCGTGGTGGCCGAGATCCGCGCCAGCGGCATTGCCACGTTGATCGTCGACCGTGACTACCGCAAGGTGCTGGCGCAAGCAGATCAGGCGCTGGTGCTGCAAAAAGGTGAGGTGGTGCTGGCAGGCAGCGGTGCTGAGGTGCGGCAGCATGCGGCTCTGGCCGGCTTTCTGGGTGTGTGATGTGCACAAAGAAAAACGGGCTGCACCAATGTGATGCAACCCGTTGATTTTATTGGCGGAGTGGACGGGGCTCGAACCCGCGACCCCCGGCGTGACAGGCCGGTATTCTAACCAACTGAACTACCACTCCATAGGCTGCTTGCATCCGCATCTGAGCCGGATGCGCCAGCAAAACGCCATCAAACTTGGCGTCCCCTAGGGGATTCGAACCCCTGTAGCCACCGTGAAAGGGTGGTGTCCTAGGCCTCTAGACGAAGGGGACTGGAATTTGGTCTTCTTCTTCTATCTTCTTGTTTATCTATGTTGTCTCTGACGGAACCTTCGGTACTGTTCGGTGCGAAGCAATTTTGGTGGAGGTAAGCGGGATCGAACCGCTGACCTCTTGCATGCCATGCAAGCGCTCTCCCAGCTGAGCTATACCCCCAAAATTTATGCTTCGAACTTTTGCCGAGACTTTTGCCGAGACTTTTGCAAGTACTCTTTCAAAGATTTTTCACTCTGAATTTTTTCTTGCATCAGCCCCGCCAAGCAAGCCTTCGACTATAAACCATTCCTCAAATGTGCTGCAAGCGGGCCAGCACTTCGTGTCGTGGAAAAAGCGCCAACACAGCATCCACCGAAGGGGTTTGGGCCCGGCCACAGACCAGCACACGCAACGCAGGCGCAAGTTGCGGCATCTTCAACTGCGCCACTGTCAGGCTTTGCTTCAGCGCCGCGCCGATGCCGGCCTTGTCCCAGCTGGCGTTGGCCAGCCGGTCGCGCAGATCACGCAATGCGGGTTTGACGGCGTCAGTGACATGGATCTCCAGATCGGCTTGCGCTGGCTGCACCGGCACAAAGATCATCTGCAACCAGTCGGTCAACTCGACCACGGTGGCGCAGCGTTCCTTGAACAATGCGCTGCCCGCTTGCAGCAGCGCCAAGTCGTCGCAGATCACGCCACGCGTTGCAAGCTGGGCCTGCACCAGCTTGGCCAGCCGCTCGTCGCTCGATTGCTTCATGTAGTGGGCATTGACCCTGGCCAGCTTGGCGGGGTCCCACTG
>JBBQIB010000076.1:0-15786 GCA_038324515.1 Burkholderiales bacterium
TGAGCGCTGTCGTGATCCGCGCCGGTGACTTCTTCGGCGTGGGCAGCGGCTCTTGGCTGGACCTGATCATTGCCAAGGACATCGCTCGCGGCAAGCTCGTCTATCCCGGCCCGATGAATATGCAGCACGCCTGGGCCTACCTGCCGGATCTGGCGCGTGTCTTTGTTGAAGTGGCCGGCCAGCGCCATGCGCTGGCCGCACCTGGATCCCCCTGCCATCTGAACTTTGCAGGGCACAGCTTGACAGGCGCTGAACTTCTGCACGCCCTGGCGCAAGCGGCGCATCAAGTCGGGCTGCAACCCCAGCATGGCTTCAAGCGCACGCGCATGCCTTGGTGGCCTTTGCAGGTGGCAGCACCTCTCTGGCCCCTAGGCCGCGAACTGCTGCGCATGCGCTACCTGTGGCAGGTGCCGCATGTGCTGGATGGGCAAGCCATGGCAAGAGCGCTGGGTGCACTGCCCGGTACGCCCATCCAGCAAGCGCTGACTGAGTCGCTGCGCCAACTCGGCCATGGCGAAACAAGACCTCAGTCGCTGAGCCTGTCGGCCTGAATGAGCCGCAGCGCGCGATGCATTCAACGCCGGCACTGAATCGCTGTCTTCCCTTCTTCCCCGCCCCCAATTGCCGCCCAACTGTCTTTAAACCCGCAAGGAGTTCCTCATGAACGCAAGCACTCTGAACCTGCCCCAGGCCCTTCCAGCCACACCCTCGGCCCATCGCAGCCGAGCGCTGGGTGGTCTATTGATCGCCGACGCCCTGCTGTCGTTGGCACCATTGGCGATCCTCGGCGCTGCCATTGGCTGGCCCGCCTCTCTGGATGCGCCCGCCAGCGAGCAACTCAGCGCCATTGCAGCCGCGCCGGGTGCGCTCGCGTTGGGCTATGGTCTGTACCTGCTCTATTCGATCCTGGTGGCGCCGGTGATGATTGGCCTGGCGGCTCGCACTCTGGGTGGCTTGCAGCATCCGCTGGCAGCCACGGTGGCGGCCTTTGCCGTCTTGTCAGCGCTGGCGCGCAGCATCGGCATCTTGCGCTGGTTGACCGTGATGCCGGCGCTGGCCACGGCGCATGGCGCAGCCGACCCGGCGGCTCGGGCGCAGATCGAGATGCTGTTTGACGCACTGACCACTTATGGCGGCGGCATCGGCGAGATTCTGGGCGTGAGCCTGTTCATGGCAGCTTCGGTCGGCACCCTGTGCGTGGCCACTTTGACGCGCGGCGGTTTGCCGAAATCGCTGTCCCTGCTGGGACTGGTGTCTGCCATCCTGCTGGCTGGCCTGGCATTGCCCAGTCTTGGACTGGCTGTCGAAGTACCGGTGGCACTGGCCGTCAGCGTGTTGTCGCTGTGGATGCTGGTGTGTGGCATCTGGTGCCTGAGGAGCCAGGACCACCGCAAGGATTGACAGCATCGCGCGGTCGGCCCCGCTCCTACAGGTATTCACCCACCGCCAACGCTTCCTTTTGCGCCTACAGTGCTGTGCCATCGGGGTGGCCGGACGAGTTCCTGTCCCATTTTCGCCTGTTGAAAGCTGTAGAAGGCAGCGGCCGCTCCTGAAAGACAGCTCAAAACCAAGCTGGCAACGCAGGAGACGAGACTTGCAATTCACCCATGACGCTGGCGCCAATTACTTTCACAAGGTGGTTGACTGCCAGTGGGCCTGCCCGGCCCACACCCCTGTGCCGGAGTACATCCGGCTCATCGGCCAGGGCCGTTACAGCGATGCCTACATGGTCAACTGGGTGTCGAATGTCTTTCCAGGCATCCTGGGCCGCACCTGCGACAGACCTTGCGAGCCGGCCTGCAGGCGCAGCCGGGTCGAAGAAGACAATGCCGAAGCCGCCAACCCGGCTGCCGAGCCGGTCGCCATCTGCAGACTCAAAAGGGTGGCTGCCGACTACAAAAGCGATGTCAAAGGCCGCATGCCCACTGTGGCGCCCAGCAACGGCAAAAAGGTGGCCTGCGTGGGCGCCGGCCCGTCTGCGCTGACGGTGGCGCGTGACCTGGCGCCGCTGGGCTATCAAGTGACGGTGTTTGACGGCGAGGCCAAGTCTGGCGGCTTCATCCGCACACAGATCCCGCGCTTCAGGCTGCCTGAAGAAGTGATCGACGAAGAAACCGGCTACATCCTCGATCTGGGGGTCAAGTTTGAGGGCGGGCAGCGCATCGATTCGATGCAAGCGTTGTTGAGTCAAGGCCACCAGGGTCAGACCTTTGACGCCATCTTCATCGGCTGCGGCGCGCCGCGTGGGCGCGATCTGGACTTGCCGGGCCGGCAAGAGGCTGCGGCGCAGATCCACATCGGCATCGACTGGCTGGCCTCGGTCTCGTTTGGCCACATCAGCAGCGTGGGCGAGCGGGTGATCGTGCTGGGCGGCGGCAACACCGCGATGGACTGCTGCCGATCAGCCCGCCGCTTGGGCGGCAAAGAAGTCAAGGTCGTGGTGCGCAGCGGCTTTGAGGAAATGAAAGCCAGCCCGTGGGAGAAAGAAGACGCGATGCACGAAGGCATTCCGTTCTTGAACTTCCACGTGCCCAAGCGCTTTGAGCACCAGGACGGCAAGCTGCTGGGCATGACCTTCGGGCGCGTCAGCGCCGTCTTTGATGCCAAAGGCAAGCGCCAACTGATGCCCACTGGCGAGCCGGACGTCTTCATCGCCTGCGACACGGTGCTGGTGGCGGTGGGGCAGGAAAACGCCTTCCCGTGGATTGAGAAGGAAACCGGCATTGCTTTTGACGAATGGGGCTTGCCGGTGCTGGCGCCGCAGACTTTTCAGTCCAGCCTGCCGCAGGTGTTTTTTGGTGGCGACGCGGCTTACGGCCCCAAGAACATCATCACCGCTGTGGCCCATGGCCACGAAGCCGCGATCTCGATCGACCGCTTCTTGAACGGCGAAGACCCGGCCCGCCGGCCGCCACCGATGAGCACGCTGATGTCGCAGAAGATGGGCATCCACGAGTGGAGTTACGACAACGACATCTCGGCCGACATCCGCGCCAAGGTGCCCTGGGCTGCTGCGGAAAAAGCGTTGGCCAGCATCCGCGTCGAGGTCGAGCTGGGCTTTGACGCGGCCACCGCCTTCAAGGAAGCCCAGCGCTGCCTGAACTGCGATGTGCAGACCGTCTTCAACCGCGACACCTGCATCGAGTGTGATGCCTGCGTGGACATCTGCCCGATGGACAGCATCAGCTTTGTGCCGCTGCTGGACGACGAAGCCGAGCTGCGCACGCGGCTGAAAGCTCCTGCGTCCAACACCAGCCAGGACCTGTATGTCTCGACGACGCTGAAGAGCGGCCGTGCGATGGTCAAGGACGAAGACGTCTGTCTGCACTGCGGCCTGTGCGCCGAACGCTGCCCCACGGGGGCCTGGGACATGCAGAAGTTCTTGTTTCAGACCGCCACGGCAGGGGGCAAAGCGGGCACAGGCACAGGCACAGGCACAAACACCGACAGCGCCATCAAGGAGCTGGCATGAGCCCCCCGGGCCGCCGCGAGGGCGAATTCCGGAGTGCGCAGCACGAAGGGACTCGAGTCGCCACCAAAGACCAGCGTATCGAAGCCGTCCACGACTTCGTCATCAAGTTTGCCAACGTCAACGGCTCGGGCTCGGCTTCTGCCAACGAGTTGTTTGCCAAAGCCGTGCTGCGCATGGGCGTGCCGGTGGCGCCGCGCAATATCTTCCCCAGCAACATCCAGGGCTTGCCGACCTGGTACGAAGCGCGCATCTGCGAAGCCGGGCACGCCGCCCGGCGCGGCGGCGTGGACATGATGGTGGCGATGAACCCTCAAACCTGGGCCGCCGATGTGGCAGAGATCGAGCCTGGCGGTTATCTGCTGTACGACAGCACGCGCCCGCTGCCGCCGGCCAGCCTGCGTGAAGACGTGCATGTGCTGCCGGTGCCGCTGACCGACATCGCCAACCGCGCCTATGACGACCCGCGCCAGCGCCAGCTCTTCAAGAACATCATCTACGTGGGTGTGCTGTCGGTGCTGCTGGACATGGACGCCACGGTGTTCGACAAACTCTTTGCCGAGCAATTCAAAGGCAAAGAGCGCCTGCTGGACGCCAACCGCCAGGCCCTGCTGCTGGGCCGCACCTATGCGCAAGACAACCTGCCGGCGCCGCTGGGCATCCGCGTGCAACGCGCCGACAAGGTGGGGCAGCAGATCTTCACTGATGGCAACAGCGCCGTCGCATTGGGGCTGATCTACGGCGGCGCCACGGTGGCGGCCTGGTACCCGATCACGCCTTCTTCTTCGGTGCCGGAGGCGTTTCAGAAGTATTGCGACAAGTACCGCATCGACGCCGCCACCGGCCGCCATCGCTACGCCATCGTGCAGGCAGAAGACGAGCTGGCCTCGATCGGCATGGTGGTGGGCGCAGGCTGGAACGGCGCGCGCGCATTTACCGCGACTTCGGGCCCCGGCATCTCGCTGATGACCGAGTTCATCGGCCTGGCCTACTTTGCAGAGATCCCGGTCACCATCGTCAACATCCAGCGTGGCGGCCCCTCGACCGGCATGCCCACACGCACGCAGCAATCCGACCTGATCGCCTGCGCTTACGCATCGCACGGCGACACCAAGCATGTGCTGCTGTTGCCGCAAGACCCGCACGAGTGTTTTGAACACGCCGCTGCCGCACTCGATCTGGCCGACCGCCTGCAAACTCCGGTGTTCCTGATGAGCGACCTGGACATCGGCATGAATCAACGCCTGTGCGAGCCCTTTGTGTGGGAAGAAGGCCGCAGCTACGACCGCGGCAAGATCATGACCGCCGAAGAACTGGAGGCCGGCAAAGAGTTTGGCCGCTACAAGGATGTGGACGGCGACGGCATCCCCTGGCGCACGCTGCCCGGCACCCACCCCACCAAAGGCGCGTTTTTCACTCGCGGCACCACGCGCGACCCGCAAGCGCGCTATTCAGAAAAAGGCAGCGACTACATCTACAACATGGAGCGGCTGCTGCGCAAGTTCGAGACCGCCGCCACCTTGGTGCCCCAGCCGGTGCAACAAGCCGCCATGCAGCCCAGCGAATGGGGTGTCATCTACTTTGGCAGCACCAGCCCAGCCATGGACGAA
Source organism: Burkholderiales bacterium (assembly GCA_038324515.1). Lineage (GTDB taxonomy): Bacteria > Pseudomonadota > Gammaproteobacteria > Burkholderiales > Burkholderiaceae_C > Rubrivivax. Next base: position 5,080 of record JBBQIB010000076.1, read on the forward strand.
GCGCTGCAGATGCTGCAGGCCCAAGGGGTGCACCTGCACGCGATGCGGCTGCGCGCCTTCCCTTTTGCGGCCAGCGTGCGGAAATTCATCAACGGCTTGAAGCAGGTGTTTGTGGTCGAGCAAAACCGCGACGGCCAGATGCAGCAACTGCTGGTCAACGAGTTGCAGATCGACCCGGCCAAGCTGCGGCGTGTGCTGCATTACGACGGCACACCGATCACGGCACGCTTCATCACCGGCGCCATCCGCGCACAGACTGCCGGCCCGGGCCAACTTGCCCCCCAGCCGCCGGCAGTCGGCAGCCCTGCTTCAGCCCCCCAGGTTGTGGAGACCACCGCATGACCTACATCACCAAGCCGCGCTTTCATCATCCTTCACTGAAGCCCAACAAGGTCGGCTACACGCGGCGCGACTATGAGGGCCGCATCAGCACGCTGTGCGCCGGCTGCGGCCACGACAGCATCTCGGCCGCCATCGTGCAAGCCTGTTGGGAGCTGGACATCGAGCCCCACCGCGTGGCCAAACTCTCGGGCATCGGCTGCAGCAGCAAGACACCCGACTATTTTCTGGGCGCCAGCCACGGCTTCAACACCGTGCATGGCCGCATGCCGTCGGTGGTGACCGGCGCCAACCTGGCCAACCGCGACTTGCTGTACCTGGGCGTCAGCGGCGACGGTGATTCGGCCAGCATCGGCCTGGGCCAGTTTGCCAACGCCATGCGGCGCGGCGTGCGCATGGCCTACATCGTCGAACACAACGGCGTTTACGGCCTGACCAAAGGCCAGTTCTCGGCCACCGCAGACCGCGGCTCAAAAAGTAAGAAGGGCGTCGTCAACAGCGACGCCCCAGTGGACCTGGTGGGCATTGCACTGCAACTGGGCGCCACTTATGTGGCACGCAGCTTCTCGGGCGACAAAGAGCAACTGGTACCGCTGATCAAAGGCGCGATGACGCATGGCGGCGCCGCCTTCATCGACATCATCAGCCCCTGCGTGACCTTCAACAACCACGGCGGCAGCACCAAGAGCTATGACTATGTGCGCCAGCACAACGAGTCGGTCAACCGCATCGACTTCATGACCCCGGGCACAGAAATCACCGGCGCCTACGCCGCTGGCCAGACGCTGGACGTGCCGCAACACGACGGCGCCATGATGCGCTTGCGCAAGCTGCATGAAGACTACGACCCCACCGACCGCTGGGCCGCGATGAGCTACATGCAGAAACACGCCGCACGCGGCGAAGTGCTCACCGGGCTGCTGTACATCGACAGCCTGGCCACCGACATGCACACGGCGCTGAACACCGCCGACGTGCCCCTGGCCAGCCTGGACCACCAGAACCTGTGCCCCGGCACCACCGCGCTGGAGAAGATCAACGCCGCCTTGCGCTGAAGCGCCGGCGCCGCCCAGCCCACAACCCTCCAACCATCACTGCAGGAGCGCAGCCATGCCCGAACGCACCATCTTTCAGGCCATGTCCCACCGCCACGTCATCAGCCTGGGGCCTGACGCGTCGATCTACGAAGCCGCCAGCGTGATGACCCGCGCCAACTGCGGCAGCGTGCTGGTGATCGACAGCGCCAACCAGTTGCTCGGCATCCTGACCGAACGCGACTTGATGACTCGCGTGATGGCCAAAGCGTTGGATCCTGTGGCCACCAAAATCGGCGCCGTGATGACGCCGCACCCCCGCTGCGTACCGCCGGAGATGCATGTCTCTGACGCCGTCTTGATCATGATCGAGCGTGGGTTCAGGCACTTGCCGGTGGTGGCCGAGAACGGCAAGATCATGGGCGTTTTTTCGGTGCGCGAAGCGCTGCCTCGCGAAGTGGGCACTGCGGTGGATATGGCAGAGTTTCATGAGCGGGTGAATGATGCATTGGGGTGAAACGCGCCCTCACGTGAACCTGCAGCTTCAAGGCCCCGCCCTGCGCTGCATTCATCCCACATCCATCCCACATCCATCCCTAAACTTCGGCTGATCTTCATGAGCACCACCAAGCCCCCTGCCAATCCTGAACAAGACCTGCGGGTACAAGCGGTTTTTGACGACATCCGGACGACGCGTAAGACCAGCTACGTCAACAACCTCTGGCGTACCTTGGCCTTCGACCCGGCGCTGCTCGAGCACACCTGGCGCGAGGTCAAGCAATTGATGGCCAGCCCCACGCAGCTGGATCCGATGACCAAGGAGATGATCTATGTCGCGGTCTCGATCGCCAATTCCTGCAGCTACTGCATCCACTCGCACACCGCGGCCGCGCGCGCGCACGGGATGACGGATGCGCAGCACGCCGAGCTGCTGGCCATCGTCTCGCTGGCGGCCAGAACCAACCACCTGGTGACGGGGCTGCAGGTGCCGGTGGACGACGTGTTCGATGCCGGGCGGCCGAGCCCAGCCTCGGATTGAGCCCGGTATGGCCGTTGAGCCGGGTTTCAGTATTTGACACCTGCATCCCACACGAAACCGACTTCGACGAGGCGCAGCATGCGCCTGCCTGCCGCTCGATGGTCATCCGATGCGAAAAATCACGACGCGATCACGCCATAGAACACGTGAAATTCAGTTTGTCGCCGGCGCACGCGCTGTGCTCGTCGCGCTGCCTGGGATCGCTGTCTGGGGCCTCGTGACCGGGGTCGCAATGATGAAGGTCGGTCTGGAGCTGTGGCCGGCGCTGGGGATGACCTTCATCGTGTATTCGGGCACCTCGCAGCTGGCGGTGTTGCCCATGCTCGGAAGTTCGGCCGGGCTGTTGACGATGACGGCTGCAGCAGCGGTAGCCAGCCTGCGCTTCGTGGTCTACAGCGCAGTACTCTCCCGTCATCTTCGCCGTGTGCCCTTGGCGTTGCGGCTGGGCACCGGCTTCTTGACCATCGATGCGCCGCTGGCGGCGTTGATGCAACGGCAGCAAGCCGGGCGACTGGTTCAACGCGTCGCCTACCTGAACGGTGCCAATGTCGTCACCGCGCTGACCTGGTGCACCAGCTCGATCCTCGGCATTGCCCTTGCGGCAGTCCTGCCGATGGGGCCCGAACTTGCCTATCTGGGTCTACTGGCCCTGTTTGCGCTGGCGGTGCCCCTGTTGCAGGGTCGGCCGGCCTGGGCTGCCGCAGCCGCCAGCGTGACTGTGGCCATTGCGGGCTTCGACTGGCCGCACCGCCTGGGCACATTCGGCGCAGTGTTGGGCGGCGTAGCTGCGGCGCTCTGGGCCGGTCAGCGATCACGCGGGCGCCCGTCGTGACCGAGGGCCCGGCGTTCATCTGGGGCCTGATCGCCCTGCTCACCATCGTGTCGCTGGTGGCGCGAAATCTGTTCCTCGTGCTGCCGCCGGCCTGGCAACCGCGCGGGCGCGTCGCAGAAGCGCTGCGGTACGCGCCGCTGTCGGCACTGCTTGCGATCACTGTGCCCGAAATCTTGCGCGACGTCCGCCTTGCGCCGCTGACGCCCGACCTGTTGCTCGATCCGCGCTTGGCCGCTGCCGTGTTGTTGGCGCTGGTTCTACGATTCTCGCGCCGGCCCGTGCTGGCGCTGGCGCTGGGTGCCGCCGCATTCTTCGGGCTTGGTGCGTGGGGTCAGTGAACCGGTGTCGCCGTGCCTGCAGCCGCTGCCGCCGCTCATCACGGCTCAAACCTCAGCACACGTTGGCGTACAACCGTCCAGGTGATGAGGGCAGATACACACAGCAACTCGAAGATCGAATAGGGTCATGCTTGGTCGCAGTGACATTTTCGACATGAAAGAAGCAAATCACCATGAGCTCCACACTTGACCCGCAAGCTGTCGTGCAGCGGCAGCTCGATGCCTACAACCGACTGGATCTGGAAGCTTTTATGCGCGAGTTCACCGAAGATGTGGAGGCGTACCGAATGCCCAGCAATGAGGCCTTCCTGAGTGGCAAGCGGGCCCTGTTTGAGTACTACCGGGACAACAGATTCAACCTCCCCAAGTTGCACTCCAGGTTTGTCGAACACCGCCTCAACGCGGGTCACCGTTTTTACTCTGAGCGCGCGCCGCATGCCTGCTGACAGACACCTGAAGGAACCCGGGCACCTGCTCGGGCTGCTCGCCTCGCTTGTCAGGCCGCGCTTGTTCGAGCTCACGCAGCGCGCACGGGTGGTGGCTGGCGGAGCAACTGAGCAGAGGGTTGAACCCGATCGGTATGCTGATCAGGGTCGCGCAGGAGGCCCTGTTGTTGATTTCGTCGATTTCGTCGATTTCGTCGATTTGGTCGATGTGTCGCCCCAATTGAGGCCTCTTTGAGCCACACACACCTGCAGTGCGCCCCGGCGGATCTCAAAGACCTGCGCACTGCGGAACAGGTGCATGCCGTTTACGCACTCGCCCATGCCCAGGAGTCGAAATTGCTCGCGCCGAGGACTGAACTGTCCCAGCCCTGGTCGGCAGCGCAGTTGCAGTCCAGCGGGTTGTTCTGCCTTGCGGCCTTTCGAGGCGACGCCTTGGCAGGAGCGGTCTGCATCGGCCCGGACGATGAATCCAACCAACTCAGCATCGCGATTCTCTTCGTCGATCCCGCACAGCTTCGACAAGGCATTGCTCGGCAATTGCTGCGCGAGCTTGTTGGGCGCGCCCCCGGGATGGTTTTGTCGGTCTCGGTGGCTGCGGCAAACAAGCCCGCCCTGGCCCTGTATGCGAGTTTGGGGTTCGAGGCCTATCGCCACGGTACGCTTGGCGGCGGCGAAGTGCCGATGCTCAAGCTGCGAAGAAGCTGAGAAGATGCCAGCCACACCCGGCCTTCGCTGCAGCCGGCGCTGGTGCAAAGATATTGCAGGGTGCCTGCAAGCGCGGTTGCGGTTGCGGTTGCGGTTGCGGTCGCGGTTGCGGTCGCGGTCGCGGTCGCGAACGCGAACGCGGTATCAGTGGCGGTCGCAGCCTGGGCCTGCTTCAGGCCGGCTCAGGCGCAAAGTCCAGCAGCACTTTCATCGCCTTCTTGCGGTCGCCGGCCAGCTCGAAGGCTTCACGCGCCTTTGACAACGGGTAGGCGGCGGTCACCATCGGCCGCATGTCCACCCTGCCGCTGTTGATCAATTGCACCGCCAGCGCAAACTCGGCGTGGAAGCGGAAAGAGCCGCAGATGCTCAGCTCTTTGGCCACCACCATGTTCTGCGGCAGGCTCACATCGCCGCCCAGGCCCAGTTGCACCACCACGCCTCGCGGCCGCATCGTCTCCAGGCCGGCACGCAGCGCCTGGCTGTTGCCGCTGCATTCCAGCATCACGTCAAAGTGGCCCTTGTCGGCGCTGTAGCGCGCCACCCAGTCGGTGTGCTGGGCGACGTTGATGGTCACGTCTGCACCCATCGCGCGCGCCACCAGCAAGGTCTCATCGGTCAGATCCACCGCCGTGATCGAGCCGGCGCCATGCACACGTGCAGCAGCCACCGACAAAGCGCCGATGGGCCCGCAACCCGAAACCAGGACATGCTTGCCCAACAAGGACCCTGCCCGGCTGACACCATGCAGCGCCACCGAGAAAGGCTCTGCCAGCGCCGCGTGCTGCAGCGACACGCCAGCGGCAATTGGCTCGCATTGCACCGCGTCGCAACGCAGCAGGCTGCGGAAGGCGCCTTCGACATGCGGGTCGCGCATGGCGCTGCCGTAAAAGCGCATTTCCAGACACTGGTTGGGCAGGCCTTCCAGGCAGTACTTGCAAGCGCCGCAGGGGCGGCTGGGGTTGACGGCGACACGGTCGCCGGCCTGGACTCGCGTCACATCTGCAGCCACTGCGACGACGTTGCCGGCCACTTCATGCCCCAGGATCATCGGCCGCTTGATGCGCACGGTGCCAAAGCCGCCCTGGTGAAAGTAGTGCAGATCAGAGCCGCAAATGCCGCCATAGCCGACCTGCACCAGCACCTCGCCGGGGCCCAGGGGCTCGGTGTCCTGCTCGGTGGCTTGCTCTTGCACCCGCAGATCGTCCGGCGCATGGATCACCAGGCAAAAGCAGCGCAGGCCAGCAGCCTTCTGCAGCGGGGTTCCTTCTTCGCTCATTGCACTGTCTCCTGGATTTGTCTGGTGTTTGCGCCAATGGTCATACCTTAAACTCTAACCAGAAGTGGCGAGTTCTGACCTGCGTGGAAGTACTGCCCAGCCACGGCCGCGCCGGCCCAAGCGCTTGACGGCAAGCCGCAGCGGGCCTGGCGCAAGCATCACAAGATCTCCAACCCCAGGCCCGGCTGGCGCCGGCAACGCAATGGCATCTTCACTCTTTGATCTTTCCGGCCGCAGGGCTTTGGTCACCGGCTCGAGCAAGGGCATCGGCTACGCGCTGGCAGGCGCGCTGGCGTCAGCGGGTGCCGAGGTGGTGCTCAATGCCCGAGACGTCGCCAAGCTGTCGGCCGCGCGCCATCAGCTCGCGCAGGCCGGCTACACGGTGCACGCAAGCGCCTTTGACGTCACCGACGCCGACGCCGTCGAAGCTGGCATCGCTGCCATCGAAGCCGACATCGGGCCCATCGACATCCTGGTCAACAACGCCGGCATGCAGCACCGCAGCCCTTTCGCCGAGTTTCCCGTCGATGCCTGGAAGAAGCTGATGGCGACCAATGTCGACAGCGTGTTCCTGGCTGGCCGCGCCGTGGCGCAGCGCATGGTGGCGCGTGGGCGCGGCAAGATCATCAACATCTGCTCGGTGCAGAGCGAGTTGGCGCGGCCCGGAATCGCACCGTACACCGCCAGCAAAGGCGCGGTGAAGATGTTGACCAAAGGCATGGCAGTGGACCTGGGCAAACACGGCATCCAGGTCAACGGCCTGGGGCCGGGTTACTTCAAGACCGAGCTGACGCAGGCGCTGGTGGAGGATCCGGCCTTCACCGCCTGGCTGTCCAACCGCACACCTGCCGGGCGCTGGGGCGAAGTGCAAGAGCTGGCGGGCGCAGCCATCTTTCTGGCCAGCGATGCATCGAGTTTTGTCAACGGGCACATCCTGTATGTGGACGGAGGCATCACGGCGGGGCTTTGATCGAGGCACTCAACCCCACAGCCCTTGCGGCGCCGGCAGCATGCGGCTGCCTTCGAACACGAAGCCTGGCTGGCGATCGGCCTGCAGCAGCAAGGGGCCGTCCAGGTCCACAAAGCGCGCCGAGGGCGTCAGCAAAAAGGCCGGCGCCATGCCCAGCGAGGTGCCCAGCATGCAGCCCACCATCAGCCCCAGCCCATGGGCCTGTGCTGCGCGCACCACTTCAATGGCTGCGGTCAAACCCCCGGTCTTGTCCAGCTTCAGGTTGACGAAGCTGTAGCGGCGGGCGATCTGTTCCAGGTGGTCCAGACCATGAAAGCTCTCGTCGGCGCACAAGGGCACCGGGCTTTGCAGCCCTTCGAGCAAGGCATCTCCATCGGCCGGCAGCGGCTGTTCGATCAAGGCCACACCCACTTCGGCGCAAGCTTGCAGGTTGGCCTGCAGCGTGTCCGCTGACCAGGACTCGTTGGCGTCGACGATCAGCGTGGCTTGTGGTGCTGCGGCGCGGATGGCGCTCAGACGCTCGGGATCGCCGGCACCGCCCAGCTTGAGCTTGAGCAATGGCCGCTTGGCGGCCTTGGCGGCGGCCGCTGCCATCTGATGCGGGTCACCCAGGCTCAGCGTGTAGGCGGTGATGACAGCCTGCGGCTGAGGCAGGCCGGCCAGTTGCCACACGGGTCGGCCACTGCGCTTGCTGCGCAGATCCCACAGCGCAGCGTCCAGTGCATTGCGGGCTGCGCCTGCGGGCATCAGTTGCAGCAGTTGTTGCGTATCCATGCCGTTGGCCACTGCCTTGGCCTGCAGCAGCAGACCGTGCACGACACCGTCTACAGTCTCGCCATAACGCGCATAAGGCACACACTCACCCCGGCCCACCACGCCGCCACGCCTGACATGCACCACCACCACCACCGCTTCTGTCTTGGTACCGCGTGAGATGGTGAAACCACCCGCGATGGGCCAGCGTTCGACGGTGATCTGCAGCACGCCTTCGGCAAAGCCTGCGCTGCGGTCCTCGAAGCTGGGTGGCGTGAGAAGGGAGGTGTCAGTGCTCAGGGTGCGGCTCCTCGTGGTTCAGGGCGTCAGGCGGGAAGTTTCAGAACGGATTTCAGAACGGTTTGGCCGAGCAGCTTTCACCCCGCTGGCGCAGCAGCCAGCCTGGCAGTCTGCGGGTAGTCCTGCAGCAGCCGCTGCACCAGCGTATCAACTCCGTAGCGCACCGGGTCGGTGGCCGGCAGCTCGTACTCTGTGGCCAGCCGCGCCAGCGTCTCGCGTGCTTCAGTGTCAGGCAACGCCTGGGTGTTGAGCGACAGCCCCAGCGGCTTGATGTCGGGGTTGGTGAGTTGGCCACAGCGGATCGTCAGGTCGATCACCTGCCGGATGCTGGGCAGCGCATGTTGCACGCCGCGCATGCGGTGCCGCGTAGGCTCGTGGCAGACCACAAAAGCGTCAGCCTGCGCGCCGTGCAGCAAGCCCAGCGAAACGCCGGCAAACGAAGGATGGAACAACGAGCCCTGCCCTTCGATCAAGTGCCAATGGCCAGGCGCTGCGGCTTGTGACAACCACTCGACAGCGCCTGAGATGAAATCAGCCACCACCGCGTCGATGGCGACACCGCGGCCCGAGATGAAAACGCCGGTCTGGCCAGTGGCGCAAAAGTCGGCGTCCAGCCCCTGCGCGCGCATCGCCCTTTCAAGCGCCAGCGCGGTGTATTTCTTGCCTGAAGAGCAATCGGTGCCCACCGTCAGCAAGCGCAAGCCGCTGCGCGGCGTGCCTTTGCCGGTGTCAAACACCTGATCGCTGTGGCGCACGTCAAACAACTGGCGCTGGTGGGTGGCCGCTGCCTGGGCGATTGCAGGCACCGCGCCCAGGCGCTGGTGCAAGCCGCTCGCCACATGCAGCCCGGCCTCGAGGGCTTGCACGACCACCGGCACCCAGTGTGCAGGCAGCACGCCGCCGGCGTTGGCCACACCGATCACCAAGGTCTTGGCGCCTGCTTGCACCGCCTGCTGGATGCCCATGTCGGGCAGGCGCAGATCGGCACCGCAACTCGGCAGCCGCAACTGGCCCAGACACCAATCGCGCCGCCAATCATTGACGCCATGTGCGGTCTTGGCCGCCAGTTGATCGGGCACATCGCCCAGGAACATCAGGTAAGGATGCGGGATCTGCATGGGGTACAGCTTCTTTGTGGATTGCAGGGGCTGGGGGGTGATCTCAGCCTCTATCTTGCGGTGGGCGATCCAGAACGCTGCGGTGCAAGCCGGCAAACCCGTCCTCGACCAGATCGTAGTCTCGATTCGGGTTCGGGTCGGGCGGGCCTTCAGGGCCCCACTCATCCGGCCGGCGCACGAAAGCTGTGCGCATGCCGGCATCTTGCGCGGCGTTGAGGTCAAAGTTGTGGCAGGCCACCATCAGCACCTGCGCCGGTTGCAGGTTCAGCCAGCGGGCGGCCGTCTGGTAGGCCAGCGGATGGGGTTTGTAGACATCGATCATCTCGCACGAGATGATGGCGTCCCAGACCAGATTGTTGCGCCGCGAGACATCCACGACCAAGGCCGTGGGCAGCATCGTGAACGACACCACCGGCAACCGCTGGCGCAAGCCTGCCAGGGCGGCAGCAAAGTCTGGCCAGGCGTCGAGCTGATGCCAGGTGCGCCACAGACGATCGCGCACGACCGCGTCCAGAGCCTGCAGGCCAAAGTGCTCAAGACTTTGATCCAGTGTCTTGCGATGCACATCGTCCATGTGGAAACCCGGGTGCTGCTGGCCGACGATGCCCTGCATCGTGCGGCGCCGCCAGTCGTTGGCCAAGGCGTGCCAGTCGCGGCTGAGGCCCTGCGCTGCGCCCGCCGCTTCAAAGGCCCTGACCAGGCCACCATGCCAATCCAGTACGGTGCCGCCAGTGTCGAAAAAAACTGCCTTGATGTCCATGCGTTCTTGCCTCCAGAACTGTCGCCTCGTGCACGGCTTGCAACTGCAGCTTTGGCCGGTTGGGTGTGTCGCTCCTGATCGTAGCCCCCCAACCACCCCTGAAGGGGGAGAGAGGTCAATCCGACGTCAATCCGGACGCAGGCAGACCTATGATGCCGTCTGGCCACCCACTTCTGGGCTTTGACATGAGCGCTCCTCAATCCACGCATTCCACCCGCACCTTTCAAGCCATCGAAACCCGCCACCACGAGTTGCAGCGCATGCGCATGACGATGGTCGATGGCCACCTGACCGCCAACTCGCGCAGCAGCCAGCAGGGCCTGAGCGCCCGCGCTTATGTGGACGGCTACTGGGGCTTTGCTTCTGCACCCAACCCGGCGCAGACCGGCTTGGCAGCGCAGGTGCAACGACAGGCACGGCGCAACGCGCAAGCCATGACACGCTTTGGCGCGCGGCCGCCGCTGAACCTGTCCGGCCCCGTCTATCAAGGCAAGCACCGCTTTGTGGGCCAACAGGCGTTGAGCGACAGCGAGTGCATCGAGCGGCTGACCGCGTTGAACGCCTGGTGCAAGTCGCGCTACCCACAGCTCAGGTCCACCCGCTTCGTGATCAGCGAAGAGAGCCACCACAAGGCCGTGCAAACCAGTCGCGGCGCAGATCTTCAGGCCAGCATCCAACGCGCAGCAGTGGCCTGCGTGATGGTGGGCGAAGACGAAGCCGGAGCACCGATCGAGCTGGTCGAGATCTTGTCCGGCAAGGGCAACCTGGCCGACCTGGACTGGTCGCTCGACACGCTG
>JBBQIB010000077.1:0-15756 GCA_038324515.1 Burkholderiales bacterium
GCGTGCGAGATGCCATGCCGCGCAGGATCAGCGCGTCGAGCATGCGTTGGCGAAGTGGCGTCATGTCCATCTCCTGGATCGATGCGCGGGCATATGCCCGCATCGATCAAGGTAGGACGTTCAGGCGCGCCTGTCTTCCTATTTTCGAGTTCCAACCACCGCGTCAGCGGTCTAGTTCAACATTGTTCTAGTGCTGCAGTTGCAGCACCTGCTGCAGTGTGGCTGCGTAAGCCGGCCACAGATGGATGTCGTTGTGCTCGGCCTGCGGCAGCAGCAGCAATTGCGCGCGCGGCGCCAACGCTTGCAGAGTTTTGGCATGTGCAGCCGGGATCAGCCGGTCTCGGTCTCCGTGGGTCATCCAGATCTCGCCGCCGATGCGCGGCAATGCCAGATCGGTGCGCAAGGGGTAGCGCAGCAAGGCACTCGGCACCCAGGGGTAGATTTCCTTGGCCAGTGCCTGCATGCTGCTGTAGGGTGAGACCAGCACCGTCAACTCCGGCTGTACTTGTGCTGCCAGATGAGCGGCCATTCCCGTGCCCAGTGATCGGCCTAGAACCACGCGTCGCAAGCCTTCGTAGCGCGGCGCAATGTGCTGCCAGGCGGCCAGCACATCGGCGTGCAACTGCGCCTCGCTGCTGATGCGACCGCTGCTCTTGCCGTAGCCGCGGTAGTCGATCATGAACAAGTCCATGTTGGCCTGTCTGTAGGGTCCGAGGTGCGCGAACCAGTTGTCAAGGCTGCCGGCATTGCCGTGCAGAAAAAGAACCACGCCTTCTGGCTTGGGCAGCCTGAGGTGCAGCGCGTTCAGGCGTGCGCCTTGCACCTCGACCCAAGCCTCGTGCACATCGGCTGCCACGGCAAAGCGGTGGTCCTGTGGCAAGACCGTGGGCAAGAACAGCAGTTTTTCTTGTGCCCACCACAGCAGCGCCAGCAGGCCCGTGTACACCACGACCAGCCAGACGGCAGCGCGCCAGATGCGGCGCCACAAAGCGCTGAAGTTCATGGAGGGGGCCCCAGCCACGTTGCAGCCAAGAAACTGCTGAAGAAGGTGATGCAAAGAGGCGGAACGGTACACTGAATCGCTGTCAAATCATTGTCCAGCCCTGGCTCTTGTCTCGCATGCTCAAAGCTTCCTCGACGCAGCCTGCGTCTACGCCCGTCCCCCTGCAGTGCAACGGCACGGCGCCATCCTCGCAGCGTCGGGCCTGGGTGCACGAAGCGATCCGGCGCATCGAGGCTGATTTTCAGCGCAGCAGCGACACGCACCTGATCCCGTTGCCTTTGCCAGGGTTCCCGGGCATCGACTTGTATCTGAAAGACGAGTCGAGCCATCCCACCGGCAGCCTCAAACACCGTCTGGCGCGCAGCCTCTTCTTGCATGCCCTGTGCAACGGCTGGTTGCATGAAGGCTCGACGGTGGTCGAAGCCTCCAGCGGCTCGACGGCGATCAGCGAAGCCTACTTCGCACGCCTGCTGGGCCTGCCCTTTGTCGCCGTGATGCCGCGCAGCACCAGCCCGCTGAAGATCAGCGCCATCACCCAGCAAGGTGGTCGCTGCAATCTGGTCGATGACCCCCGCGCGATCTACGCCGAAAGCGCGCGCATCGCGGCTGACTGTGGTGGCCATTTCATGGACCAGTTCACCTACGCTGAAAGAGCCACCGACTGGCGCGCCAACAACAACATCGCACAAAGCATCTACCTGCAGATGGAGCTGGAGCCACACCCTTGCCCGACCTGGGTGGTGGCGAGCGCCGGCACGGGCGGCACCTTGGCGACGATCGGGCGCTATGTGCACTACAGACGCTTCAGCACGCAGGTGTGCGGGGTGGACGCCGAGCGCTCGGTTTTCTTTGATCACTTCGTCAGCGGCGACAGCACGCTGAGCCTGGATCAAGGGTCACGCATCGAAGGCATCGGCCGGCCGCGTGTGGAAGCGTCGTTCATGCCGGGCGTGATGGACGCGATGGTCAAGGTGCCTGATGTGTGGAGCCTGGCGGCGATGTTCTGCCTCAGCCAGAACTTGTCGCGGCCGGTGGGTGGCTCTACCGGCACCAACCTGGTGGCGGCCTTGACCTGCGCGCAGACGATGCGCGAGCAGGGCCAGAGCGGGTCGATCGTGACCTTGTTGTGTGATGACGGCCAGCGTTACAGCCAGACCTACTTCAACGCCGATTGGCTGCAGCAACAGGGCTTGAGCTGCGATGCCGAGACAGGAGCCTTTGCTGCGTTGATGGCCTGTGGCCAATGGCCGCAGGCGCTGCTCGGGTCACTGCGGCTGGCTGGTGCGTTGAAGTTGCCGCAGCCGCTTCATGCGCCTGCCTGATTTCCCCACGGCTGGGCGGCGATCCCGCAGCTTGCGTCCGCTGGGCGAGTCAGGTCTTCAAAGCCATCCCAGCCCACCGACGACCGCGCCCGCCGCAATCAGCCAGGGCGGGCTGATGCGCGTGCGCAGCATCGCCCACACGGTGGCGAGCAGCAAGGCGATGCCGACCCAGCGCAGCCCGGCGGGCTGCAGCAGCAGCCAGGATGTGGACAGCAGCAGACCGATCGTCACCGGCGCCATGCCGGCAGTGAAGGCACGCAGACCCTGGGCATTGGCAGGCCGGTGGCCCCAGCGTGCGGCCGTCAGGGCCACCGTTGTGGAAGGCAGCAAGGTACCCACCAGGCAGGCCAATGCCCCCGCCAAGCCGGCTGCGTTGAAGCCCAGCACAGCCACGAACAAGACGTTGGGCCCAGGTGCCGCCTGGGCCAGCGCCACTGAAGCGCTGAAGTCGATGTCGGTCAACCAGCCCTTTTGTTCGACCATGTAGCGGTGCATTTCAGGGGCGGTGGTCAAAGCACCACCTACAGCCAGCAAAGACAGCAGCAGGAAATGCCCGAACAACTGCAGCAACTGCACAGCTTCCAGGCTGCCCAGCAGCCAGGGCAGGGGGTTCACATCCTGGCCTTGGACGATGCGGCAGTTGTAGCAGCTCGCAGGCGCCGCCAGGCCAGCAGGGTGCCCAGGCCGCCCAGGCCCAGCACCACGGCCACCAGGGGCCAGCGCAACCAGCCGACGGCCAGTGCAGTGGCAGCCACCAGCGCCGCGCACATCGCCGGCCCCAGCGCGTTCAGCCGCAATCCGGGCGCCAGCTTCAGCGCCGTGGCGAGCACCAAGCCAGCCGCAGTCAGGCCCATGCCTTGCAGCGCGCCGCGCAGCACCGACCAGTCGCTGGCGGCTGCGGCCAGAGTTGCCAGGCCCAGCACGATGGCCAAAGGAGCCAGCAGGATGCCTGCGGTGGCCGCCATCGCACCGCGCCAGCCGAAGAAACGGTCGCCCAGCATCAGCGTCAGGTTGACGATGTTGGGCCCGGGCAGCACCTGGGCCAGCGACAGCAGATCCAGAAACTGCTCACGCGTCAACCAGCCCAGCCGCTCGACCAACTCGCGCTGGGCCACCGGCAGCACCCCACCGAAGCCTTGCAATCCCAGCCGGTTGAAGGCCCGGAACAACTGGCTCGGCGAGGCGGGCTGGTTCAACGCAACACTTTCATCGCAGCACCTTCATCGCTTCGGGGTTGACCAGGTGGGTGGGTGTCTTGTGGATGAAGTTGACGACGTTCTCGAACGCAGCACGAAAGTACATCTCGTAGCTTTGTTGCTCCACATAGCCGATGTGCGGCGTGCAGACGGCGTTTTCCAGGCGCAGCAGCGGATGGCCCTGCAGAATCGGCTCGCTCTCGAAAACATCGATGGCAGCCATGCCCGGGCGGCCGCGATTCAGTGCAGCGACCAGGGCATGGTCTGCGATGAGTTCTGCACGCGAGGTGTTGACCAACAAGGCGGTGGGTCTCATGGACGACAGCAACTCCAGCGTCACGATCTGGCGGGTGCTTTCTGCCAGCCGCAGGTGCAGGCTCAAGACATCGGATTGCTCGAACAGCACGCTGCGTGCCGGCACCGCTTCGTAGCCATCTGCGGTGGCCTTTTGGCGGCTGGCCTCGCTGCCCCACACCAGCACCCGCATGCCGAAGGCGCGGCCATAGCCTGCGACCAGGCTGCCAATCTTGCCGTAGCCCCAGACGCCCAGCGTCTTGCCGGCCAGTTGCATGCCCAAGCCAAAGTTGGCAGGCATCGCTGCAGATTTGAGCCCCGACTGTTGCCAGGCACCGTGCTTCAGGTTGCCTACGTAGTGCGGCAGGCGGCGCATGGCTGCCATCACCAAAGCCCAGGTCAGCTCGGCCGGAGCGGTGGGCGAGCCCACGCCTTCTGCCACCGCGATGCCGCACCGCGTGGCGGCCTCGACATCGATGTGGCTGCCCACTCGGCCGGTTTGCGAGATCAGCTTCAGGCGCGGCAGCTTCTCAAGCAGAGCGCGCGGGAAGAGCGTGCGCTCGCGGATCAGCACCAGCACATCGGCATCGCGCAGCCGCACCGCCAGTTGGCCGTTGCCTTTGACGGTGTTGGTGAAGACCTTGGCGTTGAAGGGTTCGAGCAAGGAGGCGCAGTCGAGCTTGCGAACGGCGTCCTGGTAGTCGTCTAGGATGATGATGTTCATGGTGTGAGCGGCTGATTTTGCCCGTTCCTGCCCTGCGCTCCGGTCGGCGCCTGGTGCGCTGACTGGAAACTTCAGCCACCACACCCCTCAGCTTCAGCAGGAGAACTCACATGAGTTTGACCATGTACTCGGCCAGCGTGCCGGCCTTCGTTCGCACTTTCACACAGATGTTGCTGTGGCTGGACAAAGCCCAGGCGCATGCCGAAGCGCGCAAATTTGACGCCGCCAACTACCTCAGCCTGCGGCTGGCGCCCGACATGTTGCCTCTGGCCCGGCAAGTGCAGATCGCCGCCGACGGCGTCAAGTTTTGCATGGCCAGGCTGGCTGGCGTGGAGGCCCCGAAGTGGGAGGACAACGAGGCCACGCTGGACGAGCTGAAAGCGCGCGTCCGCAAGACCCTGGACTATGTGCAGAGCTTCGATGCAGCCCAGATCGACGGCACTGAAGAGCGCGAGATCCAGGTGCCGATGCGCACCCGCGAGCCGTTGCGATTCAATGGCGAGAACTATCTGCGCCACTTTGTGCTGCCCAACTTCTACTTCCATGCCACCACCACCTATGCCTTGCTTCGGCACGCTGGGGTCGAGATCGGCAAAGGGGACTTTTTGGGCGGTTGAGCGACCGGCTGCCGCTCAAGCAGACACTCAGGGGCGGGCGGCTTGGGCGCGTGCTGGCGCGCCACCTTTGGCTGCGCTGGGCCGAGTCGCTTTGCCGCTGCTGGCACTGCGTGCAGTGGACTTCCCTTTGGCTTTGGGGCTCTGTGCAGTGGCGGGCCTGCTGGCGCGCTTGGCTGAGGTCGCCGATTTGGCTGGCAGCATCAACACCACGCGCGCCCCGGCCTTGAAGCTGGCCGAGCTTGAAACATCGTTCCACTCAGCCACCTGTTTGGCTGACACCTTGTAGCGCCTGGCAACGGACTGCACAGAGTCGCCGCCTTTGCCGGCCTGGACCACCACCTTGCGCAGTGGTCTGCCCTCGGGTGCCAGGCTGATGCGGGCGTTGTCTGCCACATGCTCAGCCACATTGGCCAGGCTACCCGGGTGGCGCGGCACCAGCAGCGTCGAACCCGCCCTGACCAGCATGTTTGGCGGAATGCGGTTGACTTCGCGCAGCCGCGCCTCGTCAAAGCCGGTCAATCTTGCGGCTTCGGCAACTCTCAAGGTGCGGGGTGCCACCCACGCGGTCCAACTGGCCAAGGGCACGCCGCCGTCGTGCAGGGCCCGAACAAAGCGGTTGGCATTGTCATAGGGCAGCAGCACCTGGGGCGTGCCCGCCGCCAGGATCACGGGCTTGTTCATCTGCGGGTTGAGCTGCTGAAATTCCTCCAGGCTCAGTCCCGACAGGCGTGCCGCTGCTTCCACATCGATGTCGCGCTCGATGTCCACGGTCAGAAAGTACGGGTGGTTCTCCAGCGGCGGCAGGCTCAGGCCCAGGCGCTGCGGATCACTGACGATGTTCTTGATGGCCTGCAGCTTGGGCACGTAGTTGCGGGTTTCATCGGGCATCTTCAGCGCGGTGTAGGTGCTGGGCGCGCCACGCCTTTCGTTGGCGCGCACTGCACGTTGCACATTGCCCTGGCCCCAGTTGTAGGCTGCCAGCGCCAGGTGCCAGTCACCAAACATCTTGTGCAGTCGCTGCAGGTAGTCCAGTGCCGCCTGGGTGGAGGCCAGCACGTGGCGCCGGTCGTCGCGGAACAGGTTTTGCCGCAGGTCGAAATCCTTGCCGGTGAGCGGCATGAACTGCCAGATGCCCGAAGCGGCCGCACTGGACTTGGCCTGCGGGTTGAAGGCACTTTCGATGAAGGGCAGCAGGGCCAGCTCAGTGGGCATGCCGCGTCTGTCCACCTCTTCCATGATGTGGAAGAGGTAGCGGCCGCCGCGCTCCATCATCCTGTGCACATACTCGGGCCGAGTGGCGTAGTACCGCTCCCACTGCCCGACCAGATCGCCTTCCAGATCGTTGATCGCAAAGCCGGCACGCACGCGCTTCCACAGGTCCAGCCTGGCTGAGTCTTGCTCTGGGTCGAGCCGCATCCGTGACACTGCGGTCGCTGCTGTGGTTGTAGTTGCGGTTGTGGCTGCGGATGCCTGTGTATCTGGCGTTTCGGCGACCACCGCCCCTTGTGCTGCGATTGGTTTTGAGCCTGCAACGACCGCTGCAGCCACTGCGGCATCTGGGGCCAAAGCAGGCTGGGCATGGACCGTCTCCGCAGCAGCGTCTGAGGCGCCAGGCCCCGTCCGGGCTGGTTTGGCAGCCTCCGGGTTGAGCTCGGGCATGGAGCCCAGTGGCAGACCCGCACATCCGCACAGCAGCAGCGCTGCACCCAGGCCGCCGATGGAGCCGAAGCAGCGGCGATCGCTGCGCGTACTGTTCAGCGCAGCGCCTGACGGCTTGCATTGCAGATGGCTGGCGTTAGCATCCACCCCACTGCCTTGGCCGCCTGGACGTGCATCAGCCACTGTGTGCGAGCCCTGGCGCTTGGTTGCGGCCGGCGAAGCATCGAATTTGTCGTTGCCAAACATCCATGACAAGTGGCGAAGTAAAGCGGAGATGTCGGGCACGTTCAGAGGCTTGAAGTTGATGACAAGAGATGAATCGATTATAGAGTTGGGGTCCTGGCTCAGAACCCCTCCCGGTGTCTACATGCTGGCCTGGGCGCAAGAGCGTCTGGACCATGCTGTCAGCGACATCTTTGGCTACCACGCGGTGCAGTTGGGGTTGCCCGAGCTGGAAGGCTTGCGTGCCAACCGCATGCCGCACCGCTGGGTGGTGACCGATACCTTGCTGCAGCCGCAAAGTGCAGCCTGTGTGGTGCCGCCGCTGGACTCCGAATTGGTCAGCACCTTGCCGCCGCCCGAGGGCATTGGCCTGCAGGCCGAGTTCGATGCTTTGCCATTCCCCAACGCCAGCATTGATCTGGTGTTGCTGCCCCACGCGCTGGAACTGGCGCGCGACCCGCACACCACCTTGCGCGAAGTCGAAAGGGTGCTGGTACCGGAAGGTCGGGTGGTGATTGCAGGTTTCAACCCGACCAGCCTGTGGGGCTTGCGGCAGCGCGGAGGGCGTGCCGCGCGCGGGTTGGGTCTGGGACGCGAGCGCGCTTTGTATCTGCCCAGCGGCGGCGACTTCATCGGCTATTGGCGCCTGCGGGACTGGTTGCGTTTGCTGGGTTTCGAGGTCGAAGTGGGTCGCTTTGGCTGCTGGCGGCCGGCGGTCAAGACCGACACCTGGCTGCAGCGTTATGCATGGATGGACCGGGTTGGCGACCGCTGGTGGCCAGTGCTGGGAGCCGTTTATTTTCTGGTCGCTGTCAAACGCGTGCGGGGCATGCACAGGGTGGGCAAGGTGCGCAGCGAGAAGCGGCAAGTCCGTGCAGCGCCAGCGGTGGTGGCCAACCGCCAGCCGCTGGCCGAGCACCTGCAAGGCGGAGCCGGGCAGCGTCAGGCCAAACGCCCTGCCGGAGAGCGGCGTTGAGTGGCCGCGATTCGGCCACGGCACCGGACTCAGGAATGTCAGCCGGAATGTCGGCTGCAGGGCCAGCAGCGGGCCTTGCGGCAAAGCTCACAGCAGGTCCCCCAACAATGGCGCTGGACAACAGCGCAGTGGTGATCTATACCGATGGCGCCTGCCGCGGCAACCCCGGCCCTGGCGGCTGGGGCGCCTGGCTGAAGAATGGTGCCCATGAGCGTGAACTGTTTGGCGGCGCAGCTTTGACGACCAACAACCGCATGGAGCTGACGGCCGTCATCGAAGCCTTGGCTTCACTGAAACGGCGCTGTGAGGTTGTGATGTACACCGACAGCCAATACGTCAAGAACGGCATCACACAATGGATTCACGGCTGGAAGGCCCGGGGCTGGACCACCGCAGACAAAAAGCCCGTCAAGAACGTCGAGCTGTGGCAGCGACTGGACATCCTGAACGCCCAACACCAGGTGCAGTGGCGCTGGGTCAGGGGCCACTCGGGTGACCCTGGCAATGAGCGCGCCGACCGCTTGGCCAACAAAGGTGTGGATTCGGTGGCGTAGCACGCAGGCCAGAGCCGGCCACAGCGGAGAATACTGCGCGCGGTTAAAGTCCTGGAAATCTGTCTGGGATTGTCTGGAAAACTTAGCTTTGAAAAAAATCACGACCTGGGTGGCTGTCGTAGGTCTTGCGCTGGCCGCTGGCGGCGGCTGGTGGTGGCAAAACCGAGCTGATTCGGGTGCTGGCGCGGGTGCCAGTGCCGGGGCTGGTGCAGGGCCAAGTGCGCCTGGCGCGCCAGGTGCAGGTGCCCCCGGAGCGCCTCAGGGTGCAGCCGGGGGTGCGCCGGGCGCTGCCGGGCGTCCCGGCGGGGGCCCGGGCGGCCCGGCAACAGTGGAGGTTGCCAAGGTGGAGGTGATGCGCCTGACCGATGACGTGCAGGCCGTGGGCTCAATCAAGTCCTCGCAAGGCGTGATGCTGCGCCCCGAGGTCAGCGGCCGCATCTCCAAGTTGGGGTTCAGCGATGGTCAGCGCGTGCAGCGTGGCCAGTTGCTGGTGCAGTTTGACGACACGCTGCAGCAAGCCCAGCTCAAGCAGGCACAGGCGCAGGCCGAGATCGCTCGCACCCGGCTGCAGCGCAACCGCGAACTGATGGCGCAGGGTTTCGTCAGCCAGAGTGCGGTTGATCAAAGCATCGCCGATCAATCGGTGGCCGAGGCGCAGGTGGCACTGGCCCAGGCACAGTTGGCGCGCTACCGCGTGCTGGCCCCTTTTGACGGCACTGCAGGGCTGAAACTGGTGGATGTGGGCGACTACCTCAAAGACGGCGCCGACATCGTCAACATCGAAGACCTGAATGCACTGACGGTGCAGTTTCCATTGCCCGAGCGCACGGTCTCGCGGGTCAAGGCCGGCTTGCCGGTCGAGCTGACTTTGGACGCAGTTCCCGGGCGGGTCTTTGCGGGCCGCATCCTGGCAGTCGACTCGCAGGTGGACGCCAACGGCCGCGCGTTGCAGGTGCTGGCTCGTGTCACCAACACCGGCGCCGTGCTCAAGCCCGGCATGTTTGCGCGTGCCCGCGTGGTCTTTGCCGTGCGCGAATCTGCGTTGGTGGTGCCTGAAGAGGCCTTGGTGCCGCAGGGTGCCCGTCAGTTCCTCTTCAAGGTGGTCAGCGGGCCTGACGGCAAGAAGGTCTCGCAGCGGCTGGAGGCCAAGATCGGTCTGCGCATGCCTGGAAAGGTCGAGATACTGGCAGGTTTGCAAGCTGGCGATGAAGTCGTCACTGCAGGACACACGCGGCTGCTGCGGGCCGACAGCGTGCCGGTTCGAGTCATTGATCTGACGCGACTGCCCCAGGCCGGTGGGGGTGGCAGACCTCCCGGTGCCGCTGGTGCCGCTGCAGCAGCCGCCATTGGTACTGCCAAGCCAGGTTCGGGTGCCGGCGCGGCCGTGAACCCGAGTGCGGCTTCGGAGTCCAAGGCGACAGCCATGCCGGCTGCTGCCAATGGCCCCGCTTCGGCGCCTGTGGGCCGCCCGATTGCTCAGCCTTGAAGCTCGAACTTGAACAACAAACTCGACCCGGGACGACCCCAGGATCCGAGGCGCTGCCCCGCACCCTGAAACCCAGCGCCAGGATCCCGTCATGAAGATCTCGGAAACCTCCATACGCAGGCCCGTGCTGGCTTGTGTCATGTCCTTGCTGCTGGTGCTGATCGGACTGGTGTCCTTCAACCAGCTCAGCCTGCGTGAGTACCCACGCATCGATGAGCCGCTGGTCAACGTCAGCACCACGCTGTCGGGCGCTTCGTCTGAAGTCATCGAGTCGCAGGTCACCAAGCCTTTGGAAGACTCGATCGCCGGCATCGACGGTGTCGAGATCATGACCTCGGTCTCGCGCACCGAGCGCAGCCAGATCACGGTGCGCTTCAAGTTGTCCAAGGACCCCGACACGGCTGCGGCCGAAGTGCGTGACCGCGTCGCGCGCGTGCGCGGCCGCCTGCCAGATGCCGTCAACGAGCCGGTGATTGCCAAGGTCGAGGCTGACGCCACGCCCACGATGTGGCTGGCCTACACCAGCGAGACGATGGGCACGCTGGAGCTGACCGACCTGATCAACCGGGTCGTCAAACCGCGCCTGCAAACGGTGCCGGGTGTCGCCGACATCCAGATCGGTGGCGACCGGCGCTATGCCATGCGGATCTGGCTCGACACCGACAAGCTGGCTGCTTACCGCCTGACGGCACAGGATGTGGAAGACGCGCTGCGCCGCCAGAACCTGGAAGTGCCCGCCGGCCGCATCGAAAGCGAGCAACGTGAGTTCAGCGTCACCGCACGCACCGATCTGAGCACCGTGGCCCAATTCAACCAGATCGCGCTGCGCACGCAGGGTGGCTACACCGTGCGCTTGCAAGATGTGGCGCGGGTTGAAGAAGGCGCCGCCAGCGAGCGCAGCCGCGTCAGGCTCAACGGCATCCCCAGCATCAGCACAGGCGTGATCCGCAACGCCACCGCCAACCCGCTGGAAGTGGCCAATGGCGTGCGCGCATTGATTCCGCAGATCCAGCGCGACTTGCCGCCTTCGGTCACAGTGGTCCTGGCCAATGACCTGACGGTGTTCATCGACCGCTCGGTCAAGGCGGTTTACACCACCGTGGCCGAAGCGGTGGTGCTGGTGGCGCTGGTGGTGTTTGTTTTCTTGCGCACGGTGCGAGCCAGCATCATCCCGCTCGTCACCATCCCGATCAGCCTGATCGGCTCGTTTGCGATGATTGCGTTGGCTGGCTTCACGATCAACACCCTGACGTTGTTGGCGCTGGTGCTGGCCATCGGCCTGGTGGTGGACGACGCCATCGTGGTGCTGGAGAACATCTACCGCCACATCGAGAAAGGCATGGAGCCCTTCCAGGCTGCGATCAAAGGCGTGCGCGAGATCAGCTTTGCCGTGGTCGCGATGACCTTGACGCTGGCGGCGGTGTTTGCGCCGCTGGCCTTCACCCCCGGCAGAACCGGGCGCCTGTTTGGCGAATTTGCCCTGACCCTGGCCGGCGCGGTGCTGGTCTCGGGTTTTGTGGCGCTGACGCTGACGCCGATGATGTGCAGCAAGTTGCTGCGCCACAACCCCAAGCCGGGCGCCTTCGACCGTTTCATGGAGCGCCGGCTGTTGGCCTTGTCTGCCGGCTACGCCACCGTGCTGCGCTGGACGCTCGCGCACCGCTGGCTGGTGGTGCTGGTGATGTTGGCATCGGGCGGTGGCAGTGCTTACCTGTACACCAACGCCAAGAGCGAGTTGGCGCCACTCGAAGACCGCGGCGTGATCGCGATGCCGATTCGCGCCCCCGATGGCGCGACGATGCAATACACCGCGCGTTATCTGGATGCGCTGGAAGCCATCACCTCGCAGTACCCCGAGTTTGACCGCCGCTTCCTGTTCATCGGCGGCGGTCAGGTGTCGTCGGCCTTTGGTGTGCTGCGCACGGTGGACTGGGCTGACCGCGACATCACAACCGCCGAGTTGGCGCGCAAGCTGTTGCCGCAGGTGATGGGCTTGCCGGGCATCAGCGTCTTCCCTGTGACACCGCCCAGCCTGGGGCAGGGCTTCAGGTCGCGTGCCATCGACTATGTGCTGGTCAGCAGCGACAGCTACGAGAACATGGCGCGGGTGGCGCAGCTGATGCTGGCCGAGATGCAGAAGAACCCCGGCATCGTGCAGCCCGACAGCGATCTGCAGCTCAACAAGCCCGAGATCTTCATGGACGTGGACCGCGCGCGTGCTGCTGACATGGGGGTCTCGGTGGACACCGTGGCGCGCACCGTTGAAACGATGCTGGGCGGCCGCGTCGTGACGCGCTACAAGCGCGATGCCGAGCAGTACGACGTGATCGTGCAGACCGGCAGCAGTGAACGCGCCACACCTGGAGACATCGACAAGATTTTTGTGCGGGGGCGCGACGACACGATGGTGCCACTGTCTTCGCTGGTCAGCGTGCGCGAGGCTGTGAGCCCGCGTGAGCTGAACCACTTCAACCAGCGGCGCTCGGTGACGCTGACAGCCAACCTGGCGCCCGGCTACTCGCTGGGCGAAGCCTTGAAGTTCATGGACGAGGCTGCGGCCAGAACCCTGCCGCCCGGTTATGCCACCGAGCTGAACGGCCTGAGCCGCGAGTTCAAGGCCGCCTCAGGCTCTCTGGTGGTCGTGTTTGTGCTGGCTCTGCTCTTCATCTATCTGGTGCTGGCAGCGCAGTTCGAGAGCTTCATCGACCCCTTCGTGATCTTGCTGGCGGTACCACTCAGCATGGTGGGTGCGCTGGGCGCGTTGCAGTTGGCGGGCGGCACCTTGAACGTGTTTTCGCAGATCGGTTTGATCACGCTGGTGGGTTTGATCACCAAACACGGCATCCTGATCGTCGAGTTCTCGAACCAACTGCGCCAGCAGGGCCGCACCGTCATGGAAGCCGTGGTCGAGGCTGCAAGCCTGCGCTTGCGCCCGATCCTGATGACCACGGGTGCCATGGTGCTGGGCGCATTGCCGCTGGCTTTGGCCAGCGGTGCAGGCGCCGAAAGCCGCCAGCAGATCGGCTGGGTCATCGTCGGCGGCA
Source organism: Burkholderiales bacterium (assembly GCA_038324515.1). GTDB lineage: Bacteria > Pseudomonadota > Gammaproteobacteria > Burkholderiales > Burkholderiaceae_C > Rubrivivax. The sequence goes on from JBBQIB010000077.1 coordinate 13,098, forward strand.
TGTCCGTGGGCACGCTGCTGACGATCTTCGTGGTGCCCACCGTCTACACGCTGTTTGCGCGGCGCAAGACACCGGGTGAGATCACGACGCCGGCGTTGGCAGAGGCGCCAGTGGGCGCCGATTGAAGTTCCAGCGCCAGTGGGCGCCGATTGAAGTTCCAGCGCCAGCGGGCGCCGATTGAAGTTCCAGCGCCCGCAGGCGCCGAAGGGCAACCAACGTTTGACTCAGCCGCCGATGTAGTGCATTTCCACTTTGCGCGGCGCAGCAGATGCGGCTTTGCCTGAGTGTTGTGCGCTCTGCGGTCCTGCCTGTTGCGACCCGCGCAGTTCTGAGTAGCGGTCTTCTCGCTCGCCCCAGATCAGACCAATGGCGGCGGCGATTTGCGCGTCGTCGTACCCGCCGCGCAGCAGCGCACGCAGGTCATGGCCCGCTGAGGCAAACAAGCACAAAAACAGCTTGCCTTCAGTGGACAGGCGGGCCCGGTTGCAGTCGCTGCAAAAAGCCTTTGTGACGCTGCTGATGACGCCGACCTCGCCTTTGCCGTCGGTGTAGCGCCAGCGCTGCGCAGTTTCGCCGGGCTGGTTGCTTTGCAGGGCTTGCAGACCAAAAGCCTCATCCAGAAGTCGCACCACTTCGGCTGAGGGCAGCACCTCGTCCATGCGCCAGCCGTTGGTGGCGCCGACATCCATGTACTCGATGAAACGCAGCACCACTTGGGCGCCGAAATGCTCACGCATGTGGCGGGCCAGCGGGACGATCTGCCCCTCGTTGGTGCCGCGCTTGACCACCATGTTGACCTTCAGCGGCTGCAAGCCGGCACGCAGCGCGACTTCGATGCCGGCCATCACATCGGCCACCGGGAAGTCGACGTCATTCATCTGCCTGAAGATGGTGTCGTCCAGCGCGTCCAGGCTGACCGTCACGCGCTTCAAGCCGGCGTCGGCCAGGGCCTGTGCCTTGCGCGTCAGCAGCGAGCCATTGGTGGTCAAGGTGATGTCCAGCGGCTGGCCATCTGCCGTTTGCAACTCGCTGAGTTGCGCCACCAGCACTTCGAGGTGCTTGCGCAACAGCGGCTCGCCGCCCGTCAAGCGCAGCTTGTGCACGCCATGCGCCACAAAGAGCTTGGCCACGCGCGTGATCTCTTCAAAACTCAGCAGCGAGGACTGCGGCAAGAACTTGTACTGGCTGTCGAACACCTCTTTGGGCATGCAGTAGCTGCAGCGGAAGTTGCAGCGGTCGGTGACCGAGATGCGTAAATCACGCAAAGGCCGGCCCAGCCGGTCAGACAGCAGGCCTTGCGGCGGATGTAGATCGGCTGGGATCTGCGGCACACGCGCTGCGTAGCGCAGGTCAGCCAGCGGAATGACGGATTCGCCCATGGCGCTCAGGATTCGGTGAATGAAAGTGCAAAGAGATTCATGGCTTGGGTGGCGCGGTCAATCACCGGCCGGTGCACCCGCATTGTGCAGCGCGGGCTTGGCTGTGTTCAGGGCATGGTGTCTGTTTGGGGGCCACCCGTGCGCGCCGGGCTGCCGTGGCCACCCATCTCATCGGTTGCGACAACGCCTGTCCAGCCCTGGTTGCCGCCGGGCGCCGCAGCCGCTGGCGTCACACCCCCCACAGCCGCCGTGGCGGGCGCTCCGCCGGGTGTTGCCATCAGCACGCCGGCGCGGCGCGCACCGTTGTAGCGGTGTCTCCAGTAGGCCTTGCGCATGTCTTCCAGTCGAATCGCACTGCCAGGCCTGGGGGCATGAATGAAACGGCCTTCGCCAGCGTAGATGCCCACATGCGAGAAGCTGCGCCGCAAGGTGTTGAAGAACACCAGGTCACCGGGTCGCAAGTGTTCCTGCGCCACTGGCGTCCAGGCTGGGTCGGAAGCCTGCTCTTCGGCCCGGCGCGGCAGCCATAGACCCAGGCTGTTGCCCACCACATGGCGCGTGAAGCCGCTGCAATCGAAACCTTCATCGGCCGACTGCCCGGCGCGCACATAGGGCAGACCCAGAAAGGCCATTGCAGTCACCACCACGTCGGCTGCCGAGCCGCGCCCGACCTGGCTGGCGGCAGGCGACAGCACTGAAGCTTGGCTGGCCATGGGGGTCAGACCCATGCAGGCGCCCAAAACCAGGCCAGCGTGCAGCAGTTTGGCTGCTGCTCGGGGGGCTGGCGTCTGGACGGTTGATCTCGGCATGGCGGCCGCAGGATAGCAGCCGCGGTGTTTGGTTCGGCAGTTTGGGTTCACAGTTTGGGTTCACACTGTGGGTTGACTTTGCAGGCTCACGCGGATGTCGCACGGCGTGGCGGCGCAGTCAGCGCAATGTCAGAGCCGGATCGCCCAATCAAGGGTGAGCAGAAAACAGACAAGCCGCACCACAGACAGGCCGCATTCCAGGCAGGCCGCACTTCCAGGAGACCACCGATGACAGCCTCAACCCCTTACGCAGACTTCCACCGCCGCTCGCTGCAGGACCGTGATGCCTTTTGGTCCGAGCAGGCCAAACACATCGAATGGCAAGACCCGCCCCAGCAGATCTGCGACTACAGCAACCCGCCTTTCGCGCGCTGGTTTGTGGGCGGCACCACCAACCTGTGCCACAACGCGGTGGACCGCCATCTGGCCGGCCGCGCTGAGCAAAACGCGCTGATCTTCGTTTCTAGCGAA
>JBBQIB010000078.1:0-15505 GCA_038324515.1 Burkholderiales bacterium
CGATGACACCGCGCTCTTCCAGATCCTTCATGACCCGGCTGACCATCTCGCGCGATGCGCCGACCACCTTGGCCATGTCCTGGCGGCTGACCTTGTGGCGGATGATCTTCACTTCGTCGATCTCTTCTGCCATGTCCAGCAGGGTGCGGGCCACGCGTCCGTAAACATCCAGCAAAGCCAGCGATTCGATCTGGCGGTCGGCGTTGCGCAAGCGGCGCACCAACCCACGCATGATGCCGTAGGACAGCGTGGAGTTCTCTGGCAGACAGCGCGCAAAGTCTGCGCGCGCCAACACCAGCATGTCGGTCTGAATCTCGGCCCGTACGGTGGCCGAATGGGGCTCGTTGTCGATCAGACTCATCTCGCCGACATAGTCACCCGACTCCAACACCGCCAGGATGACCTCGCGTCCGCGCGTGTCTGCGGTCAGTACACGGGCCCGGCCGTTGAGCAAAATGAACAGGGCGTTGCTCTTGCGACCCTGCTCGACCACCAGTTCACCCCGCCTGTAGCGGCGCTTGACGACACTGTCGGCAATGGCCTGCGCCTGGTCCACAGTCAGCATGGAAAACAAAGGCACTCGGCGGATCAGATCCAGATTGGACAACATTGACATCTTGGCGCTCCTTTTCAGGGGGTGGCGGGTTGCGAGCAATCGTGCAATCCGGCAGTTTGCCTGGGCACTCTGCAAGAATCCGACGATTGTTGCTATTGCATCACTCGAGGCAGCAACCGTAGGCCCCGATGTGCGACCGGACAAGGCCCTATTTCGATTGGTTACATGCTGCAACCATTCAACTTCACGCGATCTGGAATCCAGCCATGAGCAAAATAACCACTCACTCCCGCGTCCTCATCCTGGGCTCGGGGCCCGCCGGCTACACCGCTGCCTTGTATGCAGCGCGCGCCAACCTGCAGCCGATGCTGATCACCGGCATCGCCCAGGGTGGCCAGTTGATGACGACCACCGATGTCGACAACTGGCCCGCTGATGTCGAAGGCGTGCAGGGCCCGGACCTCATGCAGCGCTTTCTTGCACATGCCCAGCGTTTCAACACCCAGGTCGTGTTTGATCACATCCATCAGGTCGACTTCGGCAAGCGGCCTTTCACGCTCAAAGGCGATTCGGGCACCTACACCTGCGACGCGTTGGTGATTGCCACAGGTGCCAGCGCCAAGTACCTGGGCTTGCCCAGCGAGCAGGCGTTCATGGGCAAAGGCGTCAGCGGCTGCGCCACCTGCGATGGTTTTTTCTATCGTGGCGACACGGTGTGCGTGATTGGCGGCGGCAACACGGCGGTCGAAGAAGCGCTGTACTTGTCCAATATCGCCAGCAAAGTGCACCTGGTGCACCGGCGCGACAAGTTCCGCGCCGAAGCGATCATGGTCGACAAGATGCAGGCCAAGGTGGCTGCGGGCAAGATCGATCTGCATCTGTGGCAAACGCTGGACGAGGTTCTGGGCGACGACACTGGCGTGACGGGTGTGCGGCTGCGCAGCACACAGGACAACAGCACCCAAGTCATGCCGCTGAAAGGCTGCTTCATCGCCATCGGCCACCAACCCAACACCGACATCTTCAAAGGCCAACTGGAGATGAAGGACGGCTACATCATCACCAAGACCGGGCTGAACGGCATGGCCACGATGACCAGTGTGCCCGGTGTGTTTGCTGCTGGAGATGTGCAGGACCATGTCTACCGTCAGGCGGTCACCAGTGCCGGCACCGGCTGCATGGCGGCACTGGACGCGCAGCGCTTCCTGGAGCAGCAAGAAAACTGAGGCGCTCACAAAGCCTGATTCGCGCGGTATACTCAAGGGCTTTGGTCGACGGCAAACCTTGTCATGCCTTGCCATGCAGCGAGTACAACGAGGAACTTCTCGACAAGTTTCAACAAGTTTCGACAGGGCCGCGAAAAGTCCCGTGAGTTGAAGCTCTGATTGGCCGTCTTACTTAATCATTACCGGAGAAGCGTCATGGCACGCGTCTGTCAAGTCACTGGCAAAGGCCCGATGGTGGGCAACAACGTCTCGCACGCCAACAACAAAACCAAGCGCCGTTGGTTGCCCAACCTGCACTACCGCCGGTTCTGGGTCGAGAGCGAGAATCGCTGGGTGCGCTTGCGCATCAGCAATTCGGCACTGCGGCTGATCGACAAGGTGGGCATCGACCAGGTCGTCAGCGACTTGCGCGCCCGCGGCGAAATCTGAATTTCAAGGAGAACACACCATGGCCAGCAAAGGCGGACGTGAAAAGATCAAACTGGAGTCCACGGCGGGCACCGGTCACTTCTACACCACCAGCAAGAACAAGAAAACCACGCCCGAGAAGCTCGAATTCTTGAAATTCGACCCGAAGGCGCGCAAGCATGTGCTGTACAAGGAAATCAAGCTGAAGTGAGAGCAGCATGGCAGCTTGGCCAAACAACAGGTTGCCAGGTTGCCCGGTTGCCACGCACACAGCAAAGGCTTTGAGGCTTTGGTTTAATAAAAAAAACCCGCTGATCAGCGGGTTTTTTTATTGGGCTAAACACATCTCGGCAACTCATCGGTCTGGCTCGGGCTGAAACCCGAGCCAGACCTCAAGACGAATCAGCGCACCACGGCCAGTTGCTCGCGCTTGCCGCCTTTGTAGGTGTACAGCGTCAGCGCGCCGTTCTTGATGTCACCTTTGTTGTCAAAGGCGATCGTGCCGGTCACCCCTTTGTAGTTGGTGGCCTGCAATGCCGGCAAGTATTTTGCCGGCTCAGCAGAACCGGCCTTGACCATCGCAGCAATCATCACGTTGACGGCGTCGTAGACATAAGGCGCGTAGACCTGCACATCAGCGTTGTACTTGGCCTTGTAGCGGGCGTAGAAGTCAGTCATACCCTTCTTGGCTTCGCCTTCGACGCCACCCGCTTCGGCACAGACCACTTGACCATCACTCATGGTGCCAGCAGCCAGCTTGGGCAACTCACCGGTGCAGATGCCGTCGCCGCCCATGAACTTGGCTTGGATGCCCAGCTGCTTCATCTGGCGCATCATCGGGCCTGCCACAGCGTCCATGCCACCGAAAAAGATGATGTCTGGTTTCTTGGCCTTCAGGCTGGTCAAGATGGCAGTGAAATCGGTGGCCTTGTCGCTCGTGAATTCACGTCCGACAGTTTTGCCGCCAGCACCCTTGACACCTTTTTCAAACTCGTCGGCCACACCCTGGCCATAAGCGGTGCGGTTATCGATCACTGCGATGCTCTTGCCCTTGAGCTGGACGACGGCATATTTGCCCAGCGTGCCACCCAGATGCACGTCGTCAGCCACCACGCGGAAGGTGGACTTGTAACCCTGACGCGTGAACTTGGGGTTGGTGGCCGAGGGGCTGATCTGAGGGATGCCTGCGTCGTGGTAAATCTTGGACGCCGGGATCGAGGTGCCCGAGTTCAAGTGGCCAATGACGCCGTTGACTTTGCTGTCGACCAGCTTTTGCGCTGCAGCCGTGCCCTGCTTGGGGTCTGCTGCGTCGTCCTCGGCCAGCAGCTCGAACTTGGCTTTCTTGCCGCCGATCATCAGACCCTTGGCGTTGGCTTCTTCGATCGCCATGCGGGCACCGTTTTCATTGTCCTTGCCCAGGTGGGCAATGGAGCCGCTGGTTGGCGCAACGTGACCGATGCGCACGACCAGATCCTGGGCGAAGACAGAGCCGCCCAAGGCCAGGGCTGCAGCGCCCAGAATCAGATTCAGTTTGACTTTCATGTGAGGAAGCTCCTAAACAGGTATTGATTGACGCAAAACAAAAATGGGACTCGATACAAGTAACCCGGACACCTATGCTGGACGATAACGCAGATGCTTGTCCCGTTCATACGGGCTTACGCTGGGTCAGACAGCCGCAGAGGATGCCGCGCCCAATCAACGTTTGCTGAACCCAAAGGGCCTACAGGGGCGAGCTTGCAAACCCAGCATTGTTGTTGCAGGATGCAAGCAAGGGGTCGGGAAGGCATTTGGGGGTGCCGTTCAGGCCGCAGGTAAATGCTTCAGGCTCAGTCCTTGAGCCGCATACCGGCGCCAGTTCTCGCGGCCTTGTGCTGCGTCGTCCGGCGCCGCCGCAACCACCTCGATCAGCCTTTGTGCCGTACCGGCGTTCGCAGGCACGGCGGCGCCCGCGTTGATGATCACTGCAGGCGGGTTGGGGTGTTGCGTCGTCGCTTCAGTCGCCAGCCAGATCGGAGTCAAGGCGGCGGCCGCAGCCTCCAGTTGCGCGACCTGGGCGTGCGGGATGAAGTCGCGCTCATCCAGCTGCCAGAGGCTGCGGTCGATCTGATCCAGGCGCTGCTGCGGCGCCACCACCAGCACCCGCATGCCCTGCCGGTAGGCTTTGCGCAGCATGCGACTGACAAAATCGACCGGGTCGACGATGCCGGTGTGGAATTCGACTTCAGGCATGCGCTGTCAACGCCAATCACCGGCAGTGTCAGCCGGCCCGGGCCAGTACGAATGCGCTCAACAGGGCGACGGGTCGCCCGGTGGCGCCTTTGGTCGCACCCGACTTCCAGGCGGTGCCGGCGATGTCCAGGTGCGCCCAGTTCATCTTGCCTGCGAAGCGCTTCAAGAACATGGCCGCAGTGATGGCGCCACCGGCGCGGCCGCCGACGTTGCCCATGTCTGCAAAGTTGCTCTTCAGGGCTTCGTCGTACTCGTCGTCCAGCGGCATGCGCCAGGCCGGGTCAAGTGTGGCTTCCCCCGCCGCCAGCAATTCAGTGGCCAGGCTGTCGTCGGCGGTGAATAAGCCCGAACGGTGATGCCCCAGAGCGATCACGCAAGCGCCAGTCAAGGTCGCGATATCAACCACCACGGCAGGCTTGAAACGTTCTGCGTAGGTCAGCGCATCACAGAGAATCAAGCGGCCCTCGGCATCGGTATTCAGCACCTCGATGGTCTGACCTGACATGCTCGTCACGACATCACCGGGCTTGACAGCACGCCCACTGGGCATGTTTTCGCACGCCGGGATGATGCCCACCAGGTTGACTTTGGCCTTGAGTTGAGTGACCGCGCACAACGTACCCAGCACGCTGGCCGCGCCGCCCATGTCGAACTTCATCTCGTCCATCTCGCCGGCGGGCTTGATCGAGATGCCACCGGTGTCAAAGGTGATGCCTTTGCCCACCAGTACCACAGGCGCCACGGTCTTGGCGGCACCCTGCCACTGCATCACGATGAACTTCAGAGGTTCATCAGAGCCCTGCGCGACGGCCAGGAACGAGCCCATGCCGAGCTTCTCGCAATCCTTGCGGTCCAGTACCTGGACCTTGAAACCTTGCGCCTTGCCCAGCTTGCGCGCCTGGCTGGCCAAGTGGCTGGGTGTGCAATGGTTGCCCGGTCGATTGGCGCATTCGCGCGCCAGCTCGATGCCAGCCGCCAGTGCTTGACCACGCTGCAAACCGCCGTTCAGAGCCGCCTGCTGGGCTTTGCTGCACAGCAAGATCACAGCACGCAGTGCAGGCGCTGCTGCGGCACTGGGTTTGGTGGCCCGGTACAGGTAGACCGTGTCCTCGGCCGTGGTGACAAGCAGTTCGGCGTACTGTGCGCCCATCTCAGCATGGCCGACCATGGCCAGCGCCATCTGCTTGCAGCCGCTGCCTTTCACAGCCGACACCGCCGCCGCAACCGCCTTGCGCCAAGCCTTGGGCGAGCCGTCGCCGCCGCCGACCATCAATACGCGCGCAGCTTGTACATCCTGCACGCGGTAAGTCATCAGGACCTGGGCCGGCTTGAACGAAAAGTCACCCTCTTTGACGGCCTGGGCCAGCAACGCGCCCAGGCCCTCGCCCAGACCCTCAGGCGCCTTGTTGCCGACAATGATCAGTACCAGCGCATCTGCGGCCACTGCTGCCAAGCCAGATTTGGATGCCCCTTCGGGCGCGACGACCAGCGTCTTGAAGTCCATAATTCTTTCCGGAGCTAAAAACCTCAGATGTTATTCGATTCAACCGTTGGTAAAGAGTTGTCCAGGGGCTTCGGCGCCACCCTGGTGGTGATCCTGACGATCGTGCTGACGATGTTCCTGATCCGCACCGTCGGCCAAGCGGCCAGTGGTGCCGTTTCGCCACAGGACGTGGCGCTGCTGCTGGGCTACGTGGCGCTGGGCCATCTGCCTTCGATGTTGGCCCTGTCGCTGTTCATCTCGGTGGTGCTGTCGCTGGGCCGCATGTATCGCGACAGCGAAATGGCCATCTGGTCAGCCAGCGGCGTCAGCCTGGGGCGCTTTGTCAAACCGGTGCTGATGACGAGTTGGCCGGTCTTGCTGGTCATCGTCCTGTTGCTGGCCATTGTCTGGCCCTGGGGGCATCGCAGCGGCCTGGAGTTGCGTGCCACCTACCAACAGCGCTCAGACCTGTCGCGCGTGCAGCCCGGTGTGTTCCAGAAATCCAGCGACGGACAGCGCGTGTTTTTCATCGACCGTGACAGCGCGGACTCAGGCATGGCCAGCAATGTGTTTGTGCTGTCGAATGCCGAGCGCGGCGAGTCAGTGATCTCGGCCAGCCGGGGCCGGCAGGAAAGCCGCAATGGCGAGAACTATCTGGTGCTGGAGCGCGGACAAAGCAACTTGGTGGACCACCGCAGCGGCGAGCGCACGATGGCCAACTTTGAAACCTACAGCGTGCGCGTCAGCGAAAATCTGGCCGAGGTCAACTCCAACCCACCAGCACGCACCCTGACCACCCTGCAATTGCTCAGCAACCCGGTGCCGGCCAACCTGGCCGAATTGACCTGGCGTTTGGGCATGGCGCTGGGCGCAATGAACCTGCTGCTGCTGGGCATCGGCTTGTCCGCGACCCATCCACGCCGTGCCACCAACTGGAACCTGCTGTTTGCGCTGCTGACATTTTTCACCTACTACAACCTGATCAACCTGTCGCAGGCCTGGGTCGGCAGCGGCCGATTGAGCATGCCGCTGGCGCTGCTGGCGGTGCACGGCTCGGGCTTTGCCCTGGCCCTGGCGCTGCTGTGGTGGCGCGACCACGCGGCCGTGTTTGGTCTGCGCAATGGCAGCGCGCACCTGCAGTTCCTGCTCAAAGGTGCTGCGGCCGCAACCATCACGCCTGCAGTTGCTGTCGCTGCAGCAGCCATCCAGGGAGCCGACACCGCAGCCCCCCGCGTCGAGGGCGAGCGATGAAGACGGTGCGCCGATTGTTGTACTTCGACATCGTGGCTTCGGTGGCGTTGGTGGCGATGGCTTTTCTGTCGCTTTTCTTTTTCATCAACGTCGTGGACGCACTGGAGGGGCTGGGCCAGAAAGGACGCACCTTGTGGGACGTGCTGCTGGCCGCCTTGCTGGAGTTGCCGACCAATTTGTATGAGCTGTTCCCGATCGCGGTGCTGATCGGCACGATCTACTCGCTGGCCCGCCTGGCGCAGAACTCCGAGTTCACGATCCTGCGCACCAGCGGGCTGGGGCCCGGTCGCGCGCTGGCCTTGCTGAGCACTCTGGGGCTGGCCTTCTCGGCGCTGACCTTTGTCGTGGGCGACTACATCGCACCGGCCAGTGAACGGCAGGCGGTGGTGCTCAAGGCCCGCACCGGTGACGGTATTCCGCTGGGTGCTGCAGGCGCTTGGATCAAGGAAAAGCGCCAGACTGCGCAGGGCGAGCGCAACTACTCCATCAGCGTGGCACAGGCCAGCGGTGCCGGGGCCCTGGCCGGCATACGAATATTCGAGTTCGATGCCGACGGCAGACTCTTGTCACGCACCGAGTCCAGGCAGGGCCAGGTTTCATCCGAAGGCACCTGGACGCTCAGCGACGTGACCATCACACGCTGGCCGCAGGCCCGCACACCCGGGCGCAGTGCAGTCACGGTCGAGCAACTGCCCACACTGCAATGGGCCAGCACCTTGGACGCCGAGTTGGTGGCTGCCTCGGTGATGCCGGTCAACACCATGACGACTGGCGAGTTGGCGCGCTACAGCGCCCACTTGAGCGCGCAAGAGCAGGCCACCCAAGGCCACGAGATCCGTTTCTGGCGCAAAGCCTTGTACCCGCTGGCGCCGCTTGTGATGGTGGCGCTGGCGCTGCCCTTTGCCTACATGCATGCGCGCGCCGGCGGGGTCAGCCTGAAGGTCTTTGGCGGCATCATGCTGGGCATCAGCTTTGTCTTGCTCAACAACCTGGCCGGGCACATCGGCTTGCTGCGTGGCTGGACGCCCTGGGTGGCAGCCGCCACGCCCAGCGGGCTTTATCTGCTGATGTCGATGGCTGCATTTGCCTGGCTGGTGCGCTACCGTTGAGCCCATGTCTGCAGCTCTGATCCTGTTTGCCCATGGCGCGCGCGACCCCCGTTGGTCGGCGCCGTTCGAGGCCGTGGTCGCTTTGCTGCAGGCCACGCAGCCGCAGCTGCCTGTGCGGCTGGCCTACCTGGAGTTCATGCAACCCGACTTGCCGCAGGCCGCTGCCGAGCTGGCTGAGCTGGGTTGCACCGATGTGACGGTGTTGCCGATGTTCCTGGGCGCCGGCGGCCATGTGCGCAAGGACTTGCCTGCGCTGATGGAGCAGCTGCGGGCCAGCCATCCGTGGATGCGGCTGCACTTGCGGCCGGCTATTGGTGAGGAAGCAGAAGTGGTCGATGCGATGGCGCGGGTCGCGCTGGCTGCCGTCGGTCTCGCAACGGTGAAGGGAAACGCCCAGCAGCCACCGCCCAGCGAGCAGCAACCTGCGGGTCAGACACGATGAACCTGCAACAGATGCGCTTTGTGCAAGAAGCTGCCCGCCGCAACCTGAACCTCACCGAGACGGCCAAGGCTCTGCACACCTCGCAACCGGGCGTCAGCAAAGCCATCCTGGAGCTGGAAGAAGAGCTGGGCGTGGACATCTTCGCGCGCCATGGCAAACGCCTGAAACGCATCACCGAGCCTGGCCAGCTGGTGCTGAAGTCGGTCGAGCTGATCCTGCGCGAGGTCGCCAACCTCAAGCGCATCGGCGAGGAGTTTTCCAGACAGGATGCGGGCACGCTGTCCATCGCCACCACCCACACCCAGGCGCGCTACTTCCTGCCCGGCCCGATTGCTCTGCTGCGCAAGCGTTACCCCAAGGTCCAGGTGGTGCTGCACCAGGGCATGCCTGAGCAGGTGGCACGCATGCTGCTCGATGACGTTGCAGAAATCGGCATCGCCACTGAAGCGCTGCTGAGCCACGAAGGCCTGGTCTCGCTGCCTTGTTACGAATGGCAGCACGCGCTGGTGGTGCCAGCGGGCCATGCGCTGGCTCAGGTGTCGAGGCCGACCCTGGAGCAGCTGGCGCAGTACCCGCTGGTGCTGTACCACCCCAGCATGGCCGGCCGCAGGCGCATCGACCAGGCCTTCGAGCGGGCCGCCATCCAGCCGCAAGTGGCCCTTGAAGCGATCGACTCCGACGTCATCAAGACCTATGTCCGGCTGGGCCTGGGCGTGGGCATCGTGACCGAGCTCGCAGTGGCCGACACCGCAGGCGAAGTTGAGCTGGCCTCGGTGCCGCTGGGCCACCTATTTGGCACCAACATTGCGCGTGTCGCTTTCAAGCGTGGCGCTTACTTGCGGCAATTCGTGCTGACCTTTGCCGAATCGCTGTCACCGCGGCTGTCTGCCAAAGGCGTGGCACAAGCCATGCAAGGCGAAGGCACCGACTTTCAACTCTGATATCTCACCCTCACCCTGCTCACGATGAATGCTGCCACCGCTTCTGTGCTGCCCCCCTCGCTTGCCAGCGCCCCACGACAGGCGGCTGACCCCACGCCAACCCTGAAGAGCCGACTGCCCAAGGTGGGCACCACCATCTTCACGCAGATGTCGGCGCTGGCACTGGCGCACGATGCCGTCAACCTGGGGCAAGGCTTTCCTGACTTTGATTGCGACCCGGCGTTGGTCTCCCAGGTCAGCCAGGCGATGCAGCAAGGTCTGAACCAGTACCCACCCATGACGGGTGTGCCGGCCTTGCGGCAGGCTGTCGCCGACAAGATCCTGCATCTTTATGGCCATGCCTACGACCCGCAGTCCGACATCACCATCACTGCCGGCGCCACCCAGGGCATCCTGACTGCGGTGCTGGCTTGCGTGCACCCGGGCGACGAAGTCATCGTGCTGGAGCCTTGCTACGACAGTTATGCGCCCAACGTCGAGTTGGCAGGCGGCGTGGTGGTGCGGGTGCCGTTGACGCCCGGCAGCTTCAGGCCCGATTTCGGGCGCATTGCCGCCGCTCTGAGCCCCCGCACCAGGCTGCTGATCATCAACAGCCCGCACAACCCGACTGCCACGGTCTGGACAGCACAGGAGATGCAGCAACTGGCCGAGATGCTGGCAGGCACCCAGGTGCTGTTGATCAGCGACGAGGTCTACGAACACATGGTCTTCGACGGCCAAGCCCATGTCAGCGCGGCCGCCGTGCCTGCACTGGCAGCGCGCGCTTTTGTGGTCTCCAGCTTTGGCAAGACCTACCATGTCACGGGCTGGAAAGTCGGCCATGTGGCGGCACCACCAGCGCTCTCGGCCGAGTTCAGAAAGGTCCACCAGTTCAACGTCTTCACGGTCAATACGCCGATGCAACACGCGCTGGCGCACTACATGCAAAGACCCGAGCACTACCTGAACTTGCCTGCGTTCTACCAGCGCAAGCGAGACCTCTTTCGGGATGGCCTGTCGAAAACCCGTCTGCGGCTGCTGCCCAGCCAGGGCAGCTACTTTCAGCTCGTGGACTACAGCGCGATCAGCGATCTGCAAGAAGCCGAGTTTTGCCGCTGGCTGACACGCGAGATCGGCGTGGCAGCCATCCCTGTTTCAGTTTTTTACGACGACGGTTTCGAGCAGAAGCTGGCCAGGCTATGTTTTGCGAAACGCGAAGAAACACTGCAACTGGCGCTGCAGCGTTTGAGCAAGCTGTGAACCAAGGCCACGCGGCATGCTGGGCGCATGCAGCAATCCAGGACATCCGGGTGACTGGCGTGCACCCGATCAAGCACGGCTTTGGCGGGTCGCCGAGCTTGAGCTGTGCCGAGGCAGGGGGCTGTCGAAGAAGCCCAACGCGGGCGCGCCGGCACTGAGGTCCAGGTCAACCTCGGCGCCGGAGTCAGCATCAACGTCAACACCCCTGCGGTAGGAACCCAAGAACCGGTGCGTGGTGGCGGCCCGTGTGTGGGGCTCTTCGTTCAACGGCAAGTGGACATCCACTGCGCCTGCACCTGAGACTGCCAGCGCCTGCACGTCCTCGAGGATGGCATGCAGGAACAGCAGTTCCCGGTGGGCCTCGAGCCCGAGCAACGCAAACGCTTCCGTGAACTGGGGCTCAGGAAACAAGACTTGCTGAATCAGGGCCTGCGCCATTGTCGGCCGCTGCCAAGCTGCCTGCAGTTGACCCCACAGCTCGGGTGCTTGCTCAACCACGGCTGGCAGCAGCGAGACACCGGGCAGGCATCCCTGCGCCGCAGCATTAGAAGCAGAGCCTGAACGCGATCCATCGGCTTGTGGCTCACTCATCGAATTTTGCCGGGCGGGTACTGGGGCCTGGAAGCGCTGCAGCAAACGCCTGCGGACGCGGTCATGGGATTGGACGTCACCCTGGCGCAGGTGAATCTCCAGCAGTTTGAGGTAAGGCAGAGGGCTGCGATGCAAACCACTGCGCAGCTTCTCACGCAGCAACTCAACCGCCACTGCATCCTGCCCCAAAGCAACGAAAAACTCGCATTGCTGATCCAGATCGATCAACTCATCGACCGACACCGCCGAGTTGTCCACCGGCAATGCCCCAGCGCGCAGCATCATCGGATCGGTGGCTTCATGAGCAAAAGCGCTGGAGGGCGAAGCAGCGGCTGGACCACCCGCTGGTCCAACTTGCGACCCTGCTGACCTGTCGGCACAGGCGACGGCGTTGCTGCTGCGCGCCTCAAGCTCCGGGTCTACCGGAAATCTGGAAGCACTCAGCGTCGAAGTCCATTCGCCTGCCCCTGTCCGCAGACGATGCCGACGCCTTCGTGTCAGATACCAGGCAGCAGCGCCAAAAAGCCCGGCAACGGTCCAGGCCAACCAACTTGGAATCGGCAGCTTGACCGAGCCGGCAAGGGAGGCCGGAGCCGGTTCAGGTGTCGCCGTGGCGGCCTGCGCTGCGCGATCGGCCTTTGCATCAGCGCTGGTATCGGTGGCTACATCATCGAATACACCAGTGGCGACATCGGCGCCTGCGGCTGCAGCGCAATCGCAAGTCAGCGCCAGCAGCACGACCGAGGCGGCCAAGACATTCCTGGCTCGTGCCTGTCCGGCACGCCCCAGCGGTAACCGCTCAGCAAAGCCCCGACGAACGGATCTTGGCAAGCTGAGAGGGGTTGACGTCAAAAACAGCACAGTGACAACTGAAGGAGGACCTTGCGCGGAAGACTTGGATCAGAAGACGAGGAGCGAAAGGCAAACACTCCAAATTTCAATTCGAACAATGTAACTGTTAAAAACGTCACAAACCGCCAGCAATTGCTACCGGATCTTCCATATCTCAGTGGCTTGACATGGGCTCAATTCGATGAGACGGCCTGTCACGCAAGCCCCTCGCCGTCCTGGCCTGACGCGTATCAGCGCTATGGCCGTCTCGCCTGGGTCGTGCGCTCGAGGGTGCGCTTGAGGGTGCGCTCGAGGGCGCGCTTGAAGGTGCGCTTGAAGGTGCGCCCTCGGGATGTCGCTGCGCCCAGCGCTGCTACAGTGCGGGCTGTCGATTTGTCGCGCGCCTGGTCCTCTGGGATCAGAGATTGACCCCATCCATGGCCCCATTCACCACTGCAGCTCTCGCAGCCCCAGAAATGATCTCGGCAAACCGCGAGGCCGATTGGGTATTCGAGTCAGCGGCCGAGCTCTTTGGCCTGCTCGCCACGCCGGTGCGCCTGAAGATCATCAGCGAAGTCTGCAACGGGGAGCGCAATGTCTCCGAACTGCTGCTGGCCATTGGCACCACCCAACCCAACATGTCCCAACATCTGTCCACGCTGCACAAGGCCGGGGTGCTGGGCCGCAGGCGCGAAGGCACGCAGATTTTCTACAGCCTGCAAAGCGCGCGTGTCGCCGCCTTGTGCCGCATCGTGTGCACGCAGATCGCACTGGACCTGGATCAGCCAGCCGGCGCGGCTCAACGAGGCCCATCCGGCGAATCCCCGCAGCTCTGAGAGCGCCCCCAGACCTGCCGCTGCGCGCCAGGCCCCCCGAGGGGGAGTTGAACTGACGGCAAAGTGGCCGAGCACTGCCAGGCAGCACAGTGCCCGCAGCTTCAATTTCTCGCGCCGTTCGATCACCGCGGCAGGGGTGGGTCCCTGCCTGGCGGAGGATCAGCCACCCTCTTTGGCGGGTGCTGCGCGCGTTTCAGGGCCCGGCCCAAGCCGCCAGTTGCTGTGCCAGACTGAACAACGCCAGCCTGTGGGCAGCCACCAATGCATCAGGCGCGGAGCTGCTGCTGGGGGCTTCGATGTCGAAGGTGCGGACGCGCGGCGCCGTGCTGCCGCTGATGTCGGCCACCGTGACGCGGGCCTGCAGCAGCACGCTGCGCAGGTCAGCCCGCGCTTGCAGGCTCAGGATCTCGACCCGCAGCTGCCTGCTCAGCGGCACACCAGCAGGCACCGGTGCAGCCCAGACGCGCGACTCGCCCCAGAGCGCCGCCAGATCCTGGCGCAGCAACCGCGGCACTGCGTCCCGCAGGGGTTCAGCCCAACGGTGAGCCCCCAGCGCCCTGAGGCCTGCACTGCCTTCGGGCAACAGGATCTCGCTGCGCTCGAGCAACTCAGGCACCGCGACCGGGCTCATCATTTGCCAGACATGGGCTGTGGCCTGCGGCCGCACTTCTACAGGCGGCGCTGAGCGCAGTTGGTACAGCTGCGGCGCAGCGGGCAGGGCGCAAGAGGCCAAGAGGCAAGCGACTGCGGGCCAACACCATACGGACAGCCGTCCTCGCCCGGACGCGCCCGTGCTGGCGGCATCAAAAGCTGATTCGCAGAGCGGCTCAAAGAAGTTTTTGAAGCGTTTCAAATGGGTCTCCGCGAGGGCTCGGCAGCATTGAGCCTTAAAGGGCGTGCTGAGGTAACACGAAAAGGAGTCCAAAAACTCGGGGCGCCTTGCTGACCCATGGCGCTGTTGGATGGCGGCTGAGGATGGGGAATTGGCGACACATCGCGGTTTATGGCGGCTAACGGTGGTTAACGGGGGTTAACAGCGGCGAACGGCGACTCAAGGCGATTCATGGCGACTCTGCACGACCGCGGATCAGCGACTGCGGCTGCTGCTGCAGCTGCTCGGCCAGTGCGCGCACAGCGCGCGCCGATCTCGACACATCACCCAAAGCGCGCTGCAGATCCTGCACCACCACGGCTTCGCCTGAGCTGGCCTCGCGCAGGGCTTTGGCGGTGCGGCCCAGCTCTTCGGCGGCGGTCTGCACGCCCAGCAGCAGTGGCCCCTGCGGCTGCAACACCTCACCGGCACTGGCGGCGGCGCTTGCCACGCTGCCGGCAGCCTGTGACACGCTGTCGCCGGCGCGGTCTGCTGCGCCTGCAACGGCCGTGCTGGCCAGCTCTGCAGCCTGCGCCACACGCGCCGAGGCCTGCGTGGCCTGGGCCAGGCTGCCTTGAGCGGCAGCGGCCAACGGCGCCAAACGCGTCTCCAAGCTGCTGGCCAAGCGTGCTGTGGCGGCCGATGCTGCTGCCACATCCTCCAGCGCCTGCTTGATCTGGTTGCCGCCCAGCAAACCACGGGCAGACGCCATCGCAGCAGCCAGATCCTCGCTGATGCGGGCCAGGTCGAGCCGCTCGAGCTGCTGCTGCAAGCCCTGGGTCTGGCTCAACACCGTCGGAATCTCGTGCACGCCTTCGACCTGCCTGGGTCTTGCAGCGGCCGGCGTCTGCAGGTCCAGCTCAACATACATCTGGCCGGTGAGCAGGCTCTGGGAGGCCAGTTGCGCCACCAGCCCCTGTGCCACCAGGCGTGGGATCGCAGGCTGCGCTTGCGCAGCTTCGGGCCGATCCTGCACGCCCCCGGCCAGTTTGTGCAATTGCGCCGCGTCCAGCTCCACTACCACCGGCACTTCGATGCGGCCATTGCGGTTGACGAGTTGCACCGACTTCACGCCCCCCAGCCGAACGCCTCTGAAGACCACCGGCGCGCCTACCTGCAGCCCGTGCACCGAACCCTCAAAGTGCAACACAGCCCGCTCGCGCGGCTGCAACACACCCACCCCGAAGACCGCGACCAAGACCGCAAACAGAAGCAGCAAACCACCCAAAGCAAAAAGCCCGACCCGCGTGGCTGGCGAGCGCTCGCTCATGGCCCGGCGGGCCGAGCCGACAGGACCGAACCCAGTTGCAAGAAGGCCCGCACCCGCTCCGGGCCATGCGCCAGCAATGCTTGCGGTGTGCCAAGTGCCGTCATCGTTTGATCCACTTCGTCCAGAAACAGCATGCGGTCTGCCACCGTCATCACACTGTGTATCTCATGCGTGACCATCACCACCGTGGTGCCCAGTTGCGCACGCAACTGGAGTATC
>JBBQIB010000079.1:0-15374 GCA_038324515.1 Burkholderiales bacterium
TCATAGTGACGAGATTGACAAGATTCCCTACTCCGTGCCCACACCCACCCTGTCGCCCCGTCACGATGCGTTGCTGCGTCTGGTCCTTGCCGCCGGGGAACCCGTACAGCCTGGTGCACTGGAGCAGGCCCTGCAGGTTTCTCGGCCCACCATCAACCGAGCAGGCGGGCCCTTTCGACGAAGACACTTTGATGCTGCTCAACCATAAGAACGCCATCGAGTTCATGGTCGACGCTGTGCCGACAGAGGGCATCATGGTGCCTGTCATCGTCGACGTGCAGGCCGTGTTGATGAAGGACCTCTTGAAGGACGCGCGGGACATTGGCAGCATCCGCCGGCGCGTGGTCAACATCGACGGCTCTGTCTACTCCCCGAGCAACATCCCCACGCTGCTGGAAGAATCGTTGAAGTCCATCGTCGACAAGGTCCGCTACATCCGAAATCCGGTGGAGGCCGCTTTCTTTCTTTGGGTCAACCTGGCCTACCTGCAGCCCTTTGCGGATGGCAACAAGCGCACGAGTCGTTTAGGCGCCAATATGCCGCTCATGCTGAACAACTGCGCACCCCTGTCCTTCCTGGACGTGGAGCGCACGGACTATGCGACAGCCATGCTCGGCGTCTACGAACAGCGCAACGTCGCCGCGGCAGTGGATCTGTTTGAATTCATCTACCGTCGCTCGATTCAGAAGTACAGCGTGCTGCGCGCCTCTCTGGCCGCGCCCGACCCGCTTCGAGCCCGGTATCGACAGGCCTTGAATGAGCTCATGCAGTTCGTCGTCTTCTACGGCCGAACGCTGGAAGCTGCCCTCTCGGAGGTGCCCGCAGGCGCCGCTGACCTGGCAGCGTTGCGCGTTATCGCGAACACCGAGCTGGACCACCTGGAGCCATACAACTGCGCCCGCTACAACCTTGCGCGAGGCATGACGCAGAGATGGATTGACGCCGGGCGGCCCAGGTGACCTGCACGCAATAAGCCCGGGGTTGAAGAAGAGGTTGCAAAGCAGCGCTTGACTTGCTGGGGGTTGCCTCTACTTGCGCGGTGCTTTCGCGGCGCAGGCTGAAGACTGACTAATGAAGGACCGCGAGTGGGTGGCACCCTTGCTCTGGCGCTGTGAGTTCCGAAATATTCTTGGCAGTCGTCGCGGCTGGCGGCCAAATTCAAGCTGTCGCTGGGGGGCATCGAATCGCGGCGCAGACTGGCCGACATTTAATACAATCCCATGATTTAATCCTGTGATTGTATGGGTTGACCATGATTGAACGAGATTTGGCTGCGGCGCTGCGCAGACTGGCAGCCAGCTTCCCGGTGTTGACGCTGACCGGGCCGCGCCAGTCGGGCAAGACCACGCTGGCACGGCACGTGTTTGGCAACTTGCCTTATGTGTCGTTAGAGAACCCGGCCGAGCTGGCCTTTGCGCAAGAAGACCCCAAGGGGTTCCTGGCGCGTTTTGCGCAGGGCGCTGTCTTTGACGAGGCCCAGCGCTGGCCAGGCTTGTTTTCCTGGTTGCAGGGGCTGGTGGATGCCGATCGGCAGCCTGGGCGCTTCATTCTGACGGGCTCGCAGCAGTTCGGTTTGATGGCGGGCGTGACGCAGTCGCTGGCCGGCCGCGCTGCGGTGTTGAACTTGTGGCCCTTGTCGCTGGGTGAATTGGGGCCGCTGGCCGCTGGCGATGCGGACGCCATGATGTTGCGTGGTGGCTATCCAACCCTGGCAACACAGCCGACCTTGGCTGCACAGGACTGGTATGCCAGCTATGTCGCCACCTATATCGAGCGTGACGTGCGCCAGGTGCTGCGGGTTCAGGATTTGGGCAGCTTCCAGCGCTTTGTGCGGCTGTGCGCTGGGCGCGTTGGGTCGCTGCTGAACCTCACGGCCTTGGCCAACGAAGCTGGCATTGCGCAAACCACCGCCCGCCAGTGGCTTTCGGTGTTGGAAAGCAGCCAGCTGGTTCAACTGCTGGCGCCGTACCACCGCAACTTCGGCAAGCGGCTGGTGAAGATGCCCAAGCTTTACTTTGTGGACACAGGACTGGCTTGTTGGCTGCTGGGTTTGCGCAAGCCTGAGCAACTGGCTTTGCACCCTCAACGGGGCGCATTGTTTGAGAACTGGGTTGTCACCGAGTTCTTCAAAAGCCGCTTGCACCAAGGCTTGCCGCCGGATCTCTGGTTTTGGCGCGACAACAACGGCGTGGAGGCAGATCTGCTGTTCGAAGTGGCGACGCCCCAGGGCCCCATGATGCAGACGGTGGAGATCAAGTCGGGGCACACCGTCACGCCCGATGCCGTGCGAGCGGGCCAGCGAAGCGCTGCCTTTGCCGGCGAAGAGGCGTTGTTGCCATGGCTTGTGCATGGCGGAACAGATGCCTACGTGCGCAGCGGCGTGCGGTGCATACCGTGGCAAGGCATGACCGCCTTGGCCTGGCCGGACGAGGGCTGACGAAAGCGTCGTATCGGCCCTTGATCGGTCCTTGATCGGACGTTGGGTGGCACCTTGGCTGTACAGCCAGTGACTTCCGACATGTTCTCGCCGGCAACAACGCGTTGATCGCCAGGATCGTTCCGGCTGAGCCCAGCGCTGCCAAGCGGTCAACTGCGGTTTCCAGGTTCAACGCTTTCACGACCCCGCTGCTCTTGGCGCATCGGCCTGTCGGCCTGTCGGCCGCTTTCCCACTGCGCTTCGCGCCGTACCAGACTGCCTTCTTTTGTCTCGCCGGCGGGGGCCGCCAGGAAGTCGATGAGTCTCTCGACCATCAGTGTGTACAGGCTTGCGCCCAGCAGGATGCTCGCCCCAGCAAAAAACCGGGGCCCTAAGCCAGAGCCAGATCGCACCCTGCGGTGCTGATCTTTTGGTCTTGCCCGAGCAGCGTCAACATGACTTGCACACGCTGGGCAGCCACGCCAGACACGATGCCGCTCAGGCCTTTCAGTGGGCCCGCCGTGAAGACGACTGCAGCGCCGGCTTCAAAAGGTTGCTTGGGCGACTTGCGGGCCATGGTTGCTTCGACATCTCGCAGCGCTTGCACGCGTTCTGCCGACAAGCAGGCAAGCACCGGGCCAAACCGGACGATGGTGGTGACACCAGGCGTGCTGCGGATGGGGCCCACGCTTTGCTCGGGCACGCTGGGCCGGACAAACGCATAGCGGGGAAACATGACCTGGCTCTTGTGCACCCAGTCGCCCGCACGTCTGGCCCACTGCTGCAGCATGGGCAGATAAGCTTCGTAGCCCTGCTCCAGCAACCTCATGCAGGCGTAGTTTTCTTGCCTGGGTTTGGAGAGGATGACGTACCAGGGACGCAGACCGCTGGAGGCAAGTTGCGGATGGGCTGGCGCCTGCGTACCCCCGATTTCTGCACGCTCCTGCATGCAAGCGGCAGTGACACGGAGCGGTGCCGCGGCTTGGATGAGTGAAGCAACTACGGGTTCTTGAAGCGGCATTTCAGGAGGCAGATTCGGCAAAGTTGGTTCGCAGAAGCTGACAACAAAAGTCAGCGTACAAGAACCAGCTTAATGCCTGGGCTACAGAACTTGCAGCACCCGTCCAGATATTTTGCAGTGACAGGTGCAAACAGGTTGAACAGTTTACAGACCGGAGTGACCGGAGCCGGCGCGGCTTGCAACCTTGACGGGGGCCCTTCAACGGCCGGTGCCTGAAACAGGCACCCCCAAAGGTGGGACGGTATTGCCAGGGTCGGGTTGGCCTCGAATGGTCATGGACCGGTACCACAAGAGGTAACCACCCACCCCCGCCAGGATCGCGCCAGCAGTCAAGATGTCATGACCCAGGCCCCACATCATCAAGCCCAGCGGCAGCAGCGCAAAGCAGATGATCCAGACTGAAGCCAGCGCATTGGCCAGCCAGACATCCATCCACCCCGACCGTTTGACCAACGGCAGCGTGCGGCGGCGGTAGAGCAGGCTGTGCAGGTGCAAACGGTCGGCCAGGGTCGCGATGCCCTTGCGGCCGCGGTGCAGGCGACGCCTGTAGATGCTGAAAATGGTCTCCATCGTGGGGTAGATGGCGATGGCAACGATGTCCCACGGCGAGATGGCGTCGTGCCGCATCTCCAGCGCGATCCAGACCTGCACCAGGATGAACCCGATCAGGTAGGCGCCACCATCACCCAAAAACAGCAGGCCCCGGGGGAAGTTCAGCACCAGGAATCCCAGCACCGCTGCGGCGGCGACAAGGCAGACTGCCACCAGCATGTGGTCGCCCACTGAAGCTGCCAACACTGCCGTGGCCAGCAGCATGAAAACGCCCAGGCCGCCGGCCAGGCCGTGGAGCCCATCCACGATGTTCATCGCGTTGGTAAAGCCCGCCACCATCAGAATCGTCAGGCCCAGGGCCAAGGGCCAGAAAGCCGCCAGCGCCCAGTCGACGAAAGTGATGCCGGAATGCACGATCAGGCCGCCCATCAGCCACGCACCCAGGATGGCCGAAGCGGCTGCGCCCGCCATCCGTACCCGTGGGGGTACCTTTTTGGTGACGTCGTCTGCCAGGCCGAGCAAAAGCACCGGCACCGCGCACAGCAGGGCTGTCAAGATGAATTGGCTGGCTTGTGCAAGTGAGGTAGGCGCCACGGCCGCGCCAATCAAAGGCAGTGTAGAGCTGGACGATTGCCCCAACAGGTAAGCGCCCGACACCAGACCCGCCAGCAACGGCAGCAAACCAACACGCGGTGGCGAGCCCTTGTGGTGCTTTTGCACCCCACTGTTCTCGAAGTCGCTTGTCCATGCGCCGTGCCATCTGCGGGTCAACACCACCAGCACAGCCGTGCCCAACGAGGCGGCAAAAACCAGTCCGAACTGCCACGATTCCATGCGCACCCTTGAAGTCTTGCTGCCTCTGATCGGGCATTTCGATGAGTGTGCCCGGGTGGCGCGATAGGTAACAACCCGCAAGTCGGGGGGGTCCTCTACAAAAGAAGAGGGTCGAAGGCTCGGCAATTCGCACGCCGCCAGTCGGATGAACCGCGACTTTTCGCTGAGTTTCACTCCCCAAGCACGGCCTTTTGTCACCTGGGCCCGCCTGAACAGGGGGTCTTGGCGCATAACGGTCGTGGCACCATTGGACAAGCCGCATTCTTCCAGCGCCAGCTGGCGCGGTGGGTTCTTCCGGGCGGCTCACTGCCATTCAGGTCGGTTTCCCCCCACGGGGCAGGGCGTCAGGCGTGACCATAATTCAGGAACAGAATGAATTTCCCAGTCCCCAACCATCCGTCACGCAGTCAAGCTGTGGGGCCGTACAACGGCGGCGGGCCAGGCATGCCACCGCCCGGCTGGCAGTCAGGCCCGCCTGAGCCGATGTTTGGCCCTGCCATCTCGGCTGAGCAGAAGTTGGAGCTGCTGGAGTATTGGCGCAGCGTCGTCAAGCGCAAGTGGGCCATCCTGGCGCTGGCTGGGGTGGTGGCGGTGCTGGCTGCCGTGGTGGCGATGGCGATGGCGCCGGTGTACCAGGCCTCGGCCACGGTGCTGATCGAGGCCGGCAGGGGCAAGATTGTGTCGATCGAAGAGGTCTACAGCGTGGGGCAGGCGCGTGAGAACTATCAGACCCAGATCGAGATCCTGAAAAGCCGCGAAGTGGCCGAACGGACGGTGCGGGTGCTGAAGCTGTGGGAGGTGCCGGCCCTGGACCCCCGCACAGCACGGCCCAGCTGGCGAGAACAAGCGCTGGCCGCAGCAGGCATGGCCCCCACTGAACAAAAACCCGATTGGACAGAGCCCGAGCTCGTGGCAGTGCTGGTCAATCATGTGATGGGCGGGCTGTCGGTCAGCCCGGTGCGCGGCAGCCAATTGGTCAGAGTCCAGTTCACCAGTGGCGACCGCGATCTGGCCGCCCGCATCACCAACACGGTGGCGCAGCAATACATCGAGACCGAAAGAGACGAGCGCTACGCGGTGACGCAGCAGGTCAGCCTGCAGCTGCAAGACCGGCTGGCTGATTTGCGCGGCAAGCTAACGAAATCTGAGAAGGCGCTGCAGGCCTACCGAGAACAACGTGGCATCGTTGCTTTGGGCGGCAGCGCCCAAGCCACTGCAGGGCAGGCCATTGCCAACACCTTGACGCAGTTGAGTGAAGCGCGCGGCAAGCGTGCAGCACTGGAAGGTGAATACCGGCAGGCGCAAGCGGCGGGGGCTGACTATTCGTCGATCCCCTCGGTGGCCCGCAGCCCGCAGGTGGCTACGGCGCAAGCTGCTGTGTCTGTCTCGCAGGCCAAGTTGAGCGAGCTGCAGCAGACCTTGGGCTCGGCGCACTTCCGTGTGCAGCAGGCAGAGACCGAGCTGGCCGACCTGCGCGCCACACTGCGGCGCAACCAGCTGGCCGCCATTGCGGTGCTGAACCGCGAATATGAAGCAGCACGCGCAACAGAGCAAACCTTGGATGCGGCCTACGGCAGCGCACGTGGCGCAGTGCAGAGCTTCAACCGCGAAGAGTTTGAACTGTCGGTGCTGGACCGTGAATACCAAAGCAACCGGCAGTTGTTTGACATGTTCATGAGCCGGGCCAAAGAAACCAACCTGGCGGGGGATATTCAGCCTTCTCTGGCGCGCGTGGTGGACGGTGCAGTACCGCCCACAATCCCGGTCGCACCCAACAAGCGGCAGATTGTGCTGGTGGCTCTGGTGCTGGCCTTGCTTGCCGGCGCGCTGGCTTCTGTGGTGGTAGATCGGCTGGACAACACCATCAAGGGCAGCGATGACGCAGAGAACCGCCTGAAGCTGCCGGTACTGGCCGCGCTGCCATTGGTGGCGCAAAAAGATCGGCGCTTGCTGTCGCGCATCTTCCTCACCGACGGTCATTCGCACTTTGCCGAAGGCATCCGCACGGCGCGCACGGGGGTGATGCTGTCCAGCCTGGACGTCAAGAACAAGATCTTGCTGATCACCAGCACCTTGCCCGAAGAAGGCAAGACCACGGTAGCCATCAACATGGCGCTGGCGCACGCACAGACCAAACGCACGCTGTTGATCGACTGCGACATGCGGCGCTCGCAGGTGAGCCGCGCGTTGGGCTTGCCGCCCAGTACCCGAGGGTTGACCAGCTTAGTGGCCGGCACCGCCTCGATTCAGGATTGCATCACCCAGACGGCCGACAGCCCGCTGATGGTGCTGCCGGTGGGCGAGTTGCCACCCAACCCGCTGGACATCTTGCTGTCCAACCGCTTCAAAGAGACGCTGGCCGCGTTGAGCGAGCAGTTCGAGATGATCATCATCGATTCGCCCCCAGTGGAGCTGGTGAGTGAAGCGCTGGTACTGGCACCGATGGTGACCAACGTTGCCCTGGTGGTCAAGGCGATGAGCACGCCGGCGCCACTGATCCGCAAGAGCCTGGTGCGGCTGGGGCGCGCAGGCGGGCAGGTGCTGGGGGTGATCGTCAACCAGCTCGACTTCAGCCGCGCGCAGCGGTACTACGGCGAGTACGGCAGCTCCAGCTATGTCTATGGGTCTTACGGCTATGCACCCCAGTTGGCACAGGCGCGATCGGCTGACGGAGCGCTAGTGGCACCAAAACTGTCACCCAACTCGGGTAGAAAAAACGAAAATCTGGAGTCTCATGATGCTAAAGTCTGAAGGCAGCCGGCTTGCAATGAGCAGGTGGAACCCGCATTCAGGGGGTAAACGCTGCTGTCTGCACAGGATTGCATCAAACAGGTTTGACCAGCAACGGCTGGCAGTGCTACGCTCGGCACCTATGTAAGAAGAGTCCGGAGAACTGCATGAAGAAGGTTCAAACACGTTTGATTGCGACTGGGCTGTTGGTGGCAACCCTATCGCTGAGTCACGGCGTTGCGTCTGCAGTCATGGTTTCGCGCTTGGCGCCAGGCGCCAGCGGCGCAGACCTGCGAGCCGTCAGCACCGCCAGCGCTGTCAGCGTGACAAATCGGCCCCCTACCCCACGCCCGGGACGTCTCCCGACTCCTCGGCCCAGCCGCAGTTGATCTATGCAGTTTTTAGTCTGGCAGTTGGTTTTTGAGGCCGTCAGCGCTACAAGAGCGGGTTCAGACCCTGGCATTCTGGCTGCTGGTTTTGGGTGTCGTCTGGGCACCCTGGCCTCTGGGCAGCAACCGCATGTGGGCAGTTGCAATCCTTGCCGTCGTCATCTGGACAGGCGTTGTCTTTGGTAGTTTGAGTTGGTTGCAGCGGTCGGTCGTCATGGGGCCTGAGTCCGCTGATTTCACATCGAAAGGGGCCTTGGCCCCTTTTCTCTGTTTGGTTGGGTTTGTCGCCGTTGTGGGCCTGCAGTTACTGCCTGGCCTATCGGCGGCTGGGAGCCCGCTCAGCATCGAGCCCTTTGCCACGCAGCAGTATCTGTTCTTGACCCTGGTCTACCTGGGTGCGTGGATGTTGGTTTTGCTGACGGTGACGACCCCCGCCCGAGCCGCGCAACTGCTGATGGCCATCGCAGCCACAGGGGTCATGCAAGCAGCGGTGGCCGTTGTGCTGCAGTACTCGAATGCGCGCTACCTGTTCTTCTTCGAAGACTTCGACCAGAGAGGACGTGCCACCGGCACCTTTGTGAACCCAGACCATCTGGCAGGCTATATGGAGTTGTGCCTGGCAGCGGGGATAGGCTGGCTGATCAGCCGGGTGAAGTTGAGCCAGCCGCCCACGGCAAAAAACCGGTGGCAGTCACAGTTGAAAGGCCTGTTGAGCTTTTTTCTTTCGACCAGCATGCTGCTGCGCCTGGTGCTGGTGACGATGGTGATTGCGCTGGTGATGACGCACTCGCGCGCTGGCAACGGCGCCTTCTTCATCGCCCTGCTGCTGCTGGGCGTGGTGGTTGCCATTCGCAGCCCAGCCTTACGTAGGCCAGCCTTGTGGCTGGTGGCCAGCATGGCGGTAGTCGATCTTTTTGTCGTCGGGCAATGGGTGGGTCTGGACCGGGTGGTTGAGCGCATGCGCGACACCGCGCAGGCCAGCATGCCTTCCGAAGGTGTGTTTGGACGAGGCGCAGGCCAGCGCGCGCGCGAACAGAGCCTCGCCGAACGCCTGGAGGTGCCGCGGCTGGCCGTCCCGCTGGTTGCCGAAGCACCCTGGCTGGGGCACGGGGGCGGCACTTTCTACACCGCCTTCCCGCCCCACAAACCCGCAGGGTTTCCGCTTTACTGGGACCATGCCCACAACGACTACGTGCAGGTGGCCAGTGACACCGGCCTGATTGGCCTGCTGCTGTGGGTGGGCATTGGCATTTTTACGGCCAGACGTGCGCTTTGGTTGCTGGCTGACCGCAGGTCGAGCATGCAGCGGGGTTTGGGTGCTGCAGGCTTGATGGCGCTGATGTGCATGGGCATGCACAGTGTGGTGGATTTCAACCTGCACATCACCGCCAACGCGTTGACCTTTACGATTTTGCTGGCGGTGCTGTGGTCTGCAGGCGCCAGAAGGGACGCCGGATGATCGACCTGCATTGCCATCTGTTACCGGGCATCGACGATGGACCACCCACAACAGAGGCCGCGCTGGCGCTGGCCAGTGCGCTGGTGGCGAACGGCATCACACAGGTGGTGATGACGCCGCATGTGTTTCCGGGCCGGTTTGAAAACAGGCGGTCCAGCATCGAAGAAAAGGTGGCCGAGTTGCTGCCGCTGCTGCAAGCCCAAGGCCTCGGGCTTGAGCTGATGTGGGCCGGCGAAGTGCGGCTGACGCCAGAGGTGCTGGATTTGCTGGCGATCGACGAGCTGCCCTTTTTGGGCAAGTTCGAGGGCTACCGCGTGTTGTTGCTGGAAATGCCCGATGGGCAGGTGCCTTTGGGGGCGCTGCAGTTTGTGCGCCTCTTGATGCGCCATCAGGTGCGGCCCTTGATCGCCCACCCCGAGCGCAACAGGGGTGTGATGGACCGGGTCGAGCGGCTGCAGCCCCTGATCGAAGAAGGCTGCCTGATGCAGGTCACGGCCGGATCGCTGACCGGCCACTTTGGCCAGCGCGCCCAGGCGGTGGCCGGCGATTTGCTGCAGCGCGGCTGGATCACGGCAGTGGCTTCGGATGCCCACAACCTGGAAGGCCGCGCGCCGCGAATGCGGGAAGCCTTTGCCTGGTTGACCACACACCATGGCGAGGCCGTGGCTCGGCAGCTGACGATCACCGGGCCCGCCAGCCTGTGCGCTGACAATGCGCAGGTCAACCAGATCGGTGCTGCCGCAGCCAGACATGCCAAAAACGGGCGACAGCCCACCCTCAAGGTATGAAACTGGCCGCTTCTTCGGGTGCCTGGATCAGGGTATTCAGTGGCATCTGCCTGCTTGCTGTGGCGGCCTGGGTATTCTGGGCCGCACAACGTCAATTCAGGGCCGACTGGGGTTCGGCAGAGGCACGTTTCAGGGTCGCGCAGTGGGCGGGGCACCAGGGAGCCCCCGCAGGAGGGCAGGCGCAGTGGCAGCAGGTGGTGCAATCGCTGCAGCGCGCACTCGGCATCACCCCTTTGGACCCCAAATTGCACGAACGGCTGGGCGACGCCCACTATGCAGCCGGCCAGCGAGACTGGGAAGACCTCGAGTTGCGGCGCCTGCACTTTGCCAACGCCGTCCTGGCTTACGAAACCTCGGTCAAGCTGCGCCCCAGCGAGCCCGGAACCTGGGTCTTGCTGGCTGCAGCCAGGCAAATCGCAGGCGCCCCTGCCGAACAGGTGCTGGCAGCCTGGCAAAACGCGGCCAGGCTCGGGCCTCATGAGGGCCATGTGCAACCGGTGCTGATGCAGGTGGCCTTGACCGATTGGGACAACGCCGACCCAGCCATGCAGGCCTGGGCCAAGGCACTCTATCAAAGCAGCAGCGAGCCCATACGCAAGCAGATCAACGCCTTGGCGCGCGAGTTCGGCCTGGTGTTTTCTGCTGATGAAAATTTGCCTGCAGGTGACGGCGCTGCGCGTGCTGTGCCGTCCAAACCATGACAAAACCGTGGCTTCATGACCGCAGGAAGGCAAGACTGCATTCCTAAAAGTGCATTTCCCCCCCGGAACCGGGGGGACACTCTGCAGGCAGCCAGTGCTAATCTTTGACCATCAATTTTCGCCATGACCCAAGTCTCGCAAACGACCGATGTCACGGGCACTTTTCCTTCAAGATGGGAGTGATCAGATGATTCAGAACACGTGTAAAGCAGTCGCTGGGGCCTTGGTTGTTGCTGGCGCGATGTCAGCCCAGGCGCAGGTGCTTGACTTCGAGGCTTTCAGCCCTGGGCCCAGCGGCAGTTTTTTGGGCAATGTCAGTGTTTCCCCCGGGGGCATCTACGCGGGATGGGTCTTTGGCACGGGCGCAACTAACGCCTCGAACAACGATTTTGCAGTGTTCCCTGCTGTCACCAGCGTGTTCAACCAGGGTGTTGGCGACAGCAAGTTTTTGTATACATCCAATTGCTTCAGTGCCGTGGCGCATACTGCGCTCGGTACCACTATCCCGGCATGCAGCTTTGATGCGAACGGTTTCGAATTGCCGGCTCCAGCACGTGACTCGCAGCCGATCACGATTGCCACGCCTGTGAAATTGAACAGCGTATTCTTGTCTGGCAACGGGCCCTCCGACGTTCCGCAAGATGTCACCTTCAAGCTCTTCGACGCCTCTGATATTTTGGTCGGAACCGAGACTTTCAACGTCGGTAGCCTCAACCCAGGTTTGGCACCCATTGCAGTTCAGTACACTTTTACCACCGCGTCTTTCATCAGCAAGATCGTCATCAACGGTCAGCACAGCTACTTTGCGATTGACAACCTGGACGTGACACCGATTCCCGAGCCAGGCACCTATGCCTTGATGTTGGTGGGTTTGGCAGCTGTTGCAGGTGTTGCACGTAGGCGCAGCACTCGCTGAATAAATCTGCCCCTATGGCACAGACTTTGACCAGAATGTCATGCTGCCGGTACCAGCTGTCATCGCTCTCCTGGCCTGGTAGTCCTTTCCGCCCATAGGGCTTCATCATCTCAAGCGGTTTTCTGGCTTTCTGCTTTGAGGCTTCAAAGCGGCTTTAGAGGCTGACCTTGGAGGGCGACGATCCAGCTTGGGCAGGGGGATCTTTCTTGCCTGCTGACAAGGTTGGCGCGATTCAGGCGCTGTACAACGGTTACTGCACGTTGATCTCGCCATTCGCACCGGACATCGATGTGACCGCGAAGCAGTTTTCCTTGCAGAAGCTGGGTGTTCAGGCTGGGCGCGGAAGTGGGTGTCAACTTCGTCACCAAAGTTTCGGGCCAAGCTTGCCTCGTAGTCTCCCGCGTCCCGCCGGCAGATTGCCTGCAAGCGGATCGCCGCACAAGAACTGATTCAATTGCTTTCAGTCGGTTACCAAGATTGAATTCACCAAGCGGCGCTTCCGCCGATACCCCTAGTCATACCCAAGGCCACGGCGAGCTCTCTTCCGAGTCAGCCCCGTGCCTGGGGGCTTCCTGGGGTCGACGATGCCGCTTGTCTCTGCTTGCCGATATCGAATTGTTTCTGGTTGGCGGTCGGCAGTTCGTCGTGCTGTGTGGCTGATGACACCTCTGATGCTGCTGGCCTGCGCGGGCGGCGAACCCGACATTTTGGCTGAGCCATCGGCAGAATCCGGGGGCCAAATGCGCGCGCTCTCTGCGACACCGCCAGCTACCAACCCCCGTACTGTATCCGGCCCTGCATCGCGTGGCGGAACCCGCGCGACCACGCCCGCTGCCACGCCGCCAACAGGCGTGACCATTCCAGCACAGACGGCCAGCACATGGCGTGTGCGGTTGGCCGGCAACGCGGCTGCAGGTACCGGCGCCCGCGTTGAGGTTCGTTTGAACGGTGTCGAGATTGCCCGAGGCGACATCAGTCACGTAAGCCCATTCGAATACACACTGACGACGCCTGCGCTGCTTCCGGGTGCAACACTGGACATCAGTTTGACCAATGCCACGGCGGCCGACGGCACACCGCTGCGCTGGTTGTGGGTCGACTACATCGCATTGCCCAATCTGACCATCCGCCCCAGCGACGCCCATGTGGTGTTTGACGCCGGTGACGGCGCCGCCGCCTACGACGGTCAAGACTTGAGCCGGCCTGGTGAGCGGATGACGCGCAATGGCGCGCTGCGCTTCACGATCCCTGCCGGCACGGTGGCAGCAGAACAGATGACACCACAGGCGGCGGGCGTCTACATCGACGCACAACGCGGCCACGACGCCAACGATGGCAGCTTTGCCAGCCCCTGGCAGTCTTTCAGGCATTTGCGTACTGCATCGCTGCCCGCAGGGCACGGTATCTACTTGCGTTGTGACAGCGTGTTTGCCGATGCGCTGGAGCTGACTGCCGCGCAGATCAAGGACAACACCCAAATCGCGGGCTATGGCCCCGAATGTGTCACCCGCAAAGCCACCATCACAGGTGCTGACCGCTTTGCTGGCGATTGGACCAAGACAGGACAGATGTGGTCACGCGCACTGCCGGCCAACACGGCAAAGATCAGTCAACTGTTCATCAACGGCAAGCCGCAAAGGGTGGCTCAGTGGCCCAACAGCGGGCCGACTGCGTCGATGGATGGCACGGCAAGCGCTTTGACAAACCAACCTTCCAATGCAGAGGCCGGTACGGCCGCCAGTAAGGCCGGCAGTGCCCAGGTGCAGATACAGGCAACCGATGCAGGCACGCTGGCCAGCAAAGACCTGATTGGCGCCACTGCCCAGCTGCGCACCCAACCCTGGTTGATTGAGACCCGCAAGCTGAAGGCTGGTACGGGTTCCCAGTTGCAACTGGACCGTGCAACGGACTGGCCGCTGCCGCCGGGGCAGCCGTTCTTGCTGCAAGACAAGTTCTGGATGCTGGACAGCCCGGGCGAGTTTTTCCACGACACACAGGCGCAGCGCTTGTATCTGATGGCGCCCGCCGAATGGGCCCATTCTGATCTCAACGCTTTGGTTGTTGAAGGCACGACAAGAGACGTGGCGTTGTCGGTGACTGGACCCAGTGGCGTGCAGATCAGAGACTTGGCGCTGGTGGCTGCTGCGACAACCGGTCTCGCGCTCCATAACGCCCCCCAGGCCAAGGTCGAACGTATCGAGGCACGAGACAATGCGGTCAACGGCGTGCGCATCTCACAGTGGCCCCGCCTGACCGCATCCTTGGCACCAGCCGCGGCTTCAGTGGTCAGCGACAGCTTGGTTCAGGGCAACGGGCTTTACGGCATAGACGCATCCCAAGCTGAACACACGCAGGTGCTGCGCAACCGGGTGCTCGATACTGGCGTCGCCGCCCATCAACAGGCAGGCGTGATGGCCGCCATTGCCAATGGTGTGGGAGGCCGCACCGACGACAACGAAATCGTCGGCTCGGCTTATCTGGGCATCCGCTTCTCCAGCTTGCGTGCCAGCCAGGTGCAGAGAAATACCATCAGCAGTTACTGCCTGCGACTCAGCGATTGCGGCGGAATTTACACCTGGACGGGCACGGGCATGGGGCCGGAGTCCGGCGGCGCAGTTGTCGCGGGCAACCGCGTGCTGGCCGAGCCTGCTCGCTTTGAGCCAGGCCACAAAGCCCTGGCAGATATCAAGGCCGGCATTTACATCGATGACCGTTCTCACGGCGTCACGGTTCAGGACAACCTGGTCACGCACGCTCCGACGGGTGTTCTGGTGCACAACGCCTCCAGGACCACGGTGCATGGCAACCGCCTGTGGATGAACAGCCGCGCAAGCATGTGGGTGACCATGGACGATGTCAGTGGCCCGCCAATGCTTGGCAATGTGTTTCACAACAACACACTTGTTCCTAGAGCAATAGCGCAAACTTCCGGGTTGGATTTGCCAGGCTTCGATGTCGCCCACGCTTTCTGGTTCTGGGATACGCAGATCGGCGAGCAGGCACTTCAGTCCACTCGCAATCACTTCTACAACAACACCGTGGTGCAGTTGTATGGCCATTCGGCTGGGTACGCTTGGCTGCGTGGCCCACAAGGTGAACGCGACGTGGATGTCGTCGAATGGCAGGCCTTGAATGCCAGTGCGCAAACCGTCAGAAGACCGGCAAGATACGAAGTGGTGATGCCAGTGGTAGGCGCAGAGAAAGTGGTCAACGGCGGTTTTGATGGCGGTATGCAGTCCTGGACCGAGCACAGAAGCCCGGCAGGCTGGGGCGGCACCACTCAGTGGTTGCACGGTCAGTCGGGCTGCCTGGTGGCTTGCCCCGGTTTCACTGCTGGCGATCGTGGCGATCTTCTGGGCAGTCAAGCTTTCACGATGAAGCCTGGCGTGCCCCATGTGTACCGCTTGACAGCGACCATGCCCGACAGCACCTCGGCCACTGTGGGGCGGCCCTTCATCGGACGCGAAGGTACACCCTGGGATCAGATGAGCGATGGCCGTGGTTATGTCAGCTCTCTAGCTCGGCGCGCTGCACCTGGCGAAACCCTGCACTACTCGGCCTTCTTCGT
>JBBQIB010000080.1:0-15190 GCA_038324515.1 Burkholderiales bacterium
CGCCCGCCTTCATGGTCAACGGCGATCAAGAGGTCAGGCCGCAGTTTTTTGATCTGTGCCGTCAGCGCGGTCAGTTGCGCGCGGTTTTCCCAGTTGCGGGCAAACAGGATCAAGCCACCTGTCAGCGGATGCTTGAGCCGCTTGCGGTCTGCGCTGCTCAAAGAGGTGCCGGCGATGTCGAGCACCACGGGGGCGTGTTCACTGTGCAGCTTCATGTTCTTTCTCCTCGGTTCGAATGGGGTCGCTGGCCCGCTGCCTGGCGCCGGGTTCAGGACCTGGACCGCCCTGCAGTGCCTCGCAGCGGCCGCCGGGTTGATTTCAAGCTTTGACTTGCACCACCACAAAGGTGGCCACAAAGTCGGTCTCGTCGGTGACGCTGACATGCGCCACCAGGCTGCGCGCATCAAACCACAATGCCAGCTCGCCCGACAAGCGCAGTACCGGCTTGCCTGAGGCCTCGTTGAGGATCTGGCACGCGCGCCAGGTCATCGGGCTGCGAATGCCCACACCGATGGCTTTGGAGAATGCTTCTTTGGCCGAGAAGCGGGTGGCCAGAAAGCGCATGCCCCGCGCCGGGGCGCGCTCGGTGCGGGCATGGAAAACCGCCAGCTCTTCAGCGCCGAGTACACGCTGGGCAAAGCGGTCTCCCCTGCGCTGCAGGGTGGCTTCGATGCGGCGGATGTCGCACAAATCAGTGCCGATGCCGTAGATCATCGGAGTTGCGTCGGCCGCATTGAGCTTCCCACGGCTTCATGCAGATCGATGCGGCACATCAGGCCACTGCCGGGATGCAGCGCAGATAGGCCCGCACGGTCTCGCTCAGGCCCAGCTCCAGCGCATCAGCCACCAGCGCGTGGCCGATACTGACTTCCATGACACCGGGCACCGCTTGCAAGAAGGCGCCGAGGTTGTCGCGACTCAGATCATGGCCAGCGTTGACGCCCAGCCCCAACGCTTGCGCTGCAGCGGCAGCAGCGGCAAAACTTTGCAGCACCGCGGGGAGCGTCCGGGCCTGGCCCAAAAAGGCTGCGGCAAAGGGCTCTGTATACAGCTCGATGCGGTCAGCCCCGACGGCCTGCACAGCGGCCATGCTCTGCGGCGTGGGGTCCATGAACAGGCTCACACGCACGCCCAGGCTGTGGCATTCGTCGATCAGCGGCTGCAGCCGGGCGCCATCGGCCTGCAGATCCCAGCCGTGGTCACTGGTGAACTGGCCTTCACTGTCGGGCACGAAAGTGCATTGCTGCGGCCGCACAGCGCGCACAAAGTCCATCAGGTTGTGAAACGGGTTGCCCTCGATGTTGTAATCGGCTTGTGGCCAATCACGCAACAGCGCTGCCAGCTCATGCACGTCGTGGCCGCGGATATGCCGCTCGTCGGGGCGGGGATGCACGGTGATGCCATCAGCGCCCGCCTGCAGACACCACTGGGCTGCCTTGAGCACGCTGGGCACCCCCAAGTGGCGGGTGTTGCGCAACAAGGCGACCTTGTTGACGTTGACCGACAGCGCCGTGCGGCCGTGGCCGGGTAGTGGCGCCTGCACCAGCAGATTCATGACACAGCCCCTTCGTTCAATCGTTGCACACCGCGCATGACCTGACGCGTGCGCAGACCTTGTTGCCCCAGATGATAGTCAAGCACGTCACGCAGTTGCTCACGCAGCGCCGCGCGGTGCGCAGAGGCCAGCGCGGCGCAGACACGACGCAGCGCCTGGATGCGCTCTGCGGCGCCTGACAGTCCCATCGCTGCGGCCAAGGCCAGCCAGTGGCTGCCCGGCAGCCCGCCCTCGCGCTGCAGCACGCCAGCTTCTGCATGCAAGGCATACGGCACGTGGGGCTGCAGGGCTTGGGTGGTCAGCGTGGCGACATCCAGCTTGGGCAAAACGCCTGTCTCGTGCAGCAGCCCCAGTTCGAAAGACCGCAGACAACAGGCCTCGTCCAGCCCCAGTGCCAGGGCCTGCAAGGTGTCGCTGTAGATCTCAAACAAGGCCGGGTGCGGGTCCTGGCGCGCCAGCAGTCGCAACAGCAGCTCATTCAGGTAAAAGCCCGAAAACATCGCCGCTGCCGGCAACAGCGCCACGCCACCGACCCATTCTGCACCACGCAAGGTGCGCAACTCGGCTTCGGTTTCACCGCGGCTGCGGCCAAGCAACGCTTGCACTGGCTGAAAGGGCAGCAACACCGCGCGCAACTGCGAGGTCGGACGCTTGACGCCCTTGGCCACCACCACCAAACGGCCCAGGCGCAGCGTGAACAGCTCGACGATCAGGCTCGTCTCGCTCCAGTCGTGGTGGTGCAGCACATAAGCCAGCTCAGGGGCGGCTCGCTGCGTCATTCGTAGCCATAGCTGCGCAGATGGGCTTCATCGTCTGCCCAGCCCGAGCGCACCTTGACCCACAGCTCCAGAAACACCTTGCCACCCCACAGCCGCTCCAGATCCTGGCGCGCCTCAGAGCCGATGCGCTTGAGCCGCTCGCCGCCATCGCCGATGACCATGCCCTTGTGGGCGTCCCGCTCGACCACGATGCTGGCGGCAATGCGGCGCAAGTTGCCTTCTTCTTCAAACTTGTCGATCACCACGGTGCAGCTGTAGGGCAGCTCGTCCCCGGTCAGCCGAAAAAGTTTTTCGCGCACGATCTCGCCGGCCATGAAGCGCTCGCTGCGGTCGGTCAGCGCATCTTCTTCGTAGAGCCAGGGCTGCTGCGGCAGATACGGTGCCACGATGTCCAGCAAGCGCGAGACATCGGCCTGGCGCGAGGCAGAAAGCGGCACGAACTCTGCAAAAGCGTGTCGCTCCTGCATCTGGCGCAGCCACGGCAAGACATCTTGGCGCCGCTTCAGGTTGTCGAGCTTGTTGGCCACCAGCAGCACCGGCTTGTCAGCGGGCAGCAGCGACAGCACCTTGGCGTCGGCCAGATCAAAGCGCCCAGCTTCGACCACGAACAGGATCACATCCACATCGCCAATCGAGGCCAGCACGGTGCGGTTGAGGGTACGGTTCAGCGCCGCCACATGCTTGAGCTGAAAGCCCGGCGTGTCGACAAAGATGAACTGAGACAGACCACGGCTGCAGATGCCGGTGATGCGGTGCCGCGTGGTCTGCGCCTTGTTGCTGGTGATGCTGATCTTCTGCCCCACCAAGGCGTTGAGCAGCGTGCTCTTGCCCACGTTGGGGCGACCGACGATGGCCACCAGGCCGCAACGTTGCGGCGGCTCTGGCTCGGACGAGTCGGTTTGGGTCATTGACCCAAGGCTCGGCTCAGGGGTCGGATCAGCAGTCAACGTGCTCACTCATCAGGGGCAGCCTCAAGATCGCAGCGGACCTTTGGGCTGGTCGCTGTCTTTCAATGTCCGCAGCATACGCTTGGCGGCCTGTTGTTCGGCTGCCCGGCGTGAGCGGCCCTCGCCTTGCTCTGCCAGCCCCAACGCTGCCACCGAACATTCGACCTCGAAAGTCTGTTCATGCGGCTGCCCGCGGGTGTGCGCAATGCGGTAGGCAGGCACCGCCACCCGCCGTGCCTGCAGCCACTCCTGCAATTCGGTCTTGGCGTCCTTGCTCCAGTTCTCGGCTTCGGTGGCCTGGATCACCTCGCCAAACAACTGTTCGACCAGGGCTTGTGCCGGGGCATAACCCCCATCGACAAAGATCGCGCCGATGATCGCTTCCACGGCATCGGCCAGGATCGACGGGCGCTGCGCGCCACCGCCGCGTGTTTCGCCCTCGGACAAGCGCATCAGATCTGGCAAGCCCATCACCAGGGCAGCACGGTGCAGGCTGTCTTCGCGCACCAGGTGGGCGCGCACACGGGTCAGATCACCTTCGTCGCTGCCGGAAAAACGCTCGTAGAGCAGGCCTGAAACCGCCAGGCTCAACACCGAGTCGCCAAGAAACTCCAGGCGCTCGTTGTGGTCGGCGCCAAAGCTGCGATGCGTCAGGGCCCGCTGCAGCAGTTCGGCATCAGCAAATCTGTAGCCCAGTCGCCTTTGCAGGGCCTGCGATGCTGCCTCGGTCGGCATGCTCAGCGCGAACTCCCGGAGTACTTGATGAGGATGAACACCGGCCCGTAGACCGGAATCTGGTTGTCATAAGCGTACGAGATCACGACTTTGTCGTTCTCTTTGGTCACCGTCAAATCCTTGCCGCTGATCGAGCCGATCGAATACTCGAGGTCCTTTTGCTGGTCAAACAGGCGGCGCGCTTCGGGCACTGTGGCGGGCTGCCCGGCGGCGATTTTTTCGACGGCGCGCTGGATCGTGACCCATTCGTTGATGGTCGGCAAGATGCGGATCACCAGGTAGGCGCCGAAGCCGATCAGCAGCGCCCAGAAGAGCAATCCGAACAAGGTGACGCCGCGCTGACGGCGTTGCAGGCCGCCGCCGCGCAGGGCGGTCCGGGTCGGGTTGCTGGCCGGGTTGCTGGCCGGTGTGCCGGCTGGCGCCTCGTGGCGTGGGGCTGAATTCATCTCCTGGCCAATCCTTTCGTTCGGGTCTTCAATGGAACGCGCCGATGCGCCCGAGATTACCGAAATTCATCCACACGAAGAATGCCTTGCCGACAATGTTTTGGTCAGGCACGAATCCCCAGAACCGTGAATCCTGTGAATTGTCGCGGTTGTCACCCATCACGAAGTAGTGACCGGCGGGCACCTTGCACACCACACCTTCGGGTGCATAGCGACAGTTCTCGGCCATCGGGAATCTCTTGGGGTCGGGGCCGTAGTACCCCAGCCGCTTGGGATCGACGCGGATCTGATGCTCCACCTCGCCCAGCTTTTCGGTGAACATCGGCGCGTAGCTCATGCTGTCGTCGTCGTAGTGGTCGCCCTTGGAAACCAACGGAACCGGCGTGCCATTGATGGCCAGGCGCTGGTTCAGATAGGACACCTCGTCACCGGGCAGCGCGACGACTCGCTTGATGTAGTCCTGTCTTGGATCGGCAGGGTAGCGAAAGACCATCACATCGCCGCGTGCCACCGGGTTGTTGTCGATGATCTTTTGGTTGATCACCGGCAGCCGCACGCCATAGTGAAACTTGCTGACCAGGATCAGATCGCCGACCACCAGCGTGGGCACCATCGAGCCCGAAGGAATCTTGAACGGCTCAAACAGAAACGAGCGCAGGCAAAAGACGATCAGGATCACCGGAAAGAGGCCGGCGGTCCAGTCCAGCCACCAAGGCTGCATCAACAGCTTCTCGCGTGCCACAACCACGTCGCCATCGACCTTCTCGATGCCTTTGCTGGCCAGTTCTGCGCGCCGCTTGGCATCCTGTGCTGTCAGCGCAGCAGCAGCGGCTTTGCGCGCTGGCTTGAACTTGAAAAGCTCAGCCAGCCAATACACCAGCGTGACGACGGTGAGCACAAAAAGCAGCAACGAGAAGTTGCCGCTCCAGTGACCCAGGAACCAACCACCCAGATAAATGACCAGCGCGCCGTACAAAAC
This sequence comes from Burkholderiales bacterium, assembly GCA_038324515.1. GTDB lineage: Bacteria > Pseudomonadota > Gammaproteobacteria > Burkholderiales > Burkholderiaceae_C > Rubrivivax. The sequence continues at coordinate 5,442 of JBBQIB010000080.1, forward strand.
GGCAGTGAGAGTGCTCATGGAGATATTTCAGTCATCAACCTGGAGGATGGCGAGGAAAGCTTCTTGCGGCACCTCGACGGCGCCGATCTGCTTCATGCGCTTCTTGCCTGCCTTTTGTTTTTCAAGCAGTTTCTTCTTGCGCGTGATGTCACCGCCATAACATTTTGCCAGCACGTTCTTGCGCAGGGCCTTGATGTTCTCGCGCGCAATGATGTTGCCGCCGATGGCGGCCTGAATCACCACGTCGTACATCTGGCGTGGAATCTGCTCGCGCATCTTGGCCGCCACTGCGCGGCCCCGATACTGGCTTTGCGCGCGGTGCACGATGATCGACAGCGCATCGACGCGGTCACCGTTGATCATCAGATCGACCTTGACCACATCGGCGGCCCGATACTCCTTGAACTCGTAGTCCATGCTGGCGTAGCCCTTGGACGAGCTCTTGAGCTTGTCGAAGAAATCCAGCACGATCTCGGCCAGCGGCAACTCGTAGGTCAGCATCACCTGGCGGCCGTGATAAGCCATGTTCAGCTGCACACCGCGCTTCTGGTTGGCCAAAGTCATCACCGGGCCCACGCTGTCTTGCGGCATGTACAGATGTACGGTGACGATGGGCTCGCGGATCTCGCGGATGCGCCCCAGGTCGGGCATCTTGCTGGGGTTCTCGACCATCAGCACCGTGCCGTCGTTGAGCTCCACTTCATAGACCACGCTGGGTGCGGTGGTGATCAGGTCCTGGTCGAATTCACGCTCCAGCCGCTCTTGCACGATCTCCATGTGCAGCAGGCCCAGAAAACCGCACCTGAAGCCAAAGCCCAGCGCCTGGCTGACCTCAGGCTCATAACGCAAGCTGCTGTCATTGAGCTTGAGCTTTTCCAGTGCATCGCGCAGTTGCTCGTATTCGCTCGCTTCAGTCGGGTACAGGCCGGCAAAGACCTGCGGCTGGATCTCCTTGAAACCCGGCAGGGCCTCGGTCGCCGGGCCCGCGTTATTGGGCAATTTCTTGTCCAGCGTCAGCGTGTCGCCGACCTTGGCCGCCTGCAGCTCCTTGATGCCGCAGATCATGAAGCCCACCTCACCGGCCTGCAAGCTGTCGCGTGGCATCGACTTGGGCGTGAACACCCCCATGTGCTCGATGCCGTAGACCGTCTGCGTGGCCATCATGCGGATGCGCTCGCCCTTGCTCAGGCTGCCGTCCACCACACGCACCAGCATCACCACGCCCACATAGTTGTCAAACCAGGCGTCAACGATCATCGCCCGCGGCGGACCTTGCGGGTCACCCTTGGGTGGCGGCATGCGGTGAATCACGGCCTCCAGGATTTCATCCAGCCCCATCCCCGTCTTGGCCGAACAAGGGATCGCGTGCTCAGCGTCGATCCCGATCACGTCTTCGATCTCGGCGCGCGCTGACTCCGGGTCGGCCTGCGGCAGGTCCATCTTGTTGAGCACCGGCACCACTTCCACACCCAGTTCCAGCGCGGTGTAGCAGTTGGCCACCGTTTGTGCTTCCACACCCTGAGATGCATCGACCACCAGCAGCGCGCCTTCACAGGCCGACAACGAGCGGCTGACTTCGTAGGAGAAGTCCACATGGCCAGGCGTGTCGATCAGATTGAGGTTGTAGACCTGACCATCTTTGGCGGTGTATTGCAGCGCCGCAGTTTGCGCTTTGATGGTGATGCCGCGTTCGCGCTCGATGGCCATCGAATCGAGCACCTGCGCTTCCATCTCTCGGTCACTCAAGCCGCCGCAGCGTTGGATGATGCGATCGGCCAGCGTGCTCTTGCCATGGTCGATGTGGGCAATGATGGAAAAGTTTCGGATGTGATTCATGACGGATGGAAAAGGGCTTCGACCCAGGAACAACACGGTGAAGCCACTGCAGCGCTGCTGCAATCCAGACAGTGGACGGTGGGCGCAAGGCGACCCCGAAAGCGCCAGCTGCAAGCTAAAAAAAAGGCGCGTCCAAAGGGGCGACGCGCCTTCCAACAGAACGTTTGGCAACTGCTTGTTGGGAATTCATTGTAGCCAAAAGCACCTGCCGGGAAGCCGCGTCGTTGTTGGGTTTCAGGCCCGTTGCGGCAAAATCACAGAGAAAGTTATCCACAGATTATTCACAACCTCGGCATCTGTCTGGACATCTGTCCTGGACGGGCTCAGACTGTCTGCGACAAGCCACACCTTGAGTCCGACTTTATGCCTTTGGTTGCCTAAACAATGCCCAGAAGCCTGCATTCTAGACTGGACCACGGGGAATCATCGAAAGCCGCGTAAGCATGCAAACGCTCACTCACTTCTTGGCCCCCATCACTGCAGCACCAGAAAGAGACTTGAGTCTGTCTCAATTCCACCATACGGAAAGACCCGGCTCAGCAGTCAACTGACCAGGTCTTCAGTCAGGCGCAGCCGGGCCTCGGGCTATGGCGCGCATTTGCAACGACGAGCGGGCGTCTTTTGGCGTGATGAGTGGGCATGATCGAAAGACTCTCAGCCTCTCAGCGTCCAGGCCGGATGACGATGTAATTGACCCATTCGCCCCGGCGCACCAGCACCGTTACCGACTTGGCCTTTTCAACCTTGGACGCCGTGGCCAGGAACTGTTTGCTGTCACTGATCTCAACGTTGTCTACAGACAGAATCACGTCACCTTCGCGCACGCCTGCCCTTGCGGCCGCCCCATCCACAGCGCTGACTCGCACACCGCCACGCACACGCAACTCTGTCTTCTGGGTGTCGTTGAGGTCGGCGACAGTCAGACCCAGCACACTTTTCACGGTCGCCGGCGGCGTGCTGGGCTCGACGGCGGTGCGACGCGTCAAGCGCTCAGCCTCGAACTCGCCAATGCCCACACTGTAGTCCTTGGTCACGCCGCGCCTGAAGACCTGCAATGTGGACTTGCTGCCCGGCTTGAGCCCGCCGATCAAGCGCGGCAAGTCAGCGGACTTCTCCACCGCTCTGCCGTCCACGCCCAAAATGATGTCGCCAGGCTCGATGCCGGCCTTCTCTGCGGCCTGTTCTTTCTCCACCGCCTGCACCAAAGCGCCGCGCGGCAGGCCCAGACCAATCGACTCTGCCACCTCTTTGCTGACGGCTGCAATCTGCACGCCGATGCGGCCCCGGATCACGCGGCCGGTGGTGCGCAGCTGATCGGCCACACGTGTCGCCTCGTCGATCGGGATCGCGAAGCTGATGCCCATGAAACCACCCGAGCGGCTGTAGATCTGCGAGTTGATGCCCACCACCTCGCCACGCAGGTTGATCAGCGGGCCACCCGAATTGCCGGGATTGATGGCGACGTCAGTCTGGATCAACGGCAGGTAGTCGCCGGTTTCTCGCTGCTTGGCACTGACGATGCCAGCAGTGACCGTGTTTTCCAGCCCGAAGGGCGAGCCGATGGCCACCACCCATTCGCCGACTTTCAGGCGGTTGACGTCGCCGATGCGCACAAAGGGCAAGCCAGTGGCATCCACTTTGACGACCGCAACATCGGTACGGCGGTCAGTGCCAACAATGCGTGCCTTCAACTCGCGTTTGTCGGTCAGCGTCACGATGACTTCCTCAGCACCGTCCACGACGTGGGCGTTGGTCATGATGAAGCCGTCGGCGCTGAGGATGAAACCCGAACCCACGCCACGCTGCTGCGGCTCGGCGTCGTTGTCTCGCGGCGCGCCACGGCGCGGGTCGGGACGCTGGTCGGGGCGCTGTTCGGGACGCTGTTCGGGACGATTGGGCATCGGGATGCCGAAACGCCTGAAGAACTCTTCGATGTTGGGGTCCATCTCGCCGCTGCCGGCACTGGGCGCCTGACGACGCTCGGTGGTTCGGATATTGACCACGGAGGGGCCCACACGCTCCACCAGATCGGTGAAATCAGGCAAGCCCACCGCTGCGGCCGCTGCTTGCGCCATCGCCGCTGGAGGCGCGCTCAGCCAGGCCACCGGCAGCAACAAAGACAGGCCCAGCAACAGCGCTGTGCTGCGGCGCTGCATCCATGGCGAGGAAAAGTTGCGTGTTTTTTGATTCATGGGGGAGTGCTCGGGACGGCTAAGAAATGAACGAAAGCGGGAGAAGGCGAAAAGCTGCTGGGGCGACTGCAGCGCTGCAGTCTGTCCACCCTGCTGACAACGATATGGGGGCAACAAAGGCCGACATCAAGGCGAACGTCGGTCCAGGGCGGCAGCAAACAACTGCAAGGTGCGCGGTGGCACGTCGCCAACCACCGTGAACCAGTGCTCACCGCCGCGTTGCGCCAGGCTGGCCGTCGCCCCGCGCTGCGCGCTCGATGGGCTTTTGTGCAACTCGGGCTGAAATCGTTCCACGAACAGCGACACATGGGTCAAGCCATCGGTGAAGACGGCTTGCAGCACCGGGTCTTTGCCGCCCGCGTTCTCCATGCCACGCAGTACGCAGCCGGCCAGGCGGTAGCCGGCCACCGGCCTGGCCAACACCCAGCCTTCATCCTGCAGGGTGGTGCGTCTTTGCTGCGGACGCAGGATGCGGTAGCCCTGCAACTGCTGCAGCGCCTTGACGATTGCCTCATGTTGCGGCTTGATGCCGATATCGACAGAAGAAAAGGCGGTGCTGATCAGCACCTGGCTGTTGACCATTGCATCGAGCTGCGGGTCTGACGCCCCAGGCGGTGCCGCCGAAAGCGCTGCGGCAGGGGCGGCAGGGGCACCAGCAGCGGCAGTTGAGGGCGGCGCGGGCAACTGCAACACATCGGCGCGCAGGATCAGACCACTTTCGCGGTCGGCCCACAGTCTTTGCCGGTAACGCAGGTTGTCGCGCGGCTCCAGCGCAAAGACCACGGCATCACGGCCTGCAACCCTGGAATTGCCGAGCAAGCGCATCTCGTAGTGCTCCAACGCCAAAGGGTCCACGGCCTGCGGTGTGGTGGTCCAGGCCGCCAGCGTCTCGCGCCTTTCGATCACCGCCACGCGGCTGTTTGGCCACAGGGTGTGGACCTCGTCGTTGTGGCGCAGGATGCGTTGCGGGTGGCCATCCAGCGCCTCGACGGTCTCGTACGCGCTGTCGCCGACCCGGTAGTGATCGACCCGCGAACTGCTCATCGTGCCTGAGGCACTCGACACCAGCGTGCCCCTGTAGTTGGCGGTTTGGGCGGCCGTTTGCATGCGCATGAACCAGGCCCTGAGTTCGGCCGGCAACTGTGCGACTGCGCTTGCGCCTGGCGCAGCAGCGACGCTGCCTGACCCCACGGCGGGCACAGCTGAGGTCTGCGCATGCACAGGGCCCAAGGTGAGGCCGGCCCACAGAATCAGGTGCAGGAGGCCGGCGAAGAAAGGTATCGAAAACATCGACCGCATGGCCGGCACCGCAGGCGCCAGCGCCGTCAAGCGCCTGAACCACGGCCGCTGTGCGGGTGCGTGGGGTCTGCGCAACCTTCGCCCAGCCGCTGGCCGGTGCTCAGCCCTGCTCACCGTCACTGCCCTGGCGGCGTGACAGGCACAACGACCTCGACCCGGCGCAACACCCCTGCCGGCATCGCTGCACTGACCCCGCCTCGTGCGGCCTGATGCGCGCGCAAGAACTCTTCGAGCCGGCGATCGCGGATCACGCCATCAGGGCCGGCCATCACCCCCCCTTGCGGCGGCTGGGAGAGCGCTGCACGCTCGACAAAGCCGCTGGCTGCGGTGGTGACGCCGGGCACCACCGCGACGCCAGGGCCGGCAGCTCCGCGCGAGTCCAAAAACAGGCTCGCCGCCACCAGGGCTACGCCCGCCAAACCTGCCACTGCAGCAGCCGGCATCACCCACTGCAGCCCGGCTCTTGCGGCCGGCACGGGCTGGCGCACCACCTGCAGGCTCTCGGCCACGCTTGCCGGCAAGCCTGCAACAGCGGCAGCGGCGGCGCGCACTGCTTGATCGGGCGCCAGCAGCGTTGCTTCCTGCTCCAGCCGCAAGCGCAGTGCCTGCAAAAAAGCGCGGTCGTGCTGTGCTGTCTGCGCCAGCTCTTCAGAGCGCATCACGTCGCCGATCAGGTGGTAACTGTGCCAATCCTGACGGAACTGCTCAGCCTGCTGCGGCGAGCGCCACAACACCCCTGCCTCCGGCAACACACCGGCGTCACCATCGGCCAGTGCCGAAGCCCAGCGCGCCGGGTCGTCACCGGGATGGGTGTCTTCTGCAGGCAGGTCAGGGAAGGCTCGCGGGAAGGGTGGCGGGAAAGGTCGTGTCATCAGGAGTCCGTCAGTCGATAAAACCACCGCAGATCATCAGCCAAAGGCCAGCTGCCCTGGGCCATGGTGGTCTTTGAATACGCGCTTCGTGTGTGCGATCTTGAAGCCGGGCACGGGTTCACCAGCGTTCACCTTTTTGCGTGTCGAGCAAAGGGCGCAAGCGGGAAGCGATGCTCTCCCGGGCGCGAAAGATGCGCGAGCGCACGGTGCCGATGGGGCAATTCATCAATTCAGCAATCTCTTCATAGCTCAAGCCTTCGATCTCGCGCAAGGTGATGGCTTGCCGCAGTTCGTCGGACAAGGCCTCGATGGCCGCATTGACAGCGGTCGCGATCTCTTTGCTGGCCAACAAGGCTTCGGGTGTCTCACCGTGACTTAGTTCAATTTCGGCGCGTGAAGTTTCCTCACCCTCTTCACCCGATTGCAGCGCCGAGTGAAACACCAGCGGGTCGCGCTTCATGTCCATCAAGGTCTTCTTGGCGGTGTTGACCGCGATGCGGTACAGCCAGGTGTAGAACGCGCTGTCGCCCCTGAACTGGGGCAAGGCCCGGTAGACGCGGATGAAGGTTTCCTGGGCGATGTCCTGCACCAGATCGGTATCACGCACCATGCGGGCGATCAGCCGCTCGATGCGGCGTTGGTACTTGATGACCAACAACTCGAAGGCCCGCGTGTCACCATTCTTGACCCGTTCGACCAACAGCGCATCAGCGTCCGCATCTTGCATTCATTCGGGCGCGCGCATGCGGCTGCCGGGGTTGGATTCAGTTGCAAAGCAATATACCGCAGCGCGCAGCGGGCCCATCGCAGCGCCGCACTGAAGCGGGCTCAGCGCCATCCAGCGCACCCCTTCAAGCGGGCTCAAGCCCGACAAACCAGGCTCGCCAGGAGCCTGCAGCCGCAGTCGCAGTCGCAGCAGCATCCAGCCGCCCAGATCGACCATCACCTGGGGTTGCACGGGGTGGCCATCGGCTTGCCACTGTTGGCCGTCCCACCCCAAATGCACCGAACGTGCGGGCCAGGACCTGGCGGCAATGATCGCCGTCCCGAGGGCCATCAACAGTGCAACGCAAGCCGCCCAGGCGGTGCCTGCACCGGCCTGGAGCAGCAGCCAGGTGGTCGCTGCGGCTACGCTGATGGCCGGCAGCCCCCAACGCAAGGCTTGCCACAGCCAGCCGCCGTCGCTTCGTACGTTGACGGCAGGTGCAGCACGCAAGCTTCAGTCAGACGAAACGGCGGAACACCAAGGTGCCGTTGGTGCCGCCAAAGCCGAAATTGTTCTTGACCGCGACATCGATCTTCATCTGCCGCGCTTCGTTGGCGCAGTAATCCAGATCACACTCGGGGTCGGGGGTGAACAGGTTGATGGTCGGCGGCGAGACCTGATGGTGGGTGGCCAGAACCGTGAACACCGATTCGATGCCGCCCGCACCGCCCAACAGATGGCCGGTCATCGACTTGGTTGAATTGACCACCATGCGCCTGGCGTGGTCACCAAAAGCGAGCTTGACGGCGTTGCTCTCGTTGACGTCACCCAGCGGGGTGCTGGTGCCGTGCGCGTTGAGATAGTTGACCGCATCGCCATTGATCTGCGCATTGCGGAGGGCGGCCAGCATCGAGCGTTTGGGGCCCTCGACGTTGGGCGCGGTCATGTGGAAAGCATCCGCGCCCATGCCAAACCCTGCCAGCTCAGCATAGATCCTGGCCCCGCGTCGGGTGGCGTGGCCGAGTTCTTCGAGCACCAACACACCGGCACCTTCGCCGAGCACGAAACCGTCGCGATCTCTGTCCCAAGGTCGAGATGCGGTTTTGGGGTCGTCATTGCGTGTGGACAGCGCGCGGGCCGCAGCAAAACCTCCGATGCCCAGCGGCGAGACGGTGCTCTCGGCGCCACCCGCAATCATCACATCGACATCGCCATACTCGATCAGCCGCCCGGCCTGACCGATGCAGTGCAAGCCGGTGGTGCAAGCCGTCACGATGGCCAGGTTGGGGCCTGTGAAACCGTACTTGATCGAGATATGCCCAGAGATCATGTTGATGATCGACGCCGGCACAAAAAACGGCGAGATGCGGCGCGGGCCACGGGCGCGGTACTCGTCTTGAGTCTGCTCGATCATCGGCAATCCACCGATGCCTGAACCCACCATCACGCCGACTCGCTCCGCTGCTTCTTCGCCCAGTTGCTCGCCGTGCTGCAAGCCGGCATCCTGCACCGCCTGAATCGACGCTGCCATGCCGTAATGGATGAAGGTGTCCATGTGCCGGGCCTCTTTGGCCGTCATGTAGTCCTCGACCTGAAAGCCCTTGACCTCGCCAGCAAAGCGGCAGGTCATCGCAGAAGCATCGAACTTGGTGATCAGGTCGATACCACTGCGCCCAGCCACCAGATTGCCCCAACCCTCGGCAACCGAATTGCCCACTGGGCTGATCAGACCCAGCCCGGTCACGACCACCCTGCGGCGGCTCATGCTTGGGCCTGCTCGCAGAAATCACCAAGCCATGCGAGGTCGCCCACAGCGACGCGCGGCGGCTGCAGAACCATCGCTGCGCTCAAGCCTTCTGGTGCGCAACTGCGTAGTCGATGGCCAGTTGCACCGTGGTTATTTTCTCGGCTTCTTCATCGGGAATCTCGATCCCGAACTCGTCTTCCAACGCCATCACCAGCTCGACGGTATCCAGCGAGTCAGCGCCCAGATCGGCGACAAAGGCCTTTTCGTTGCTGACGTCGGTCTCGGGCACGCCAAGTTGCTCGGCAATGATTTTCTTGACTCGCGCTTCAATATCGCTCATGTCTCCTCCAGGAGTGGGGTCTGATTCACAGGCCGCGATTCTAGCGGTCGGGCCTGCAGCACTTTCAAGCCATCACCATGCCGCCGTTGACATGCAACTCGGTGCCGGTGATGTAAGCCGCCAACGGAGAAGCCAGGAAGGCCACTGCATGGGCAACTTCTTCGGCTTGCCCCAGGCGGCCCAGCGGAATGCTGGCCAGCAAAGCGGTCTTGGTGGCCTCGGGCAGGCCTTCGGTCATGTCGGTGGCAATGAAGCCCGGCGCAACGCAGTTGACGGTGATGTTGCGCGCGCCCAGTTCACGGGCCAGCGAGCGTGTCAGGCCGGCCACACCGGCCTTGGCGGCTGCGTAGTTGGCCTGCCCGGCATTGCCGCTGACCCCTACCACCGAAGTGATGTTGATGATGCGGCCCTGGCGCTGGCGCATCATCGGTCGGGTCGCTGCCCTGCAGGCCCTGAAGACCGCGCGCAAATTGGTGTTGATGACCTGGTCCCAGTCTTCGTCCTTCATGCGCATCGACAGCATGTCGCGCGTGATGCCGGCGTTGTTGACGAGCACATGCAGCCCGCCTTTGCGCTTGCTGATGTCTTCGATCAATGCATCCAGAGCCGCGTCTTCAGTGACGTCCAAAGGCTGGCCCTCACAGCCGTGGAAGCCCTGCAGTGCCTGCGTGATCGCATCGGCGCCAGCGGCACGGGTGGCGGTGCCCACCACCGCAAAACCCGCCTGCGCCAAGGCCAGGGCGATGGCCTTGCCGAT
>JBBQIB010000081.1:0-14979 GCA_038324515.1 Burkholderiales bacterium
GCCATGGAGAACGGCTCGAGGACAGTTTGCCGGGCTTGTCGACCCATCTCGGCTCGCAGACCGTCGTCGCGCAGACTCGCAAAGCAGCGCAACCAGTCTGCTGTGCTACGAGCCAAGAACCCGTTGCTGCCGTGCACCACGATCCGCTCGTACGCCGGAATCGGTGTGGCGATGACCGGAAGTCCCAATGCCATTTTCAAGGTCAGGCGGTTCTCGCTCTTGAGCTTCCAGGAAGGCGCTGGCGCCGTGGGAGGCAGGCGCATGTCGCTGGTATCGACGGGAATGATGCCAATGTCGGCGGCGAGCAGGGCGCCATGCACCCCATCGTGCGTCCAAGTCGTGCGCTTCAAGCGCGGATGCACTGCTGCTTTGACCATGTCCCAGCGCGGCCATAGTCCGCGCGTGGCGGTCAAGGACCACCGCAGCGCACGACGGCGCTGTGCCGGGACCTGTGGGTACTGTCCGAGCACCTCCACATGCCACGGCGCGGGGGGCACCTTGATCACCGGCAGCGCATAAACCTCGTGCGATGTGACCATCGCCGCCCGCAAGGGCATCGCTGTTCGACTCCCGTCATGCTGCCTGAAGAGTTCGGGCCTTTCGATGCCGTCATGCACAACATCGATGCGGCCATGAAGCGCAGGCGCATACAGGCTGCGCAGGAAATCTGTGACGACCACTGTGCGATCGACGGCTGCAGCCATCTCGTCGTCGACGAAGTCGCACACGACATAGATCGAGCCGATGCCGTATTCACGCAGTCGCTGCACACAGCGACGTGCCGACTCGCCATGAACCTTCTGAAAGGCGACGACGCTGCAGCCTTCGCGCGCGGCCCGCTCGGCCACCCCGGCCATGTCGGGCTCGGCAATCGCCTCGGGCTGGTCGAACACGACGACGGGTTCAATGCCCAGACCGGGCAGCAGGGGAAACAGGTTCAGGCACGCGATTCTTGTGCTCGGCGCCGGATTGCTGGCACGCGTGAGCAGAGCAAATCCGACCTTCAGCGTGGTCAATTCAGCGGATCCTTCGCCATCTGTCAGATGACGCCCGATTGTGACGTCGGCCCGCTGCGGCGGTTGTGCAGAACTGCATGGGCAGCAGACATTAAGCATCGGTGGGCGGCGCGAAGGCGCAGTACGGCATCGGCCCGAACGCCATTGCTGCCCACGGGCCGGCACGCCGCCATTCGTGTTCACCCTTCGGCGAACACGCTTCGCATTCCGACTTCATCCATTTTTTTCCAGACCGGCAAGCGCAATGTGATTCAGTGCCCGCCGGCTTCAGGGGCCTTGCCAACCCGCGCGCTGAACAGCACTCGGCCCGCCAGCAACCCGGCTACAGGGCGAAGCAAACGCAGCGCCAGCCGATCGACCCTGGCCAGGACAGGGTAGCGGTCGGGAATGATGCGGGTCACCAGGAAGTTGAAATGCTTGGTGAACGACGGCGGCAGCAGCGGCGCCAGAATCTGCTGGAGGTCTGACTCGGTGAGCTTTCTTTCGTCCTCGGTGATGTACGGTCTGCCGGGGCCATAGATCACCTTCTGCATCTTCGGATAGACGATCTGCTCTACCAGGCGAGAACGGCGTACCTTGTCGGTGATGGAATGCGAGTAGATCTCGTTGCAGACAACCAGGGCACCCGGCTTGGCCACGCGCACGATCTCGCGCATCGTGGCCGGTATGTCCACGTGGTGCAGGATGTCCCGGCACAGCACGCAGTCGAAGCTGTCGTCCTGGTACGCCATCTGTTCCGCCGGCATCTGGCCAAAGGCAATGTCCAGCCCCGCGCGGGCTGCCAGCTTGCGGGCAATGTCCAGTGAATCGGGGCTCAGGTCGAAGGCGCTCACCACCGCACCCAGCTTGGCCAGGCGCAGCGCGTCTTCACCAAAGCCGCAGCCCACCACCAGCACGCGCTTGCCGCTCAGGTCGCTGCCCGCCAGATAGGCATACATGGCCCAGTAGGCGTTCCACCACCGCCTTTCCGGGCGGTCCAGCACGTCCCAGGAAAACGGGGCCGCCAGCACGGACTGGTGCAGCTGGGCCCGCTGCCGGTGGTAGTCCAGTTCGCGTTGCTGGCGGTCGGTCACTTCGACAATCACGTTGCCCCCTTCTAGGCTGCGGTTGGGGTGATGGTGCGTTGTGGCATCGGAAACGTGGCCGAGTGGCTCACGCACGGCGGGCGCTGCCTCGCCGTCATCGTTCAAGCAAGGGCGGAACCAGCACAGCGTCGAACTCGACGGCCGCCAGCGACCTGTCACGGGTCACCGCAAACAGACCCGCCGGCTGGAAGCCCAGGCCGCGAAACGTCTGCAGGCTCTGCGTCATGTCGGGCATGCCCTGGTACAGCGGCGTCACACACACTTCGCACTGCACGCAGCGCGCCTTGCCCAGGGTGTCGGCCGCGCCGGCCAACACTTCCAGGTCGAAGCCCTGCGTATCTAGCTTCACGGCGGTCGGCATCGCCACCAGGTCCAGGCCCAGCTCGGCCGCCACCGCGTCCAGTGTCCGCAGGGTCACCACCTCGGTGCGTGCGATCGTGTTCATCCCCAACAAGGTGGGGTCCATGACATCGGCCGGGGTCAAGAAGAACGAGAAGACGTCCGACGTCATGACGTTCAGCTCGGCCTGTCCCTCTGCCCGCCCCAGCGCGCAGCCCGCGACCTTCCACAGCGAGTCGCCCTTCGCAGCAGCACGCAGGTGCGCCACATGGGCGGCGATGGGCTCGAACGAGACGATCCGCCCGCAATTACCCACCTGCTGGCGCAGAAAGGCCGCGAACTGGCCGCGGTTTGCACGCACGTCGATCACCCAGGTAATGCGATGGCGGGCGTAGATGGCAGCCAGCAGGTCGGCCAGGGGCTCTCAGGCAAGCGCCACTTGGCAGTCACCTCGTAACCTAGCGCGCCTGCGGTCTGCCTGATCAGCGCCTGCACGAGCTTGCCCATGGCCAACTTCCTCCCTGTCGCTGCACACTTCCGCCGTTCTGGCGATTTTGACCGCGCTGCCCTGCACGCAGTCACGCTGACGGTCGACTTTTCAACACTTGCCCACCCGGGCTTCGCCGGCGCTGAAGGCTGCTGGCGCTAAGCTTCCGTATCCCCGGCATGGCGGTTGCCTGCCCGGTCATGAACCCACCTGCATGCCGGCCTGTCGTCACATCATGGCACGACTGCTGCCGCGCTGTCGCTTGCTAGCACCCATGCCCCAGCCCTGGACCCTCCTACCCCTTGCCGGATCCCATGCGCACGCAGCCGCCTGGGACCGGCTCAACGACGCCTGTGGCGGCTTGCCCTTCCTGCAGTGGCGGTTTCTGGCCCTGGCGGCGCAGCAGTTCGGCAGCGCGTCGGCCCGCCTGGCCTGCCTGCAGGGTGCCGACGGCCTGCAGGCCGCCGCAGTGGTGGACATGGTTGGCCGTGGCCGCTGGGCGCTGTTCCAGCCCTCGCAGCTGCCGCTGGGCGCCTGGGTGGCCCGGCCTGGCAGCGATGTGGCCGCGCTGGGCGGCGATCTGTTGCGGGCCCTGCCAGGCATGGCACTCGGCCTGGGCCTGACGCAGCTGGACCCGCTGCACACCCGCCGGCCGGCCGACGGGCCGCGGGTGAATTCGCTGGACTACATCGAAACGGCCTGGGTCGATGTGGCCGGCCCCTGGGACACTTACTGGGAAGCGCGGGGCAAAAACCTGCGCACCAACATGCGCAAGCAGCGCAGCAAGCTTGAAGCCGATGGCACGGCCCTGCGCTTCGACGTGCTCACACGTGCCGAAGACGTGGCGCAGGCCGTCGCCGAGTACGGGCGGCTGGAAGCGGCAGGCTGGAAGGCGGGCATGGGCACGGCGGTGGACCCGGCCACGCCGCAGGGGCGCTTCTACACGCAGATGCTGCAGGACTACTGCGCCACGGGCCAGGCCCAGGTCTGGCGCCTGTTGTTCAACGACAAGGTCGTGGCCATGGACCTGTGTATCGAACAGAACGGCACCCTGGTGATCCTGAAGACAGCCTACGACCCCGAGTACCGCAGCGTCTCGCCGGCCTTCCTGCTGAAGCAGGAAGCCTTCAAGCGCGTGTTCGATGAAGGGCGGGTGCGGCGCATCGAGTTCTACGGCCGGCGCATGGAATGGCACACGCGCTGGACGGACGAGGTGCGCACGCTGTACCACGCCAACGTCTATCGCTGGGCACTGGTGCCGCGGGTGCACGGGCAGGTCAAGCGCTGGCTGGGGCGCGCCACGCCAATGCCCGCGGCCGCAACCGAACAGGCGGCGGGCTGATGGCTGGCCCCCTCGTGCAAATTCGTCCCGCGCCGGCTGTGGCCGTGAAGACCTCGCCCCCTTCAGCGCAGGTGCTGCGCTATGCCCTCTTCGACGCCTCACCCTGCGGCTATCCGCCACCCAGGGTGCAGCTGCTCCCATCGCTGAACACTGGCGCCTGGCAGGCGCCGGTGGAAAGTCGGTTCCGTATCGTCGGCCAGGGCCAGCCGCGTCGTGTCTACCGCCGCGGTCGGTATGCCCTGTTCGACGCATATCGCCTGTGCGGCGCCGGCCCGGGCAGCGCCGTGCTGGCACCGGCCTACCACTGCCGCACCATGCTGGACCCGGCCGTCAGCCTGGGCAGCGACATCTTGCTGTACCCGGTGGATGCTGGCCTGGCACCTGACCTTGCTGCCCTGCAGCGGCTGGTGGCCAGCTCGCCGGTGCCGGTACGGGCGCTGCTGCTGACGCACTACTTCGGGTTTGCTCAGCACACCGAGCCGGTACGCGCCTTCTGCGACGCTCACCACATCGCCTTGATCGAGGACTGTTCGCATGCGCTGTTCAACGGTGCGGCGTCGCCTCGCCTGGGGCAGCACGGTCGCTACACCATCGCCAGCCCGTACAAGTTGTTCCCATGCGAAGAAGGCGGCTGGCTGCTGTCCGGCGCCGGCGCGGCGCTGCCGTCGGCGCCGCCACGCAGCGCCGGCTGGCTGAACGAGATGAAGGTGCTGCGCGGCGCCTGGCAGCGTTACCAGGGTGGCCAGGCTGCGCGGCCACAGGCAGCAGAGTTGTCGGCACGATTGCAGCAGGCATTGGCCGCGCCGGCACCGGCCGCGCGCAGCAGCAACGCCGCGGTGCCTGGCCCGTCGCCGCTGTACCGCGCCGAAGAGCAGGCCGAACCAGGTTCACGTGTCTCGGACTGGTTGATGAGGTTGTGCAGCATCGATCCACCGGCCCGCCGCCGCCGCGACCACTACGCCCACTGGCAGCAAGCCATGGCCGGTGTGCCGCATGCGCGGGCGCTGTTCGGCACCTTGCCTGACGACTGCGTGCCCTACATGTTCCCCTTGTTGATGGACCACCCCGAGGTGCACTTCCCGCTGCTGAAGCAACTGGGAATGCCCATCTGGCGCTGGGACGAGATGGCGCTGTCAGATTGCGCCGTGGCCACCCACTACAGCCGCCACCTATTGCACCTGCCCTGCCACCAGTCCGTCAGCGAAGCCGACATGGGCTGGATGATCGAGGCCGTCACCCGTGTGCTGAAAGATGTTCCCGCCCCCCAGAACACAGCCTGAACGATGCTGAATACCCTCCGCAAGCTGAAGCACGCCCTGCAGCCCGAACCGCCGTTGCCGGCGGCCGCCAAGGCCGCCCGCGACCGCGACCATCAAGGCGGCCTGCCCGCCGCCGACCCTGGCATCGCCGCCGTGGTGGCCGCCGGGTGCGACTGGCTGTGCACCGCCCAGGACCGGTCGGCCAGCAACGACGGAGGCGTAGCGCGCGACTACAGCCTGGTCAAGGGCTGGGCGACGTCTTACCCGGAGACCACCGGCTACATCATCCCCACTGTCATCGACCTGGCGCAACGTCAAGGCCGCGACGACCTGCACGCCAGGGCGCGGCGCATGCTCGACTGGTGCGTGGCCATCCAGTTCGCAGAGGGCGGGTTCCAGGGCGGCAAGATCAATGCCACGCCGCGCGTGCCGGTCACATTCAATACGGGGCAGATCCTGATCGGGCTGGCCGCCGGTGCCTCCAGCTACGGCGACAGCTGCTACCTGCAAGCCATGAACAGGGCCGCCGCCTGGCTGCGCGACAGTCTGGACACCGACGGCTGCTGGCGCCGCCACCCCACGCCCTTTGCCGCGCCCGGCGAAAAGGCCTATGAAACGCACGTGGCCTGGGGCCTGTTCGAGGCCGAACGGGTTGCACCGGGCGAGGGCTATGGCGCTGCGGGACTGCGCCAGGTGGAATGGGCCTTGACCAAACAGCAGCCCAACGGCTGGTTTGCATCCAACTGCCTGTCGGACCTGGAGCGACCCCTGACACACACCATCGGCTATGTGTTGCGCGGCGTGCTGGAAGGACAGCGACTGACTGGCAGCGCAGACCTGCTGGCCGCAGCGCGGCGCACCGCCGACGGGCTGCTGCCCGCCATCGATGCCGAGGGCAGATTGGCCGGACGGCTGGACCGCGAATTCCGCGCCGCGGTGGACACGGTATGCCTGACGGGGTCGGTGCAAATCGCGCATTGCTACCTGATGTTGTGGCAATTGACGCAAGAGGCACGCTACCTCGACGCCGGCCGCCGGCTGAACCGCTACGTGCGCCGCAGCGTGCACCTGGACGGGCCGCCCGAGGTGCGCGGCGGTGTGAAGGGTTCATTCCCGGTCGATGGCGGCTATGGCCGCTTCGAGTACCTGAACTGGGCCGCCAAGTTCTGCATCGACGCCAACCTGCTGGAGGCCGACATCGACGCGGCCACCTCCGGTGACTGATGTTGCCAGCCCGTGGCGGGCGCTGAAGCAGCGCGTCAAGGCGGTGCTGGCCCGTCACCAGCGGCGGCAGCGAGCCGCGCAGCTGGAACAGTCTGCACCGCATGTCAGCCGCCATGAATTGGCCGCCGGGCTGGTTGGGCTGGGCGTGCAGTCGGGCGACGTGCTCTTTATCCATTCGTCGCTGAAGAGCCTGGGCTTCGTCGAAGGCGGTCCTGCGACCGTGATTGCTGCGCTGCAGGACGCCGTCGGGCCCGAAGGTACCCTTCTGCTGCCTACCTACTGGCTGCCGGGGGGCACCATCCTCGCCACCTGCGAGTTGAGCGGCTACGTGTTTGATGTGCGCCAGCACGGCAGCAACATGGGCGCCTTGCCGGCCGCCTTCCTGGCCACCCCGGGAGTGCGACGCAGCGTGCACCCCACGCATTCAGTGTCGGCTCTGGGTCGCCACGCGGCCTGGGTGACGGGGGCGCACCACCAGGCACCTTCGGTCTTCGGCATGGGGTCGCCTTGGCAGCGATTTGCCGAACTGCCGCGGGCCAAGGTGCTGGGGCTGGGTGTCAGCATGGGCCCCATCACTTTTTATCATCTGCTGGAAGACCAGATGGGCAATGCCTTCCCGGTGCCGGTTTGGACCGACAAGTCCTACGCCCTGCCCTGCATCGACGCTGACGGCCAGCGCTGGACGGTGCCGGTGCGCGCCTACAAGCCGGAACTGATGTCGCAGCGCATCGACCACCCCTCGCGCGACGACCTGCGGCAATGGTTCGCCAATGATTTCGACGCGGCAGACCTGCGCGCGCTGGGCCGTGTCGGGCAGGCACCCGCCTGGACGATCGCGGCCGCCCCCTTCTTGCGCCACCTGCAGGCGCTGGCGCGCGAGAACATCACGATCTACAGCCCGCCCGCAACGCTGATGTCACGGCAGCCGGGGCGGTCGACATGACTGACGCGGGCAGGCGCCGCCTGCTGGGTGTTGCCGCTGCGGGCGCGCTTACGGTGGCAGCCACGCCCAGCGGGCGTGCACAGCCCCGCGGCCCGGCGCCCGGCAGCCGCGTGCTGGCCGTGGGCCCACTGCGCCCGCTGCGCTTGCCCTCTGCGGCCGCCGCCATGGTGGCCGACGGCGATGTGGTGGAGATCGACGCTGGCGACTACGCAAACGACGTAGCGCTGTGGTCGGTGCCTCGGCTCGAGATTCGCGCGGTGGGGGGCCGCGTGCGCCTGCGTGGCGGCGCCGCCTCGATCGAAAACAAGGGCATCTGGGTCAACCGCTGCGGCGCGCTGTCGGTGACTGGCGTCGATTTTTGGGGCGCGCGCAGCAGTCACGGCAACGGTGCCGGCATCCGTCACGAACTGGGGCTGCTGACGGCCACCGACTGCGGCTTCTTCGACAACCAGAACGGCATCCTGACCAACAACGACGCGCAATGCCGACTGGTGCTGGCGTCGTGCGAATTCGGCCGCAACGGCCATGGCGACGGTCAGACCCACAACCTCTATGCCGGCAGCATCGCGCAGCTGGACGTGCAGGCTTGCTGGTTCCACGACGCGCAAGGCGGCCACCTGCTGAAGTCGCGGGCTCGCGTCAACCGCGTGGCGTACTCGTTGATGGCCGACAGCGCCGACGGGACGTCGAGCTACGAACTGGAGTTTCCCAACGGCGGGGACTGCGTCGTGGTGGGCAACCTGCTGCTGCAGGCGGCAGGCACACAGAACCCGCACCTGGTGTCGTATGGCACCGAGGGCTTGCGGGCTGGCGCCAACCGGCTGCTATTGGTGCAAAACACCTGGGTGGACCGACGCCCCCGGGGAGGCGTGTTCCTGCGCCTGGCCGGGGGCGCCAGCACCGACGCGGCGCTGTGGAACAACCTGTTCCTCGGCTCCGGCCGGCTGCCCGACGCGGCCTTCCTCGCGCAAGGCAATCTATCCGCCAGCGAATCTGATCTGGAGCAAGCAGCCGCTGGCAACTATCGCCCGCGACGCGGTGGCCGCGCCTGGCAGGCTGCAGTGCCGCTGCCCGCGCAATTGGCCGCAGAGGCCCTGCCCACCCACGAATATCTGCACCCAAGGCGCCTTCAGCCGTTGGTCACTGCGCCGCGCCACGCCGGCGCATCGCAGACCAGCCGCCTGGCCCTTGCCGGACCCTGACGCCATGAGCCCCATGCCCGACACCGCCCCAACGACCCTGATTGAATCGGCCATCCCGGCGACCGCTGAACTCGCGGTCGACCGCTTTGCACTGCAGACGCTGTGCTGGCGCGACGACGGCGGCCAACTGCGCACCGACCCGCGAGCCGACCGCCTGGCCGGGGACACGTCCGACCTTGATCCGCAGGCGCTGCTGGACTATCTGTTCTTCCACGCCATCCCGGCGCCGCGAACCGTGTTCCGCGGAGTGCACAGACTGCCTGCAGGCCACAGTGCGCAGTGGGATGGCGGCGCGCTGCATGTGCAAGCGCCACGGCCGCCGGCATTCGCGCCCGACCACAGCCGCAGTTTCGACGCGTGGCGTGACGAGTTTCGTGGCGCATTGAAAGCCGCTGTGGCCGACGCGCTGCATGGCGGCGAAGGGCCCGCCGCCTGCTTTCTGAGCGGCGGCACCGACAGCTCTACCGTCGCCGGCATGATCGGCGTGGTGACCGGCGAGCCAGCGCAGACCTACTCGATCGGCTTCGAGGCCGAGGGCTACGACGAGATGGCGTATGCCCGCATCGCGGCAAAGCACTTTGGCACACGCCATCACGAGCATTACGTGACGCCCGACCAGTTGGTGCGTGCCATTCCAGCGGTGGCCGCCTGGTACGACCAGCCTTTTGGCAATTCGTCAGCCGTGCCGGCCTTCATCTGTGCCCAGGTGGCCCGCGCCGACGGCGTGACAAGGTTGCTGGCCGGCGACGGCGGCGACGAACTGTTCGGGGGCAATACACGCTACGCGAAGCAGAAGGTCTTCGAGGCCTACGGTGCCATACCGGGCGCGCTGCGCAACACGCTGCTTGAACCCCTGCTGCAAGGCAGCCCGCTTGGCGCGCTGCCGCTGCTGCGCAAGGGGCGCAGCTACCTCGAACAGGCGCGCGTGCCCTTGCCGGCGCGGCTGCACATGTACAACCTGCTGTTACGCCTGGGTGTGGACGAAGTGCTGGAGCCAGACTTTCTGGCGGCCGTCGATTTAGATGACCCGCTGCGCCAGTGTCAGGCGGTGTGGAATGCCACTGGCGACGCGGGCACCGTCAACCGGATGCTGGCATTCGACTGGCGTTACACCTTGGCCGAGAGCGACATTCCCAAGGTGCGCGAGACCACCGCACTGGCCGGCGTGGAAGTGCGCTACCCCTTGCTGGACGAACGCCTGGTGGCCCTTTCGCTGCGGCTGCCCGAGGACATGAAGCTGCGCGGGCTGAAGCTGCGCTGGTTCTTCAAAGAGGCACTGCGCGGATTTTTGCCGGATGCCATCCTGAAGAAAAAGAAACAAGGCTTCGGACTGCCCTTTGGCGTCTGGCTGACCCGCCACCAACCGTTGCGCGCGCTGGCCGAAGACTCGGTGCGCAGCTTCGCCACCCGCGGCGTGGTGCGGCCGGCCTTTGTGTCGGCCCTGTTCGATCAACACTTGCATCAGCATCCGGGGTACTACGGCGAGATGGTATGGATCTTGATGATGCTGGAACAGTGGCTTCGGGCGCATGCGCCTAGGTACACCTTTCGTTCCTGAATGCGCTGCGCCTGCGCGCGCATGAAACCGAGCAAACCTCATGCCCACCACCCCCCTGGTCAGCGCGATCGTCTCGAGCTATGCCGCTGAGCGATTCATGCAAGGCTGCCTGGAAGACTTGGCCGGCCAGACTCTCGCCGCCGACATCGAAATCATCGTGATCGACAGCGGCTCGCCCCAGGCGGAGGGCGCGATCTGCGCGCGATTCGCGGCGGCGCACCCGCGGTTGCACCTCGTCTACCTGCGTACAGAGCGCGAGGGTCTGTACGCAGCCTGGAACCGGGGTATACAGCTGGCCCGGGGCAAGTACGTGACTTCGGCCAACACCGATGACCGGCACAGCGCCGACGCCTTCGAAAAACTGGCCACTACGCTGGATCGGACACTGGTTACGCTGGCCTACGCTGACCACGCATTCAGCACCGTCGAAAACGAGACCCTGGCGCAATGTCTGAGCCGTGATGCCGCTCTCGCAAGGTGTCCAGATTTCAGTCTTACTGCCCTGATGCGGTACTGCATCTGCGGTCCGCAGCCGCTCTGGCGCCGCAGTATCCACGAGCGACACGGCTGGTTCGACGAGTCCTTCAAAGTCGCTGGTGACTACGAGTTCTGGCTGCGAATCGCCACCACTGAAACGATGGTGCATGTACCCGAGGTGCTCGGCAGCTTTTTCCGGTCAGCGGCAACGCTCTCCGGATCAGGCAATCGTGGCATCACCGACCAAGAGAGCTTGCGAGCCCGGTTGCGATGGATTGATGCGCGCCCTTATCGTGCCATTGACGGACTTCGCGCAGCGGTTGCCCAGGAACTGTTCGGGCAGGGATACCAATACGTGTCCGCGTCACAGCCTGACGATGCCCGGGAACTGCTGCGGGCCGCCTGCGGGTTGGCGCCATGGCGAATGCGCTACTGGAAGACTTGGCTGCTGCGCGGCGTGCTGAGACAAATGCCTTCACGCCCGTGAGGACGGCATCAATGCCTTTAGCAGCCAACTGGGCTGGATGGTGAACATCGCACCAACGAGCTGCCAAGTGACCGGCTTGCGACGGCGTAGCCGGTGCAGCGTGTCCATGAGCATCGATCTGCAGAGTCGTCCTGTCTCGCGGCGCACATGGGCCCGCGCTGGTGCCGAGAGGTCGAATTCGCGCAAAGTGCAGGCCCGGTAGCGAAGTTCGTCATAGGTTCGTCGGGCGTGGCCATCGGTGCCCCAACCTGAACCTGAGTAAACATTGACGCCGCGCCCGCAATCCACACCAGGCTTGGTGCAATAGGCGAAGCGAGCACCCCGCGCTGCCAGTTCGAGCCAAAACAGATAGTCCTCGCCCGCGTTACGGTACTCGGGCCGGAACCGAAGCGCAGGATAGGTTGCAAACCGGTAGACGACAGTCGGCGTGCCGATGACGTTCCCGGTCACGATCTGGTCCACCATGCGTCCCTGGTAGGCATGCAGCCCGAGAGCGGGATCGATGGCGGGATGATCTTCGGGCGCCAGGTGTCTGCGGCGCTCGAACGCAGAGATGGTCTGACCCAGTTGAAAAAGGTTGCTGAAGTAGACGTCATACCCGGCAGCCAGCGCGGCCATGGCCCGTGCCAGGTGCTGCGGGCGCCACTCGTCATCCGAGTCGAGAAAGGCGACGAAGTCGACCTTACCGACGAGGTGATTCAAGCCGCAGTTGCGCGCTGCGCCCGGGCCTGCGTTGGACTGCGAAAGTAAAGTCACTGGACAACCCAAGTCGCCAGCAATGGCCACCTCGTCCGACGCCGGCGCGGGCGAGCTGTCGTCGACAACGACGACCTGGATCCCGGCGAGGTGGGTCTGGGCGGCGATCGAACGCAGCGCGCGTGCCAGGGTGCCCGGCACACGCTGGTAGTACGGTATGACCACGCCTGCGGTGGGCTGAGCGCTCACACCCGCTGCTCTATACGGTTCATGTTCTGCGCCAGGCGCATGGCGTAGCGCCAACGCGATCGATCCCAAGGCGTGAACCTCGGCAGCTGAAACATGTCGGCGTGCCCCGTGCGGGCGGCACCCCAGGCCGTGGACACGGCAGCGTCAAAGCCGGCCTCGCGCACGAACTGCACGCTGCGGCCGTCGTAGTCGTCAACCGGGCGGCCATTCGGGTAGGCGAACAAGCTCACGGGCGCATCCAGCAGCGACTCGAGTGTCCGCTTGCTGCCGCCTATCTCGGCACGTGCGGTGTCGTCGTCCAGCAGAGACAGGATCGGGTGCGACACCGTGTGGGCGCCCACCTGCATGCCGGCGCGGTGCAGGGCCAGCACCTGGGCTGGCTGCATCATCGGCCGCGGCGGCCGAGTCAGACCGCATTGGCGGGCGACTTGCTGCACCGCCGCGGCGCGCTCGTCCAAGGGCAGGTGCTTGAGCGCGCGCAGCAGCCGGTCGACGAGCGCCCGACGCTCTGCGGCATTGCGCAGCGGCATGGACGCACCTTCAAGCGCATCCAGGCATACGACATCTTGTCGGCAATCGCGTACGGCAGCGATGACGACGTCGTTCCACATGCAACCGTCGCCAAGGAAACCTGTCGCCACGAAGAAGGTGGCCGGCAGGCCGTGGCGTTGCAGGACGGGCAATGCGACATCGTGGTTGTCGGCATAGCCATCGTCGAAGGTGATCGCGAATGCCCGCGGCGGTAGCGTGCCTGCCCGCAGTGCAGCGACGGCTCGGTCCAGCGGCATGACATCAACCCAGGATTTGAGCCAGCCGCAGATCTGGTCAAACCTCGTGGCGTCAGGCTCGTCGGGAAACAGCGGGTCGGCCGCAGCGTGAACACGGTGCAGGATCAGGATCGACAAGCTCGCGCGCGGCCCTGCTGGCGACAGCAGCTGAAAAAGCGCTTTCATCGGTGCCGCAACGACTGCGCACCTGCGACCTGACCCTGCGACCCCAGGGCATGAGGCGGTGGCATCGCAGCGACCTGGCTGGCGGCCAGGTGCCGCACCAGCCACACTGCAGACACCGCCATCACCATGATGTTGTAGGGCAGGTCGAAGTACGCAAGGCTGAGAAATGCGCCGCCGACGCCGAACCCGATCATGCTGACGTGAATCATGCGGCCGAGGTCGCCCGCCCAGGCGATCTCGGGGCGGCGCTTGCTCATCGAGATCAGGCGGCTGGCGTCGTACCAAGTGAAGGCACCCACCAGCAGGAAGAGGGCCAGGCCGACAAAGCCGTGTTCACCCATGATCTGGAAATAGATGCTGTGGGCAGCATGAACCCGATCGGGCTCGGGGGCGTACTGCAGGAAAACCTCGTACTTGTAGATCATGAAGCCGCCGCCGAAGAGGCGGTCCCAGGCCAGATTCCAGGCCATGTGCCAGGCGTTCAGCCGCCCCAACGCAGAGTCATCTTCCTGGTAATCCTGGATCGTCCGCATGCGGTCCCACCAGTGCTCCGGCATCGACGTGAGCACCACCACGCCGACCAGAACAATGAGCACTCCGCCCAGGAGCTTGCCCCGCGACTTCAACCACAGGAACGCGGCCATCGCGAAGATGGCCAAAAGTGCGCCGCGCGAGTAGGTGCCGATAGCGGTGACGGCGCACAGCACCATGACCACCAGCAAGGCTCTGCGCATCCAGACGTTGCTTTGCTGAAGCTGCAAATAACGGAACAGCGGAATGACCATGATGATCGCCACCGCGATCTCGTTATTGCCACCGATGAAGCCGCCCGGCCCCCACACACGGTAATTGCCACCTGTGGTTACGGTGAATATCCCACCCTTGATGCCGTAGATGCCGATAGAAATTGCGCAGACCCAGATAAAGAGGTCGAGCTTCTTGCGACTGTCGATCAAGGCGATGGTGACGAAAACCATCAGGAAGATCTTCATCGACCGCTCGAATAGCGAGAGGCTTAGGTCGAAGTAAATCGAGAACGGCAATGTGATGCATATCCAGACGACTAAGGCCAGCAATGCCTGGCTGGCTGGCCTGTCCAGCGGATTGCGCCTTTCTTTGGTGAAGAGCAACCCGACCAGGGTCGCGATCGCGGCGATCAGAGCCAACGGCATTGAGGCCGTCGCGTAGCCCCATTCCTGGTGCGGATTCATGACGCTGATCCAAGTCCAAATCAGCATGCCGACCCACGGGTGCCGTAGTGCATACAGCGAGCCGCCGCACACGATGGACAGAAGCAGCAGGTCACGCATGACGCAGCCCCTCCTGCGCTACCGGCAGGGCCAGCCCCGCCAGCCGGCTGAACAATTCCAGCTGCCCCTGACTGGTGGCGCCCCAGCCAAAACCCTCGGCATAACGCCGCACCGCCGCGCGGTCGGGCGGCGCGGCCAGCAGGCGCTGCACACCCGCGGCCAGGGCCGGGGCGCTGCGTTCGTCCACCAGCACGCCGGCCGCCGGGCCGGCCACCACCTCGGGCGTGCCCCAGATGCGCGTGGCCACCACCGGGGTGCCGCAGGCCATGGCTTCCAGCAACACATTGGCCCAGCCTTCGCGGCTGCTGGCCAGCACCAATGCGTCGGCGGCGCTGTACCAGCGCGCCAGTTG